>CAILYC010000072.1 GCA_903838355.1 uncultured Burkholderiales bacterium | reverse complement strand
GTGGTCGCAAGGAGTGGTCGCAAGGGGTGATCGCAAGGGGTGATCGCAAGGGGTGATCGCAAGTTTGAGCATAAGTTTGAGTGCAAGTTTTATTTCACTCAGGGCTGGCCTAGCAAATGGTCGCTTACTTTTCCCAGGTGGTGGTTGAAATCCCCCAGCACCAGTGTGATCATGGTCAGGCGCTTGAAATAGTGGGCGATGCTCACCTCGTGGGTCACACCGATGCCACCGTGCAGTTGGATGGCCTCTTGTCCGACTTTTTGAGCGGCCTGGCAGATGTAGGCCTTGGCAGCCGAGACGTCGCGCGCTCTTTTTGGGGGGTCGCTTTCACTCAGAGCCTGTGCGGCCAAAATCGCCATGGAGCGGCTTTGCTGCTCCAAGATCAGCATCTCGACCATTCGGTGTTGCAGGGCTTGAAAGCTGCCAATGGTCACGCCAAACTGTTGGCGTGTTTTGAGGTAGGCGAGCGTCAACTCATTCATGACCGTCATGATGCCGGTGGCCTCAGCACAGAGAGCCGCATTGCCACACTCCAGTGCGATTTCGATCGAGGCCAGGGCACCCCCTGAAGCACCGATCAGGTTCTGGGCGGGGACCTGGCAGTCCTTGAGTGTCAAATCACATGCACGCGCGCCGTCTTGGGTGGTGTAGGTTTGGGCGCTGAGTCCAGGGCTGGTCGCATCCACCCAAAAAAGTGAGATGCCCTCTTGGCTGTGGTCCGCACCCTGGGTGCGGGCCGAGACCAAAAAAGCGTCGGCCACGTGGCCGTGCAGCACCACGGCTTTGCTGCCATTGAGGACAAAGACTTTGCCATTCAATCTCGCCTGGGTCGAGACCCGAGCGCTTTGGTAGCGACTCTCGGGCTCGGTGTGGGCGAGGGCCAGTTTCAGTGAACCCTCCGTGATGCGAGGAATCCAGTCGAGTTTTTGTTCTTCTGAGGCGGCAGTCTTGATCAAACTCCCGCACAAAATCGCCGTGCTCCAGTAGGGCTCCAAGGTGAGGTGTTGCCCCAAGGTTTCCATGATCCAAAGGGTGTCCGAGGGGCTTCCCCCCATGCCGCCATGCGCCTCTTCAAAGGGCAGACCCAAGAGACCGATGTCGGCATAAAACTCCCAAGTCTTGGAGCTCATGGATTCTTGCGAGAGGCTTAATTCTTGCCGCTTGGCAAAGCTGTAGTTCTTATCGAGAAAGCGCTTCAAACTGTCTTGAAGCGTCACTTGATCGGGGTTGTAGTCAAAATTCATGGTGCGGTGTCTTGTTAGAGGTCCAGGGTCAGCTTGGCGATGATGTTGCGTTGTATTTCGTTGGAGCCGCCATAGATGCTGATTTTGCGGTAATTGAAGTATTGGCCTGGAAGGTTGGGTGAGTCGACGGGGTAATGCGCCAAGGCTTGGGCTGCGTGGAGATCAACGGCCTCGTCCTCCTGGAGGTGGGCCATGGCGTAGGGCCCCAAGGCCTGCATTTGCAGTTCGGAGATTTTTTGTTGGATCTCCGAGCCTTTGATCTTGAGGATGGAGGCGCCGAGTTGAATGAAGGCCGGGTTCTCGGAGCCGATGACTCTCAGGTTCGTCACCTCCAAAGCGTCGAGCTCGATGGCCAACTCGGCGATTTGGTCTCTAAAGCGGCGGTCATCAAGGAGCCGCTCACCCGCGACTTTGATGCTCGTGGCCATGTCGACCAATTTGCTCAGCTCGCGTTTGGATTTGCCGATTTGGGCGATGTTGGTTCTCTCGTGCCCGAGCAAATACTTGGCATAGGTCCAGCCTTTGTTTTCTTCGCCGACCAAATTCTCAATGGGGACAGAAACATTGTCAAACCAGACCTCGTTGATCTCGTGCTCGCCGTCAATGGTTTGGATGGGTCTGACCGTGATGCCAGGAGACTTCATGTCGATGAGCAAGAACGAGATGCCTTCTTGTTTTCTGCCTTCGGGGTTGGTTCTGACCAAACAAAAGATCATGTCGGCGTGTTGGGCCAAGGTGGTCCAGGTTTTTTGACCGTTCACCACATAGTGGTCTGTGCGGCGTTCGGCGCGGGTTTTGAGGGAGGCCAAATCAGAGCCCGATCCAGGTTCCGAGTAGCCTTGGCACCACCAGTCGAGGCCAGCGATGATGCGGGGCAGGTACTTTTGTTGTTGGGCGACGCTGCCAAACTTCATGATGACGGGTGCGACCATCTTCAGACCAAAGGGGAGTTGAATAGGCGCGTTGAATTTTGAGCAGACCTCATCAAAGACCGCTTGCTGCAGTGCGTCCCACTCAAGCCCCCCGTGCTCTTTGGGCCAAGACACGGCACCCCAACCCTGCGCGTGCAAAATCCTTTGCCAACCCAAAATGTCCTCTTTGTCGATGCGCAGTCCACGCGCGACTTTGGCCGCGGTGCTGGGCGGGACATTTTGAGACACGAAGTGGGTGACCGTTTGCTTGAACTCGAGTTCGTCGGTTGAATGGTGCAATTCCAAGGCAAGTCTCCCTATCGACAAAAATGAAAAGTATCGCTCTAGACCCCAATGGACCCGGTTGCTTGAGCTGGAGCCGTGAAGAAAAAAAGCAAAAAGCAAAAAGCAAAAAGCAATCGGCCGGGTTAAAAACATTTTAACGATCTTGCCGATGTGTGTCCTGCCCCCCTAACAGGGTCAGCAGTCGCCATTCAAGAATAGTGCCTGAGGCTTCATTGGATCTAAGGGTTAGCACCAATTTGCTCGAAGTCGATGGTGAACCGAACGCTGAGACGACCCAATCAAGCGTTGAACAAAATCAGAGATAGGCCAAAACCGCAAGAAGTCTAGGGTTAACTCGTATGAATCTAGAACGCATCGAGAACCTTGGTCGAGCGCATTCTGGTAACGTGTTCAAACAGATTGACGGGGTGACCTTCAACGCCATCGCCATCGCGATCACGAGCACGAGCACGAGCACGGTCGCGGTCACGGTCATTGAGCGTTGGGCCACCCAAGAATCTGCCTCGTGGGTAATCTGACTCTGAAAGGGTTCGATATGACAAACAAGCCTTGGGAAAATCGCTGGTTCCAATTGGTCCTGGGCATCGTTTGCATGGGGCTCGTTGCCAATTTGCAATACGCCTGGACCTTGTTTGTGAACCCCATACATGCCAAGACCGACTGGAGCATGTCGGCCATTCAGTTGTCGTTTTCCATCTTCATTTTGGTGGAAACGTGGTTGGTGCCCGTGGAGGGCTGGCTCGTGGACCGCTTTGGGCCTCGATTTGTGATCATGATTGGCGCCGTGTTTGCCGCCTGTGGTTGGGTGATCGACGGTTTGGCCCAGAGTATTGAGATGCTCTATGTGGCGGCGGTGGTCGCTGGCATTGGAGCGGGTTGTGTCTATGGCACCTGCGTGGGCAACGCCATCAAGTGGTTTCCTGACAAGCGCGGTCTCGCAGCGGGTTTGACCGCCGCGGGCTTTGGGGCGGGGGCGGCCCTCACGGTCATTCCCATTGGCAGCATGATCCAAAGCGCAGGCTATGAGCACGCCTTCATCTTTTTTGGTGTTGGCCAGGGTGTGCTGATTTTTATCATGTCTGTCTTCATGGTCAAACCCGCGCCCCCCTCCAATGTGCAAGCCGCGCCGCGCGTGGTGACCACCCAAGTGGACTACACCAGTACGCAGATGGTGAAGATACCGCTTTTTTGGTTGATCTATGCGATCTTTGTGGTGGTGGCGGCCGGCGGCCTCATGGTGACCGCTCAAATTGGGCCCATTGCCAAAGATTATGGCCTGGCCAAGCTGCCGATGCTTTTCTTTGGCGCCACCGTACCGCTCTTGACCCTCACCTTGTCAGTGGACAATTTGTGCAATGGCTTTACCCGACCCTTGTGCGGCTTCATCTCCGACCGCTTGGGCCGAGAAAACACCATGCTCGTGGTCTTTGTGGGGGAAGGCTTGGCGATGCTTGGGATGATCCAATTTGGCCACGACCCGATGGCTTTCATCTTTTTTGCGGCGACCATCTTTTTGTGCTGGGGCGAGATCTTCTCGATTTTTCCTGCCCTTTGTGCCGACACCTTTGGGGTTAAAAATGCTGCAGCGAACGCTGGCACCTTGTACACGGCCAAAGGCACCGCCTCTTTGTTGGTGCCCATTGCCTCGGTGCTCTCGAGCAGTGGCAATTGGGACTTGGTCTTCAATTTGGGCGCGGGGATCGCCATCACGGCGGGCCTGGTTGCGAAATTCGTGCTCGCCCCCAAAAGGAAACACTTCATTGAGGAGGCCAACTTGTTGGCGCAAACGCACGGACACATCGACGCATCGATTTGAAGGCATGGGGCGCATCGCATCAATGGACAAACACGCCCCCCATCTCCATGCGCGATCACAAAGCCTCGCTTGCTCGGGTGGGGCTTGATCAAGGCTTCACACCTCAATGGCCCAGGTTCAATTTTTAAATGGAGAGACAGATGGATCAACAAAAAATCGTGCGGCAGATTCTGGACGCAGTGAAGGCCAGCGGTCGGGACGCCTTGACGGCGCCTGAGGGCAAGCTGATATGTGACGCCTATGGCATCACCGTGCCGCAAGAAGGCTTGGCCAAAAGCGCAGCCGACGCCAAGAAACTCGCCCGCGAGATCGGCTACCCCGTGGTGATGAAGATCGTCTCACCCGACATTTTGCACAAAACCGAGGCCGGGGGGGTGGTGGTCGGCATTAAAAACGAGGACGAGGCCTTGCAGGCCTATGACCATATTCTCGCCAACGCCAGGAAATACAAAGCTCACGCGCAGCTGGTGGGGGTGCAAGTGCAGCAAATGGTGCACGGTGGTGTGGAGGTCATCATCGGCGCCGTGACGGATAACAGTTTTGGGAAATTGGTGGCCTTTGGACTGGGCGGTGTCTTGGTGGAGGTTTTAAAGGACATCACCTTTAGACTGGCCCCCGCCACCAAGTCCGACGCGCTCTCGATGCTGGACGGCATTCAAGCCTCGCAAATGCTCAAAGGGGTCAGGGGCTCAGACGCGGTCAGCCGCGATGCCTTGGCCCACCTCATCGTGCAGGTCTCGGAGTTGGTGAGTGACTTTCCGGAAATTTCTGAGCTCGATTTGAATCCCGTTTTTGCCAGCAAGCACGGGGCCATCGCGGCCGATGTGCGCATGGTGGTGGACTTCGCGCCAAAGACGCCGCGCTACCGTCCCCCCGAGAGCGAGGTCTTGGCCTCCATGTCTCGCATCATGCAGCCCAAAGCGGTGGCGGTGATTGGCGCCTCCAACGAAGCGGGCAAAATCGGTAACTCGGTGATGAAGAACTTGATCAACGGGGGCTACCAAGGCCACATTTATCCGATTCATCCGTCTGCGCCTGAGATCATGGGTCACAAAGCCTTCAAGAGCGTGAAGGACGTCCCCGGCGACATCGACACAGCTGTTTTTGCCATTCCCGCCAAATTCGTGGCCAGCGCTTTGATCGAGTGCGGTGAGAAGAAAATTGCCGGCGCCGTTCTCATTCCCTCGGGCTTTGCCGAGACGGGGGAGGTGGCGCTGCAAGAGGAGTTGGTGAAGATTGGTCGGCAATACAACATTCGCATGATGGGGCCCAATATCTATGGATTTTATTACACACCAGCGAATTTGTGTGCCACGTTTTGCACGGCCTACGATGTCAAGGGCTCGGTCGCCTTGTCATCTCAGTCGGGCGGCATCGGCATGGCCATCATTGGGTTCAGCCGCTCCGCCAAAATGGGCGTCTCGGCGATTGTGGGTCTTGGCAACAAGTCCGACATCGATGAAGACGATTTGTTGATTTTCTTTGAACAAGACCCCAACACCTTGGTGATTGCCCAGCACTGTGAGGACTTGAAGGACGGCCGTGCCTTTGCCGAAGTCGCCCGCCGAGTTTCCAAGAAAAAACCCGTCATCGTGCTCAAAGCCGGTCGTACCTCGGCTGGGGCCAAGGCGGCGAGCTCGCACACGGGTGCACTGGCAGGCAACGATAAAATTTATGAAGACGTCTTTCAACAAATTGGAGTGATCCGAGCGAGAAGCCTCAGAGACCTCTTGGACTTTGCCCGCGGAGTCCCCATTTTGCCGACCCCCAAAGGCGAGAATGTGGTGATTATCACGGGTGCGGGTGGCTCAGGGGTGCTGCTGTCGGACGCCTGTGTGGACAACGGTCTCACCTTGATGCCCATGCCCGAGGATTTGGACCAAGCGTTTCGCCAATTCATCCCGCCCTTTGGTGCCGCCGGCAACCCCGTGGACATCACCGGCGGGGAGCCGCCCCTCACCTACAAGAACACCGTGTTGCTGGGGCTCTCAGACCCGCGCATTCATGCCTTGATCCTTGGCTACTGGCACACGATCGTGACGCCACCCATGGTGTTTGCCAAGATCATGGTTCAAGCGCGAGATGAAATGCGCGCCAAGGGCATCGAAAAACCCATGGTCGCCTCCTTGGCGGGGGACGTTGAGGTTGAAGAGGCGGCGCAGTATCTGTATGAGCATGGCATCCCAGCCTATGCCTACTCCACTGAAATCCCGGTGGCCGTCTTGGCCGCCAAATACCAATGGGCCAGAGGCGCGGGCTTGCTTTAAGCTGAAGTTCTTCCCTAAAAAAGGTGTGTTTTCCCTTTGAAACACTCGATATTTTAGGTTCCACTTTCTGTCTACATTTTGATCTCCCCGATCAATTCAAGTGCACGTCTTTGCTTTTCGCTAGGGATGGTGGTCATCTGAAACGTGGGCGCATCTTCGCTGCCTTGGGGTGCGCG
>CAILYC010000071.1 GCA_903838355.1 uncultured Burkholderiales bacterium | reverse complement strand
CGCTGTTGTAAAGCGCTGTTGTAAAGCGCTGTTGTAAAGTGCTGTGGTTAATCGCTGATGTCAATCCCTATTCTCAAGCCCACCCATGCGCTCGATCACCTTGATCACCGCGGCATAGTCTTGCTCGCCCTCGCCATGGGCAATGGCCGACTGCATCCACTGTGAGGTCATCGCCGTTTGCGCCAGCGGCACATTCAGACCCTTGCCCGCTTGCAGCATCAACTCGAGGTCTTTGAGCATTTGGTGCACGGTGAATGTCGGTGCAAAGTCGCGCGCCCCAAGGGACAGGGCAAGTTGCTCGGCCTTGGCTTTGATGATGGGAGAACCCACCGCGCTGCCCGCCAAGACCTCCCACATCTGGGACCAATCCAGCCCGCCTTTGCGCCCCAAGGTGAGGCCTTCAGCGAGCATGGCCGAGGTTTGCACAATGAGCAAATTGACCACCAGTTTCATCAACCGGCTTTGCTCGGCCTCGCCCAAGTAAAAGAGCTTGGGGCCCCACGCCGCAAAAATCTCACGACAGGCTTCAAAACACCCCTGGGGTCCCGAGACCATGACGGTGAGATTCGCCGCTTGTGCCATGTGGTTGTTGCCCGAGACACTCACCCGCAAATACTCGACACCGTGCGTTTTGAGCGTCAGAGCCACCGCTTCAGACGCACTCACCGACACCGTGCTGGTGTCCATGTAAATGCACCCAGCACGGGCATGGCTTGCCACCCATTGCGCCACCGACACAAAGGCCGCGTCATGGGGCAAAGAGGACACGATCAAATCGCACGCTTGGGTTCGCGCCAAGAGGTCCTCGCACCACACCAAGCCCCTGGACTCAGCCAAGGACTTTCGGGCCTTGTCCACATCGTGCACTTGCACCTCAAAGCCCGCCCCCAAAGCCGCGACATGCTCGGCCATGGGCAGACCCATTTTACCGACACCGAGGAAAAGAATGTTCTTCATCAAATCCCCAACGCCATCAGCTGGCTTTAAGGCCAGCGGCTTTGGCAATTTTTGCAGCCGACTCCATCTCCGTTTTGATGAACGCCGTGAAGGCCTCAGGGGTCATCGGCATGGGCTCAGCCCCCACCACTTTGAGTCGCTCTTGCACATCACTTTGGGCCATGGCTTTGAGGGCCTCCGCATGCAAGCGTTTCACCACTGCGCTGGGCGTGGCCGAGGGCACCAACAAACCCACCCAGAGCACATAATCCGAGCCTGGCACGCCAGCCTCAACAGTGGTGGGCACTTGGGGCAAGGTGGGTGAGCGCTGCGCCGTGCTCACGGCCAAGGCCTGGAGCTTGCCCTCTTTGATCAAGGACAAGGCGGTGGACATGGGTGCGAAGAACCAGTCGTTTCGCCCACCGATCACATCCGAGAGCGCTTCAGGCGTGCCTTTGAAAGGCACATGCACTGCGTCGATGCCAGCTTGGAGCTTGAACTTTTCTGCGTTCATGTGCGTTGCACTTCCCATACCCGCCGACGCATAGTTCATTTGCCCAGGATGCGCCTTGGCCGCGGCCACCACATCGGCCACACTCTTCCAGCCCCGAGCGGGGGACACCACCATGACGTTGGGCAAGGCCGCAAGCGGGGTCACCCCGAGCAAATCTTTGACAGTGTCATAGGGCAAATTGGGGTAGATGGACGGGTTCAGGGCATGACCCGAGGAATGGATCAAAATCGTGTAGCCATCGGGCTCAGAGTGTGCCACTTGGGACGCGCCAATGGTGCCGCCAGCACCAGGGCGGTTGTCAATCACAATGGGTTGACCCATGCTGCGGCCCATCGCATCGCTCACAGTTCTCGCCACAATATCCGTGACCGATCCAGCGGTGAAGGGCACGATGAAGCGGATGGGCTTTAAGGGGTAGTTCTGCGCTTGGGCCAGCGGGGCAAGAAGTCCCATCAGCAGACCCACCGCTGTGGCAATGAGACCAAACCAGCGTGCCAAAGGGCGCAGTCTCCAAAGCTTGACACTTGCGGCTTGGATGGCATCGACGTGAACCAGGCCTTGGCCAGTGGTTGTCAAGGGTCGGGCGGTTGGCTTGGTGTGCATGGTGAGAGTCTCCTGGCTTTTATTTTTAAATACTTTGAGCGTTCATCGCAGTCGGGGAATCAAGGAATCAGGACTCCAAGCCGTCCGTTAACTTCACGTCTTCGGGCTTCAAGGCAAGGCCCGCGTCGAGCGCCAAGTCTTGCAACAAAATGGAAAAATCCACATTGTCGTGTCCACGCCCGACCATGCGCGCCACCGACTCTCGCGTGGCCGCTGCAGCGGGCATGGGCACACCGTAGGCCTTGCCCGCGGCCATGCCAAGATCCATGTCTTTCAAGAGCAACTTGGGTGTGAAGGTCACGTTCTCGAACGTCAAATGACTGAGCACGGGCGTTTTATAGCGGGTGTACATGGAGCCCAGCACCGAGTCGTTGATGCTCTCCAAAAAAAGGTGTCTTGGAATTCCAGCCTTCTCGGCCAGGACCGTGATTTCACAGAGATTTTGAATCACCACCCCAAACATGGTGTTGTGCGCAATCTTCCACACCCGGGCGAGCTCGCCCTCGCCGACCCACATGGTTTTTCTGGCCATGGCTTGCAAGTAGGGCTCGAGCGTCAAATACAAATCATGGGGACCCGAGGCCACCAAGAGGAGTTTGCCCGCCTTGGCCACCTTGGCGTTGCCAGAGACTGGCGCACACAAATAGGCAACCCCCAAAGCCTCGAGCGAGTGGCGAATATCCTCAGAACCTTCTTGAGAAATCGACGACGAATCGATCAAGACCTTGGGCAAGGTCTTGCCTGTCATCAAGCCACCTTCACCGAATAAAACCTCCTTCAAATCATCGGTGGTGGAGACCATGGTGAAGACCACATCGCAAGCGGCCAAATCCGCTTTGTGGTCCACCAAGACCGCGCCATAGGCCACCAAGGGCTCGGCTTTGCTGCGGGTTCTGTTCCACACGTTCACCGAGTGTCCTGCCGCGGTCAATTTCTTGACCATGGCTTCGCCCATTCTCCCCAGTCCAATCCACCCCAACTGATGGGGGCCTTTGCCCAAAGCGGGCGCTTGAAGTGTTGCTGTTGACATGACCAAACTTTATAAAAAAATAAACAAAAATAACAATGAGATTAAACGCAAAAAAAGTCAAGCGACTCGGCCCCTCACACCCGCTCCAAGATCAAGGCAATGCCCTGGCCCACACCGATGCACATGGTGCACAGCGCATAGCGCCCACGCGTTTTTTGCAACTGATTGACCGCGGTGGTCACGAGCCTTGCGCCACTCGCGCCCAAGGGGTGCCCAAGCGCAATGGCGCCGCCGTTGGGGTTCACGCGGGGATCATGGTCCTCAAGTCCCAGGGTTCTGAGCACGGCCAAGCCCTGTGCGGCAAAGGCTTCATTCAACTCAATCACATCCATTTGCGCCAAGGTGAGTCCCGTCTGGGCCAAGAGCTTTAAGGTGGCCGGTGCGGGCCCCATGCCCATGATGCGAGGCGGCACGCCAGCGGTGGCCATGCCCACAATGCGAGCGCGTGGAGTCAAGCTTTCCCGAACGGCCGCATCGTGGCTTGCCAGCAAAAGCGCGCAAGATCCATCGTTGATGCCGCTCGCGTTCCCAGCCGTCACACTCCCCTCAGGGCTCACCACGCCTTTGAGCTTGGCCAAGCTCTCCAAGCTCGTGGCGCGTGGGTGTTCATCTTGGGCAAAAATGATCGGGTCCCCTTTTTTCTGGGGCAAGGTGACGCTCACAATTTCAGCATCAAAGAATCCCGCCTTTTGCGCGGCCACCGCTTTGGTTTGACTGGCCAAGGCCATTTGGTCTTGGGCCAATCGCTCGATCTTGTATTCCCGGGCCACGTTCTCGGCCGTTTCGGGCATGGCGTCCACGCCGTACATTTTCTTCATCGCGTCGTTGACAAAGCGCCAACCAATGGTCGTGTCATACACTGCATTGCTGCGGCTGAAGGCCGAGTGCGCCTTGGGCATCACAAAGGGGGCTCGGCTCATGCTCTCCACACCACCGGCAATGATCAAGTCACACTCGCCGGTTTTGATCGCCCGCGCCGACGTACCCACCGCATCGAGCCCAGAGCCGCAAAGCCGGTTGATCGTGGCCCCCGGCACCTGATAGGGCAAGCCCGCGAGCAAACTGGCCATGTGAGCGACGTTTCGGTTGTCTTCGCCGGCTTGGTTGGCACAACCATAAATCACCTCACCGAGCCTCTCCCAGTCCACCTTGGCGTTTCTCTGCATCAAAGCACGCAAGGGAATTGCGCCCAAGTCGTCGGTGCGCACACCACTCAAAGCCCCGCCGTAGCGACCAATGGGCGTGCGGATCGCGTCACAAATAAAAGCGTCTTTCATCAATCATCCTTCAGTCTAAAAAAAGGGAGGGTGGGTGGGTGGGTGCGGGGGCATCACCCACAGAGAAAAAATCCAACAAACTGACTCACTTCACAAAGGTGATGCCCATCATTTGCCCCAAACTGGGCGCATCCAATCCGTCCACACAATCAATGAGTCTCAAACCCTCGGGACTGCACTCAAAGGTGCCCAAATCGGTGTAAACACGCTTGACACAGGCAATGCCGGTCAAGGGGTAAGTGCACGCGGACACTATCTTGCTCTCCCCCGTTTTGGTCATGAGGTCCATCATGACCCAGGTCTCTTTGGCCCCAATGGCCAAGTCCATGGCTCCGCCCACAGCGGGGATGGCACCACGCTCGCCGGTGTGCCAATTGGCCAGGTCACCGTGAACACTCACTTGAAAGGCCCCCAAGACGCAAATGTCCAAGTGGCCGCCTCGCATCATGGCAAAGCTGTCGGCATGGTGGAAAAAAGCCCCCCCCGACTTCAAGGTCACGGGCTGCTTGCCCGCATTGATCAAGTCGTAGTCTTCTGAGCCCGTGGCGGGTGCCGGCCCCATGCCCAAAATCCCATTCTCGCTGTGCAAGAGCACCTCCAAATCGGGCGCAATGAAGTTGGCAACCAGGGTCGGCATCCCAATCCCCAGATTGACCGTCATGCCCTCTTGGATATCCATGGCAACTCGCCGAGCCAAGGCCTGTTTGTCTCGTTTGGTGACACTCATGACTTGATCCCTCCTGCTGCAGTGGCGACACGGTCAATGAGCACCACTTGATGGACAAAAATACCAGGGGTCACGATGCTTTCTGGGTCCAAGTCCCCCAAGGCCACCACCTCGTGCACGCTGGCCACGGTTTTTTTGGCCGCCATGGCCATGACTGGACCAAAATTGCGGGCCGCTTTGCGGTAGACCAAGTTGCCCCAACGGTCGCCTTTTTCAGCCTTGATCAAGGCCAAGTCGGCATGGATGGGCAGCTCAAACACATAGTGCCGACCCTCGATCAGGCGCGTCTCTTTGGGCTCTCCCGAGGGGGTTTTGGCAAGCTCGGTGCCGTAACCTGTCGGCGTGAAAAACCCGCCAATGCCAGCGCCGGCGGCGCGGATGCGCTCGGCCAAATTGCCTTGGGGGACGAGTTCGAGCTCAATCTTGCCGCTGTGGTAAAGGCCATCAAAAATGTAGGAGTCGGCTTGCCTGGGAAAGCTGCAAATGATCTTTCTCACCCGACCCGCTTTGAGGAGAGCAGCCATGCCGTGCTCGCCGTTGCCCGCGTTGTTGTTGACCACCGTCAAGTCCCGCGCACCTTGCTCAATCAAGCCCTCAATGAGCTCACTTGGGATGCCTGCGGTGCCAAAGCCCCCCACCAAAACGGTGGCACCGTCTTGGGTGCCCTTGAGCGCTTGGGCGATAGAATCTGCAATCTTGTTGATCATGTCAAAACGTTTTCAATGTTAAAAATGGTTGCGGTTGCGGCTTTGCCACCTTGGGACCTGACACCAAGCCTTAGCCCAACCTCCTCAGCCACCCCAGCCACGCCAGTCCCAGATCTTACCCAAACTCAGGGTGACTTCATGGGTTCCAACCCAATTTGAGTGCAAGAGCCCATCAGCCGATCCGCCCATCCGCCCATGTTCACACCCAATCAGCACGATGTCCGGCGTTTTTTTTGCCGAGTGAGTGAAAAACTCTCGACCCTTGAACCCTTGGAAACCATTGAACAAGTCGCCGCCCCTTGGGTGAGTGAGCACCCCGAGTACCACGAAGAGTTGAGTGACGTGGGACGAGCCCTGCTGCTTGATTATCCCGTAGATGGCGGGCGCGAGAATCCGTTCTTACACCTATCCATGCATTTGAGCATTGCCGAGCAATGCTCGATTGATCAACCCCGGGGCATTCGCTCAGCGGTGGAACTGTTGAGCCTTCGCTTGGGCTCACGCCACGACGCCCACCACGCCGTGATGGAGTGCTTGGGAACCATGATTTGGGAGAGCCAAAGAAATGGGCTGGCACCCGACCCTCACCAGTACTTGGAATGCGTGAAGACGAAAGCCTCCAGCTAGCGCACAGGAAGAGGAATTTGAGCGTCCATTGAAAAACCGCCCGAAGGCGGTTTTTCTAGCCAGGGTTTAACCAGCGTCTCAGTTGGCCGCCCAGAACTTGAATTTGTTTTGCGGCACGGTGTGCAACTCAGTTTGCTGTGAGGCCACATAGTTGGCCAACACCTGCAGCTCATCGGTGTTGAACTGCTTGGCCACACCGCCCATGATGGCGTTGTTGCGACCCCAAACGCTTTGGTTTTCCGCCTTGTAAGAGCGCAGGGCCACCAATACGTAATCAGCATATTGACCGGCAATTTTGGGGTAATTCGGTCCAATGGGCATGCTCAAATTGGCACCGTGGCAAGAGGTACAAGCACCTTTTTGCACCAAAGCGACGGCTTCGCCCTCAGGGTCTTTGGCTTTGGCCGGCATGGGTGCGGCATCACTGTGGCCCAACTCTTGGTAATAGATCGAAATATCGGCCATGTCTTGATCGGTCAAGCTTCTTGAAATAGCACGCATGCTGGGGTGGCGGCGCTCGCCTTTTTTGTACTCATTTAAAGCGGTCGTGATGTAGGAGGCGGATTGGCCAGCAATTTTGGGCACTTTGTAGACCACCGGAAAGCTCGCTTGGTAGCCCGAGATGCCGTGGCAACCGATGCACATGGCAATTTTTTTAGAACCCGCTTGCGCGTCACCCTTGAGCTCATCGCAAAAGGCCGAGTTGGCAAAAGTCAATGCAGAAATTAGCAGTAAAGAAAAGAGCTTGGTCATTTTAGGTCGTCAATCCAGGTGCGATTCATTCAAAGATTGCACTATTATATAGGCCATCGGGCGCCTGTGGGTCCGGGCACTCCCCACTGTTATCAAAAGTTTACCTTCAACATGAAATATCTCGGCTCCCGTGATTATGTCGCCACCCCTGATTTGATGCTGGCGGTCAATGCCGCGAGCACCCTCAAAAGACCCCTGTTGATCAAGGGTGAGCCAGGAACTGGTAAAACCATGCTCGCCGAGGAGGTCAGCAAATCCTTGGGCCTGCCTCTTTTGGAGTGGCACATCAAGTCCACCACCAAGGCGCAGCAAGGGCTTTATGAATACGATGCGGTGTCGCGCCTGCGAGACTCTCAACTCGGGGATGAGCGCGTCAAAGACATCCACAACTACATCTCCAAAGGCGTGCTCTGGCGCGCCTTCACGGCCACTCAACCTGTGGCCTTGCTGATTGACGAAATTGACAAAGCCGACATCGAGTTTCCCAACGACTTGCTCAGAGAGCTCGACCGCATGGAGTTCTTTTGCTACGAAACCAAAGAACTCGTCAAAGCCTCTACCCGGCCCTTGGTTTTCATCACCTCCAACAACGAAAAAGAACTGCCCGACGCGTTTTTGAGGCGTTGCTTTTTTCACTATATTCAGTTCCCCGAACCCGCCACGATGGGCAAAATCGTGGACGTGCACTTTCCAGGCCTCAAACAAGACCTCCTGGGCGTGGCCTTGAAGGCCTTTTACGACGTGAGAAATCTGCCTGGCTTGAAGAAAAAGCCCAGCACCAGTGAGTTGCTCGACTGGATCAAACTCTTGCTGGCCGAAGACATCCCCTTGGCGGCACTGCAATCCAAAGACAACCAAGTGATCTTGCCCCCGCTCCTGGGGGCCTTGCTCAAAAACGAGCAAGACATCTCGCTCTTTGAAAAACTCCTGCGCATGCAAAGCCAACACCGTTGAGCGGCGGGTTTGCTTTTTTTCCCGATCCCCGCCACCAACAACCCCAAGGCCACACCCAAACCATGCAACCCACTGCTCTAGAACTGCTGCGCCAAGGGCTGGTTGACGCCCTTGGTTTTTTGCTGGGCTCAGCGCTGGGCTGGGGACTCGGACAGCTCGCCGGTCTCGATATCTTTGAGCCGGGCTACAGCCTGCGCGCGATGGTCGCCATTGTCTTGATCGGCTTAGGCGGGGGCATGGGACTGCAAGCGGCCAAGGTGTGGAGAGGGCGACGAGCGGCCAAATCCGAGGGCCACGATGCTCATTGATTTCTTCTACACCCTGCGCGCAGCGGGCCTGCCGGTTTCGGTCAAAGAGTTGTTGACGCTCCTAGAGGCCTTGAAACTCGGGCTCATTGGGCCGCATTCGCTCGCAGTAAAAGACGCGTCAGCCCCCCCATTGGCGGGTGGCGCCGACACGGGCCAAGATGCTGAACAAGGTGCACTCAGCATGGAGGACTTTTACTTTCTCGCGCGCATGACCCTCATCAAAGACGAGCGTCATTTCGACAAATTTGACCGCGCCTTCCAAGCCTATTTCAAAGGTCTTGAACTCCTCACCGACAGTCCCAAAGACATGCCACTGCAGTGGCTCAAAGACGCCATCGATCGGCTCTTGAGCCCCGAGGACAAAGCCCGGGCCAAGATGCTGGACTGGGATGAGCTGATGAAAACCCTGGAAAAGCGTCTCAAGGAGCAGCAAGAGCGCCATGACGGGGGCAGCAAATGGATCGGCACTGGTGGCACCTCCCCTTTTGGCCATTCGGGCTTTAACCCCCAAGGCATCCGCATTGGGGGGCAAAGTGGGCAGCGCCGTGCGCTCAAAGTCTGGGAGCAACGCGCTTACCAAGACTACGACGATGGTCAGGCCTTGGGAACTCGAAACATCAAGATGGCGGTGCGGCGTTTGCGCCGCTTTGCCCGCGAGGGCCAGGCCTTGGAGTTGGACCTCGATGACACCATCCACAGCACGGCTGCCAATGCGGGATTTTTGGACATCAAAATGGTCCCCGAAAAGCACAACCACGTGAAGGTGCTGCTTTTGATGGACGTGGGCGGCTCCATGGACGACCATGTGCAGCGTGTCTCGGAATTGTTCTCCGCGGTGAGTGCCGAGTTAAAGCACTTGGAGTTTTATTATTTTCACAACTGCGTGTACGACTATTTGTGGAAAAACAACCATCGGCGTTTCGCCGAAAAACATCCCACCTGGGACGTCATCCGCAAATACAACAAAGACTATAAACTTATTTTTGTCGGCGACGCCACCATGAGCCCCTATGAGATTGTCCAGCCCGGCGGCAGCGTCGAATACAACAACGAGGAAGCCGGTGCGGTCTGGCTCACCCGGCTCACCCAAGCGTTTCCCAAATCCGTTTGGATCAACCCCGAGCCCCAAGGGGTTTGGGGTTACCGACAAAGCATCGACTTGGTCTCGCAATTGATGTCCAAGCGCATGTTTGCCTTGACCCTCAGTGGTCTCGAGCAAGCCATGCGCGAACTCAACCGATGAACGTTTAGAATACCGCCAGTCGCTCGCTAGAGTGGGGTCCTCTTGAAGTTCTTGAAGTTCTTGAAGTTCTTGAAGTTCTTGAAGCTCTTAAAACTCTTGAGACCCAAGGTCAACACCCCGGCTCATCTCAAGCCCAGCCTCTTCGTAGTTCAATGGATAGAACGCGGCCCTCCTAAGGCTGAAATGCAGGTTCGATTCCTGCCGGGGAGACCACCCAGACCCGAAGGCTGCCCCCCCCTGGGCAGGCCGCACGCTTATCCCAGAATTTCTCGGGCAGAGATTTTGTATTTGAACTTGTCCGGCGCATAGGAGTCCAAGCGACCCAGATCATTTTCCGCGATGGGGTACATCAAAAACGGCAAGGCGCTATTTTCACGGGTCCCAGGCAGCACCACATCGTGCGTGGTGTTCCATCCGAGCCAATTGCCCTCCCAGCCCCCAAAAAGTGAGGCATAAACGGGTTTGACCACGGGGTGGTTGAGCTCCTTGATCCAGGAGGAAGTTTCTTGGCGCATCACCTTGGCGACATCGGCCGGGTCCATGGCGACCCATCCACGATGGGGCAAATACACCTCGCTTCGACAGTGTTGGGCTCCGCTCAGATTGGCCGGATTGCCCGAGAGTTCTTTGTAAGAAAAGACCGAAGGCACCAATCTCAGGCCATAGACGTCGCGAGCGGGCAGGCCCACCGAGCGACACAGGCCCACAAACACGGCATTGATGTCGGCGCATTTGCCCCCCAAATTGCCCGTCTCCAGCATGGTCTTGATGTCACCCTCGCCACAACCGAGCACCTTGGGTTCGCGAAAAGTGTTCTTCACCACCCAGTCGTAGAGGGCGCGCACTTTTTCTTCCTCGGTGTGGGCCCCGAGAGTGGCTTGACGAGCGGTTTTTTTCACAATCCCGTCGGTGGGCAACCAACGGGTGGCACGGGTATAGTAAGCCAAGGTCGAAGAGGCTTCGGGCTCGAAGCGCCGCACTTGCGCACCATGCCCCTTGGGCGCAGTCAAATCGGCCCATTGTGTTTGGCGGTTTTTGGTTCTGACGCGACTCGTCACCTCGACAAAGGGATGCGCCTCAGACGCGGCAAAGGTTGAGCACAAAATTTGCGCACCTTCTTGCATGGCGCTTGCGATCGCGCACTGCCCATTGCTTTGGTATTGATGATCGAGCGTCTCTTGCCAGGGCGTTTGCAGGCTTGGCAGGGGCAACCAAGCGCGGGTGACGCCCTTCACGTCCTGGATGTCCACGCGGGTCGTCACCTCAAAGGTGCGCCAATCGGAAACGACGGGGGCAAAGACGCGGGAGTCTGGGCTCATTGCTGCTGGGGCGGCAGGGGCTGCAGAGACTGCAGGGACTGCAGAAGCCGCTGGAGTTTGGGCCCAGCCTGACCAGACACTGGTGCTGAGGGCACCCAAGACGCCCCCCTGAATGGCGTGTTTGAGCAAAGCTCGACGCTGTTGGATCATGAAATACTCCAAGGTTTTTTAACGAAAAACCCGTCGGCACATGGGAGAGCGAGAAGCAGCAGTGTTGAAACACCACCCAGCTTAACGCTCAATGCCCCGAAGGCGGGCCGTTGACGCACAAGCGCGTCAATCTCCTCGGATTATCCTTGATCAGCTTCATGGGGTGCGCAAGGCGTCAATCCACTGGCGTGCTTCGGTGGAGGTCCAGTCCACCGGTCCCTCGACCCTCCAGCGTGCGCGGGCTTTGGCGTCGATCAAAATGGTGGTGGGATAAATCGTGACCCCAAAGCGTTTGGCCATTTGGCCGTCCGGGTCTTGGAGCACGCGCAGGTGCAGATTTCTCTCAGTCATGAAACGCTCAGCACGAAGACTGCTTTCTCGCACATCGACCCCCACCACTTGCAAATGATCGCCTCCTTCCCAGTCGGCCAAGACATCCAGGGAGGGCATTTCCAGCTTGCAAGGCTCACACCAGGTCGCCCAAAAGTTGAGCAAGATCGGTAAACCCTTGGCGCTTGGGTTTGCCAAGAAGTCCACCGTGGGAGTGGGCAAGCGCTCGGACCAGGGTGTTTTGCGAAATTGCGCATGGACCACGAAGTGACCCAGCAGCAGGCTCAAAAGCAGGGCCGAGAACCTCAACTCACCACAGCCTCGTCGCTTCGACTCTCACCCTTGGTGTCGGTCCAGGTCACGGCGATTTTGTCACCCGCTTTGCCGCCTTTGATAAAGAACTGCAAATAGGGGTTTTTGGAGACACCTGGGCCCCACTGCGCCGTCATCACGACTTTGCCATTCCAAAACGCGCTCACCTCTTGGATGTGCCAAGCGGGAACCGTCTTGCCGCTGTCGTCTTTGCGCTGACCCGACTCCATCACGTGGTTCATGAGGATTCTGACACTGGTTTGACCCGCACCGCTTTGGGCTTTGATGCGCATGGGCTCTGTCATGGAGGGTCTCCTAAGAATTGAAGGGGTTGAGGGGCCAGATTTTTAAAGAAACGTTGATATGGAGTGGGGCAAGGAGCAAGGAGCAAGGATCAACCACCACATCCACCCAGGGTCACTTTGACTTCCTTTTTGGCCATCCACGCTTGGTTGTCGCTGCCCACTGCCACGGCATACACCATGGAGGTCTGACCCATTTTGCAGCGGGCGGTGAAATTGGCCAACACATCATCGCTCACGTTAAAAACCGCGACCAACGGTGCGGGATTTTTTTCCACCAAAAATACGATGCGCTTGATGCCGGGCAAGGCGCACGATGCGCTAACGGGAACCACGGCACCATTCTCGGCAATATCGGGTGCTAAAAACACCACATCGGCGCTCTCCTTGGGATTGGTCACCCCCAGCGCTTTGAGGGCCTCTTGCCAAGTCTTGGCCTCAAAAGCGACTTTGTCAAAGGCCTGGGCGTCTTGCCACACGAGAGAAGACATCGTCCCCACGGCGCCAAGGGCCAAGCCTGTCTTCAATGCTTGTCTGCGTTTGTTCATTGGTTTCTCGATCTGTTCGTCTTGGAACCCAAGCCAAGAGCTGCGCCCATTATCCCACCAGCTTTGGCAAATGGGTGAGACTTCTTTGTACGCTGAACGCGCCAAAGCCTTTGGCGCTATGATGAAGCACACGCTCACCATGCGGGCCAATCAGGCCAACTTAAGCACATGAACAAAAGACAATTCAATCGGTCACTGGCCGGTATGGGCCTGCTGGCGTCTTGGGGTCTGGCCCCTTGGGGGTCGGCACGGAGCCAAGCACCTGGCACACCTGGCGCACCAGGCCCCCAGCACGCCAGCGCCAACCTCAGCAACGCCCATGTGGTGGTGGTAGGCGCGGGCTTTGCAGGGTGCTCTGCAGCCAAACAATTGCGCCGTCTCTCCAAGGGCACTCTGCGGGTGACGTTGATCGAACCCGAAGCCCATTTCTTGATGCTCGCCTTGTCCAATTTGGTGCTCGGTGGATCTGAGTCCTATGCCCACTTTAGACAGGCCCTGGCGCCCTTTGTGAAGGCCCACGGCATCGATTGGATCCAAGACCGTGCCGTGGGCCTGGACACGCAAAAGAGAATCGTGAAACTCGCCCAGAGCAGCAGCGTCACCTACGACAAATTGGTGCTGTGCCCTGGCATCGAGCTCAACTTGGGGGCCATTGAGGGTTTGTCTGACGCCAAAGCAGCGGCGCAAATCGTTCAAGCCTGGGGCAACGACTCGGAACTGCCAGTCCTCAAGCGCCAACTCGAGGACATGCCCAACGGCGGGACCTTTGCCATTTGCATCCCCGAGTCACCCTACAAATGCCCTCCTGGCCCCTATGAACGGGCAAGCCAAGTGGCCCACTACCTGCTCAACCACAAACCGGACTCCAGGGTCTTGGTGCTCGACGCCAATTCGGACGTGATGTCAAACTCGACCCTTTTTAAACGCCACTGGGCCGAGCACTATCCCCGCACGCTAGAGTACCGCCCCGATCACCTGGTGAGTGCAGTGAACGGGCATACACTGACTTTGAGCTTTGAGGTGCAAGACGACTTGCAAGTCCAAGTGGCCAACGTGCTCCCGCCCATGAGGGCCCAAAGCATCGCGCGCGCATCAGGCATGGCCAATGTGAACGACAAATGGTGTGAGGTCAACTTCCTCGATTTCGAAAGCCGCTTACAGCCTCACGTACACATTCTAGGAGACGCCATCCAAGGCGCGTCCCTGATGCCCAAATCTGGGCACATGGCCCAAGCCCAAGGTCTGGTCTTGGCCCGGGCCCTTGTGGCAACGCTGAGCCAAAAGGAGGTTGACACGCACCCTCGGTTGAGCAACTTTTGCTATAGTTTTTTGGATGACCGCTTGGCCCTGCATTTGGAGTCCTTGCACGACTATGACCCCGCCGCCAAAACCTACCAATTGGTCCCTGGCAGCAACAAACCTTCACCCCCGCCCAGCACCGAGCAAGCACAAGCGGCATGGCAGTGGGCCGCGCAGATGTGGCAAGACCTCTTGACTTGACTGAAGTGGACCCCGAATTTAGGACAGCAGTTTAATCTGAAGTTCTTCCCTAAAAAAGGTGTGTTTTCCATTTGAAACACTCGATATTTTAGGTTCCACTTTCTGTCTACATTTTGATCTCCCCGATCAATTCAAGTGCACGTCTTTGCTTTTCGCTAGGGATGGTGGTCATCTGAAACGTGGGCGCATCTTCGCTGCCTTGGGGTGCGCG
>CAILYC010000070.1 GCA_903838355.1 uncultured Burkholderiales bacterium | reverse complement strand
GGGCCCGGCAGCGATATTTTCTTGAGTCTCAATACCTACACCGTGCCACCCGTGGCCGTGACCCCCACCAACCCCAATGCCAATATCAATTTGGATGTGGTGGCACAAACCGCCTCCAAAGGCACTTACTCCTTGGTGGTCAACCTGCCAAACAATGCGAGCAATGTGGTCTTCACTCCCAGTGCTGCCTTCAGTGTGTCAACGAACATCAGCAATGGACACTTGCTCACCATCTCAGGCCAGTACTCGCCATCGAACTTGAGTGCGGCTCCTATTTTAGGAACCATCAACGTCACCTTGAACAATGAGCTCAACAAAGGCGGCCAATTCTCCATTGACAGCGTGAGCACACCCACCAATGTCAGTGGAATTGGTCAAGCGTTGTACTTTGGCACGGCCGAGACCAACGCCAGTGGCCAATACAGCATCAACAACTTACCCGCTGGGCAAATGAGTTTTTACCCCTTCAATAACCCTGGCATGGCCCAATCCACCGCCTTGTCAGTCAACGATGCCTTGGCCGCCATGTCCATTGCAGCAGGACTTGGCGTGCCTCAAGGACAGGGCAAAGTCTCAGGATCTGCAGCCAACCTTTTGCCGTCTGATTTTGTCGCCGCCGACTGGAATCACGATGGGACGGTCACTGCTGCCGATGCTTTAGGCATTTTGTCGTATTACGTCTCGGTCAATAAGAATCCAAGTGCAATGACCTACAGCTATTTGCCAGCCCAAAGCAACAGTTTAGCAATCAGCACCGAGTCCGTCTCCAACGTATCCACCCCCGCCATTACCCCCTTCATGACCAACCTCAACATATTGAGTGCGGTTCCCTTGAACACGGGTGGCGCACAAACGCTTGACTTGGTGGGCGCCTTGAGTGGCAACATCGTTGCGTTTTAAACCTTTGCAGGCGTTCTCAAATCACTTAAACTTCAGTCTTGCCTTGAAGAGGAATGCTTTTTCTGCGTTTTGGTTTTGCACGCCAGCACCAAAGCAGATCAAGCCGTGACCCGATCTGTTGTGGCCCATGTGCCACACCAACCACCACCCAAAGTTAGCGACCATCCCATGAGCATTTACAGCATGACGGGTTACGCCAGTGCGCAAACCGAAATCACTCTCGGGGCTGGAGAATTGATGAGAATCGGTCTAGAGGTTCGCGCTGTCAATTCGCGGTTTTTGGACTTGAGCTTCAAGATGCCCGAAGAGTTTCGGTCCTTCGAATCTATCGTTCGCGAAGAGTTCACCAAAACACTCAAGCGCGGAAAAGTTGACATCAGACTCTACACCGAAAGCAGCGCTCAGGCCAGCCTCAAGTCTCCCTCTTTGAATTTACTGCATGAGATCAAAACCGCACAAGACTTGATCAGAGCTCAGTTTCCAAACGCAAAAGATTTGACCTGTTTTGAGATATTAAAACTCAGTGAGCAACATTCAGCACTAGCACACGAATTGCCAGACCACGAGCAGATGCATGAGCACCTAAAAACATTGATCCAGGAAGCTTTGACGCAGTTGCTGCTGGCTCGAAAAAGAGAAGGTGTGCGCTTGGTGGAATCTTTGCTCGAGCGCTTGCGTCAAATCCAAGCGTTTGTTGTTCAAGCCAAACCCTTGGTGCCCCTTTTGGTTCAGCAACAAAGAGAGAAGTTTTTGGAACGCTGGCGGGAAGCGCTTGGACATGAAAACAGTTTGAATGACCTTGGCGTTTTACCGCAAGCTGCGCAAGAGCGAGCACTCAGCGAAGCCACCGCCTTTGCCATCAAAATTGATGTTGCAGAAGAGTTGACACGACTTAACGCCCATTTGGACGAGATCGAGCAATGCTTGACCTTGACCAAGCCCCAAGCGGGGGTCGGCAAGAGACTGGACTTTTTAATTCAAGAGTTGCACCGAGAATCCAACACCCTGGGCTCCAAATCCACCGCTTTGGAGCTCTCCAACATCTCCATTGAGATGAAGGTCTTGATCGAACAAATGCGAGAACAAGTGCAAAACTTGGAGTAAAGCCTGGTCATGGCCCCGGCCCTTGGAACTAGCAAGACACAAAGCCAGGCAAAAGGATGATTTTTTTCATGCTTTTGTACTACAATGGTGACCCGCTGAAATCAATTTGTCCACCATGACCAAATATCCGGGTAATTTGTTCGTTGTTGCCGCCCCTTCGGGCGCTGGTAAGTCGAGCTTGGTCAAGGCTTTGATGCAACTCGACGCAAGAGTCCAGCCCTCCATCTCCCACACGACTCGCAAACCCAGAGGACAAGAAAAAGATGGGCGAGAGTATTTTTTTGTGTCGGATGGTGCATTTCAAGAGCTGATCGATGAGGACTCATTCCTAGAATGGGCCAGCGTTCACGACCACCTCTATGGCACCTCCAAGAAAACCATCCAAGAACGCATTGCCCAAGGGGGTGACGTCATCCTAGAAATTGACTTCCAAGGTGCTGTGCAGATTAAAAAGCTCTTTGACAACGCAGTGTTGATCTTTATTTTGCCCCCCAGCCTTGAAGAGCTCAAGGCACGCCTCGAGCGCCGTGGTGAGGATTCGGCCGCGGTCATTCAAGTGAGGCTTCAAAACGCTGAAAAAGAGATGAAACAGGCCAAAGCCTTTGATTTCGTTATAATCAACGAAATGTTTGAGACGGCTTTGTTCGATCTAAAAACGATTGTTCACTCCCAGCGTCTTAAATTCGAAGCCCAAAGAAGGGCTCGATCTGATATTTTCAGCGCGCTACAAATCCCTTAAAACGGCGCTTTGGGTTGAAAAACCCCCATTTACCTCTGGATACCGACATCATGGCACGCATCACTGTTGAAGACTGTTTGACCCAAATCCCCAACCGTTTTCAGTTGGTTTTGGCGGCCACTTATCGCGCACGCATGCTCAGCCAAGGCCACACCGCCAAGGTCGAGAGCAAAAACAAGCCCTGCGTCACGGCTTTGAGGGAAATAGCAGAAGGCAAAGTGGGCATCGAAATGCTCAAAAAAGTACCTGGCTGATCCTTGATACAACGCTGGCCCCTGGTCAACGCTTGACCAACTCGCCCATTCTTCCCCTGCACCAAGCGCTACTCCAAATATAATTCCATTCGACATCCATTGCCCATACGTATAGCCCCAGCTTTGACTGCAGTGGCTTCACCAGAACTGTCACAAGGTGTACAGTAGAGGCCATGAGCGCCGTCATCAAACCCGTCTTGGCACCTTCGAGTGCTGCTGCCGTCAACGCGGCAGCAGCGAGCTTTCTAGCGCTGGTTCAAAAACTGGATTATCTGAGCCCTGAACAGGTTGAGTTGGTTCGAAAAGCTTATCGTTTTGCTGACCAAGCACACTTGGGCCAAAAAAGAAACAGCGGCGAGCCCTACATCACTCACCCCATTGCCGTGGCGATGCAATGCGCAGAATGGCGACTTGACGCACAAGCCTTGATGGCCGCATTGCTGCACGATGCGATGGAAGACTGTGGCGTCTCCAAACTCGATTTGGTCGAACGCTTTGGCTTGCCAGTGGCCGAACTGGTGGACGGTCTCACCAAACTCGACAAACTCCAATTCAACACCCGAGAAGAAGGCCAAGCCGAGTCGTTTCGCAAAATGCTCTTGGCCATGGCCCGCGACGTTCGTGTGATTTTGATCAAACTCGCAGACCGCTCCCACAACATGCGAACAATGTCGGACATGCCCCGCATCAAATGGGCCCGGATATCGAGTGAGACACTCGACATCTACGCACCCATTGCCAATCGACTGGGACTGAACCAAACTTACCGTGAGTTGCAAGATTTGGCATTTCACTATTTGATGCCTTGGCGCCATCAAGTGCTCTTGAAAGCGGTCACCCGTTCACGCAACCGACGCAAAGACTTGATGAAGAAAGTCCAAGCTGAGGTTGAGCAAGCATTTCAAAAACAAGACTTGAAACTGAAAATCTTTGGTCGAGAAAAAACGCTTTACTCGATTTACAAAAAGATGACCACCAAGCACTTGAGTTTTGCGCAGGTGACCGATATCTATGGCATGAGGCTGATATTGCCCAGCGTCATTGATTGCTACACAGCCTTGGGGATCTTGCACCAACTCTATAAACCCGTGCCTGGCAAATTCAAAGACCACATTGCCATTGCCAAACTCAATGGCTACCAGTCCTTGCACACCACACTGGTCGGCCCCTCAGGGATCAATATCGAGTTTCAAATGCGCACCGAACCCATGCATGTGGTGGCTGAAAAAGGCGTGGCCGCTCACTGGATGTACAAAGCCCAAGAGCCTCAAAGCGAAATGGCGCAGCGCTTGGGCACGCAGTGGCTGCAGTCGCTGCTTGACATCCAAAACGAGACCCATGACGCAGCCGAGTTTTGGGACCACGTCAAGGTCGATCTTTTCCCTGACGCGGTTTACGTCTTCACCCCAAAAAGCCGGATCATGGCGCTGCCCCGAGGAGCCACGGTGCTCGATTTTGCTTACGCGGTGCACAGCAACATTGGCGACCATGCCAGTGGCGCGCGCATCAACGGGGAGTTGGTACCCTTGCGCACAGAGCTTAAAAATGGCAATGTGATTGAAATTGTCACGACGCCAACGCCCCACCCCAATCCGTCATGGCTGAGTTTTGTGCGGACTGGGCGAGCACGCTCCAAAATCCGACACTTCCTCAAAACCATGGCGCAAACCGAATCCATGGAGCTCGGTGACAAACTGCTGGCCCAGGCCTTGAGGGCCGAAGGCATTGAAGCCACCCCAGGACTGGACCCTGAGTACCAGGTCTTGTGGGAAAAAGTGTTCCGTTTCACGGGGAGCAAAACTCGTGAAGAGTTGCTCGTCGACATTGGCCTGGGCAAACGGGTGGCCAGCATCGTTGCCAAGCGCATTATGGGGCTGCTCAGTGAGCTAGGTCACAAACCCAACGCCTTGTTGATCAGCCAGGAACGTTTTGCCTCCTCTGAGGCCTTGTCGCAAGGTGGGGTGGTGATCGATGGCAGTGAAAACGCCTCGGTGCAATACGCCTTGTGCTGTCACCCTGTCCCAGCAGACCCAATCTTTGGCTACTTGGGACATGGCGAAGGACTGGTGATTCACCACGAACAGTGCAACCATGCGCAAAAACTTCGCCACAAAGACAGCGAGCGCTTCATTGATGTGGAGTGGTCTGATGAGCCTGTGAGGCTTTTTGAAGCCCCATTGATGGTGACGGTCACCAATGGAGCAGGCGTGCTGGCAAAAGTGGCTACCGCCATCTCTCAAGAAGAGGCCGACATCACCCAAGTTAACATGGATACGGAAATCAGCAGCGCCGATGCGATTGACCTGCGCTTCACGGTGGCCGTCAGAGATAAAAACCATTTAGAAAGTGTGCTCAAATCCCTCACGCGCACCTCTTGCGTCATTCACGCCCAGCGCTTGATGTCAACCAAAAACCTCAATCCAGATTAATCCGCCATTGGCGCGGGGCTTGGATAGCGGACTTCTAAGATTTCGATCTCCTCCAAGCCTTGAGGCGTTTTGAGCGTCACCACATCGCCTCTTCGGGCTTTGAGCAGCGCGCGCGCAATGGGCGAGACCCAGGTCACCTCTTGCTTCAAACTGTCGGCTTCATCGACCCCCAAAATCGTCACGGTTTTTTGAGAGCCATCCTCTAAAAGAAAGGCCACCGATGCGCCAAAAAATACTTGGTCGCCCCCGTGATGAACCGTCGGATCGGTGACCACTGCAATTTCCAGGCGTTGGGTTAAAAACCGAATTCTTCGGTCGATTTCTCGCAGACGCCTTTTGCCATAGATGTAGTCGCCGTTTTCAGAGCGGTCGCCGTTGCTGGCCGCCCAATGAACGATATCCACCACTTTGGGGCGCTCGACATCGATCAATTCAAACAACTCTGCGCGCAGCCTAGAATAACCGTCTGGGGTGATGTAGTTCTTGGCCACGGCCACATTCGCCACAACTTCAGGCGGCTCTTCGTCTTCTTGGGAAGCGGAATTTTTGGTGGACGGCTTCAAAATTGGGGCAGGTCAATAGCGGATGAGTGGCCAAGAAAAAAAAGGATGATGGGCAAAGGACATTCAGTATGCCCCATTATCTGAGGAAGACTCTTGATAAAAAGTCGCAAATTTCAACCGTTTTGCAATTTGCTATTTGCTATTTGCAATGGATCTGATGCGTGAGTCAGTCTTTTATAGCGCTAATATGTTAAGGGTCTTAACAAAAAAGCCTTGAGATCATTCAAGGCTTTGGGATAACAATGGTGCGGCTGGCAGGATTCGAACCCACGACCCCTTGGTTCGTAGCCAAGTACTCTATCCAACTGAGCTACAGCCGCACAG
>CAILYC010000069.1 GCA_903838355.1 uncultured Burkholderiales bacterium | reverse complement strand
CCTTGCCCGTCTCCCTTCGTAAAGAGGAGATCATGCGTGCCATCCAAGACCATCCTGTGGTGATTGTGAGTGGCGAGACCGGTTCCGGAAAAACCACACAACTGCCCAAAATGGCCTTGAGTTTGGGGCGTGGTCGCATGAATGCCGCGCCTGGAGAAAAGGGCAAGCTCATTGGCCACACCCAACCCCGGCGCATTGCGGCGACCTCGGTGGCCAAGCGCATCGCCCAAGAGCTCGACACCCCAGCGGGTGAAGTGGTGGGCTACAAGGTGCGATTCAACGATCAACTCGGCCCCAACGCCTCGATCAAACTCATGACCGATGGTATTTTGCTGGCTGAGACGCAAGGCGACCCCTTGCTGAAAGCCTATGACACCATCATCATCGATGAGGCGCATGAGAGAAGCCTGAACATTGATTTTTTACTGGGCTATTTGCGCGAGATTTTGCCACGTCGCCCAGACCTCAAAATCATCGTCACCTCGGCCACCATTGACTCGGAGCGGTTTTCCAAACACTTTGCCTCGGCCAAAGGTCCCGCGCCCATCATCCAAGTCTCGGGTCGAACTTTTCCAGTGGAAGTGCGCTACCGACCCTTTGAGGAGCAGCGTGACTACGGCATGAACGAGGCCATTGCGGACGCGCTCGATGAACTCTGGAGCAACCCACATCAGTCGGGCGACGTCTTGGTGTTTTTGCCCGGTGAGCGAGAAATCCGAGATGCGGCTGACCATTTGAGAGAGCACCTTCGCCAACAAGTCACCCTGTCAAGTGCCGAGGTGTTGCCGCTCTTTGCCAGGCTCACCCCCGCTGAGCAAGAGCGCATCTTTGCCCCGCACTCTTCGAGGCGCGTCGTCTTGGCCACCAATGTGGCCGAGACCTCACTCACCGTGCCTGGGATTCGGTATGTGATTGACTCGGGACTCGCGCGGGTCAAGCGCTACAGCTTTCGCAGCAAGGTCGAGCAATTGTTGGTGGAGCCCATCTCCCAAGCCGCGGCAGCGCAAAGGGCAGGTCGCTGCGGGCGGGTGGCCGATGGCATTTGCATTCGACTCTTTGATCAGCAAGACTTTACTGCGCGTGCACCCTTCACCGACCCCGAGATTTTGCGCAGCTCCTTGGCTGGGGTGATCCTGCGCATGAAGTCGCTGCACTTGGGGGATGTGGAGCGCTTTGCCTTTTTGGAGCCCCCGCGCCCCAAAGCCATCACCGACGGCTACCAACTCCTCAACGAGCTCGGAGCGGTGAACGACGAGCACGAACTCACCCCTTTGGGGGCACAGTTGTCCAAACTGCCCTTGGACCCCCGGGTTGGGCGCATGATCTTGGAGGCCAAAACCCGCGGTGCACTGCACGAGGTCTTGATCATCGCCGCGGCCTTGAGTGTGCAAGATGTGCGCGACAGACCCATGACGGCCCAAGGCGCCGCCGACCAAGCCCACGCCAAATTCAAGGACGACCGCAGCGAGTTCTCGGGCTACCTCACCTTGTGGAACTGGATTGCCACACAGCGCGGTGACAAACCCATCGCCGTTCAAGCGGCCGAGTCTGAGGACAGTCAAGCTGACAGCGTGCAAGACGCCCAGTCGCCCAAAACCGCTGTGACCCCACCCCACCCCCTGGCCAACAAGCCTGTCAGCATCTCTCCCCAACAAAGGGCGATTGAGAAACGCATCTTGGAGCGACAGCAAAGCCTGGCGGCCAGCAAAGTGATCGCTGTCAAGGCGCCGGCTGTGGGCAAGAGGGGACAAGGGGGTAGGGCTGGCACGCCAGGCGGGGCGACCAAGGCTCAAGGTGCTCAAGCGACTCAAGCGACTCAAGCGGGAGGTGCTCATGTGCGCCTGAGTGTTCGGCAGTTTGAGTCCCTGCTCAAACAAAACTTCATCAACGTGAGGCGCTTAAGAGAGTGGCGCGATGTCTACACCCAGCTCCTCACCGTGGTGAAGGATCAGGGCTGGCGCATGAACGTGAATCCCGCAAGCTTTGAGCAACTGCACTTGAGCTTGCTCTCGGGACTCCTTGGCAACATTGGTTACAAGCCCCCGGAGGAAGAACATTATTTGGGCGCTCGCGGCATCAAGTTTTATCGCCACCCGGGTGCACAGCTCAGAAAAAAACCAGGCCAGTGGGTGGTGGCCTCCGAGATCATGGAGACCACCCGTGTCTTTGGCCGAGGGCTTGCCAACATTGAGCCCAAGTGGCTCGAAGAGTTGGGCGCGCATTTGTTAAAGCGCCAATTGCTGGACCCGCACTGGGAGAAAAAAACCGCCCAAGTCACGGCCCTGGAGCGTGCCACCCTTTACGGTTTGGTGGTCTACAACGGGCGCAAAGTGCCTTATTCGCGGGTTGATTTGGCCGGGGCTCGGCAGATGTTCATCCGCGAAGCCTTGGTGCATGGGCAGTGGGAGACCCCGCTTGAGTTTTTGTCAGCCAACCAGCGTTTGGTTGACAACATCTTGGACATTGAACACAAAACACGCCGCCAAGATGTCTTGGTCGACGATGAATTGATCTACGCGTTTTATGACGAACACCTGCCGGCCCATGTGTGCAGTGGGCACACGCTTGAGAAGTGGTACGAAGAACAATTAAAACCCACCACACCCCCAGTCCCTTGGGGTGTGCAAGCCAAGAGCACACCAGCCTCGCGCGAGAGACTGCCGCTGCTGATGACGCGCGACAATTTGATGCGCCACCAAGCCAGCAGTGTGACCTACACCGCTTTCCCACCCACCGTGCGCTTGGGTGGGGTGGATTGTGCTGTTCAATATTTGCACGAGCCCGGTTCTCCCAGAGACGGCATGTCGATCACGGTGCCTTTGTTTGTGCTCAATCAAGTTCAAGACGAGCGGGCCGAGTGGTTGGTGCCTGGCATGCTCAAAGACAAAATCCAAGCCCTGCTCAAAACCTTGCCGCAAAAGCCCCGTGGCCGCCTGGTGCCCTTGCCCCACAGTGCGCAAGCCCTTTTTGAGGAGATGAGCCAAGATGCGGTGTTTGGTGCGGGCTCGCTCATGACAGCCCTTTTGAAACGCGTCAAAGCGCGTGTGGACTTGGATTTGAAGCCCACCGACTTCAAGACCGATATGCTGTCGCCGCACTTTTGGTGCCACTTTGTGGTGGTCGATGAGCACGGTCGCCAACTCGCTCAAGGTCGAAACTTGGGGAGCTTGAAAGCACAACTCGGCTCCCAAGCCCGAGGTGCATTTCAGGCCCTGGCCGCATTGAAGTCTCGCAGCACCGATGCACCCGGCAACCCTGGGCTTGGCGCCAAGCATGAAGACCAAGAGGTCCACTCAATTGGCGCACTCGCCTCCAAGCCGCCCGATCCAGCGTCAAGTCATCGAGCACACCCAACACATCATGGCGCCCCTCAACTCATCAAGGCAGGCCTGACGCAGGGTGCGACTGCACTGGACAGCGCCACCGAGTGGAAGACCTGGGGCTTTGGCGAGTTGCCTGAGCTCATGGAGATTGGCAAAGGTGCCCAGTCCCTGATCGGCTATCCTGCACTGGTGGACCGATTGGACCATGTGGTCCTAGAGGTCTTTGATGAACCCCATTTGGCGCAGTCGCGTCACATTCATGGGCTGCGTCGCCTCTTTCGTCTGCAACTCAAAGATTCGATCAAGTATTTGGAGAAAAACATTCCCGATGCAACAGCCATGGGTTTTGCGTTTATCCAGTTGTTTCCCAAGGCCAAGAATGAGGAGCTTTTTACGCAGCTCCTCGATGTGGCGCTGGAGCGGGCATTTTTAATGCAACCCTGGCCCCATGACGCGTCGTCCTTTGAGTCGCGCTTGAACGAAGGTCGCACACGGCTCAATTTGATCGCGCAAGAAGTCGCAAGATTGGCGCAGGCGATTTTGACAGCAGCGCAATTGGCCAAGAAGAAACTCAAAGACTTGAAGCCTCCCGCCGACGTGGTCCTCGACATCGAGGGTCAACTCGATCGGATCTTGAGCGTTCAGTTCTTGAGCTTGATCCCTTATTCGCAGTGGCAGCATTTGCCCAGGTATTTGAAGGCGATTGCCTTGAGGCTGGACAAGTACAAGTCCGACCCCAAACGAGATCAAACGAAGCTTTTGGAAATCAAACCCTTGGAGCAGCGTTATTGGCGGTGGATTGCAGATCGACGCGGCCAACAAGACGAGCGCAGTCTTGAGTTTCGCTGGTTGCTCGAGGAGCTACGCGTGAGCGCGTTCGCTCAAGAGCTCAAAACCCCCCAGCCCGTGAGTGCCAAACGATTGGAAAAAGCTTGGGGGCTACTGATCCAGTAGTGATGGAGTGATGTCTCCAATGTCTTGGCCCATGTTTCCAATGGCCTCTAACTTGCTCGCGGTTTTGGCAATTTGCAAGGTCCCAAGAT
>CAILYC010000068.1 GCA_903838355.1 uncultured Burkholderiales bacterium | reverse complement strand
GTATACACAAAAAATGAAAGATAAACAACTATTTTAGTGACTACAAAAGAAGGTCAAAAAAAAGACCAGATAAGGCGATCTTTCAGAGGGAAAGCGGAACATAAACCTGTGTTTATTGACTCTAAAATGTCGGGAACTTCAGTTTAAGCCCCGAGCATTTGGCGCTGATCGCCCCAACAAAAAGAGTCTTTTTCTCGCTTCAAATCCAATCGTCAATCTTTGGCGGTGGGATTGTCTGCGACCAGTTTGGACCAATGGGCGTGATCGCGTTGCACCACTCGGGCGAAATCAGCGCTGCTGCTGAGCACCACATTGGCGCCAATGGCCGTCATCGCCGACTGCAGTTGGGGGTCTTTGCCCACTTTTAAAATAGCCGAGCTCAGTTTGCCCACCACCTCTTTGGGCAGGGGTGCGGGTCCAAAAAATCCTTGCCAACCATCTTGGATGAAATCGGGGTAACCACTCTCAGAAAAGGTCGGCACTTGCGGCAAGACGGCCGATCTCGACGCGGCCACCACGGCAAGTGGGACGATGGCCCCCGTCTTCACATAAGGCGCGATACTGGGCACGGTCACCATCACCAAGGGGATTTGCCCGCCCAAGAGATCGGTGACCGCGGGTGCGCCACCTTTGTAGGCCACGTGGATGAATTCCAAGTGCGTGCTTTGACCAAATTGCGTGAGGGTCAAGTGCTGCATGGTGCCGTTACCGGGCGTGCCGTAGGCCAAGGGTTTGGTTTTGGCAAGCGCCATGAGTTCTTGCAGTGAGTTCACCTTCAGAGACGGCGTGGCCGCCAAGACCATGGGCAAGGAGACCACTTGGGACACTGCGGTGAACTCTTTAAGGGGGTCGTAGAGCGGCCCTCGGGTTTGTGCCGCATTGATCGAGATGCTGCCCGGCTCCCCGAGCAAGAGTGTGTAGCCATCGGCGGCAGATTTCGCCACAAAATTCGCTGCCAAAGCGCCACCGGCACCGGGTTTGTTGTCAACGATCACTTGCTGGCCGAGCTCAGCGGAGAGTGGGTTGGCAAAGGTTCTGGCCACCATGTCGGTGGGACCTCCTGGGGCAAAACCGACCCAGAGGTGGATGGTTTTTTGCGGCCAAGGTGCTTGAGCTTGGGCTTGAGTTTGGGCTTGGGCTTGGGCTTGGGTCAGCGCTGCGCTGCCCATGAAAAGAGCCCCCAATCCCAGCAGCTTGGCTTGCCGAGCCAAAACTTGGCATGGGCGAGCCCCTGTGTTGGGGGTCAGGGTGGATGAGTGTTGGTTCATGAATGAAGAGGCGAGAGTGTACTGCTGAAAATTTTACCCGGATTCATGATGCCCAGAGGATCCAATGCGCGTTTGATCTGGCGCATCATATCGACCGCGTCTTCACCGATTTCGCTCACCAGAAAATCCATTTTGTGCAGTCCAATGCCGTGCTCACCGCTACAGGTGCCATCCATTGACAAAGCGCGCATGACCAGTTGGTGGTTGAGCGCCTCGGCGCGGGCACGCTCGTGCACACTCTCGGGGTCGATCAGGTAGCCGAAATGAAAGTTGCCGTCGCCGACATGGCCCACCAAAAAATACGGGATGCCACTTGCATTGGCTTCCTCCACTGATTCGAGCAAGCAGTCGGCGAGTCGGCTGATCGGGACACAGGTGTCGGTGCTGATGACTCGCCGCCCAGGATAGGCCTGCAGGGCGGCGAAATAAGCGTGGTGGCGCGCCGTCCACAGTTTGCTGCGCTCCTCAGGCGTGTGGGCCCACTCAAAGTCGCTGGCATGGTGCTCGCGTGAAATGGCTTGCACCGCACTGATTTGTTCTTGAACGCTGGTGCTGCTGCCATGGAACTCCATCAAGAGAAGCGGGGCCTCTTTTAAAGTGAGGTGGGCGTGGCGGTTGACCATGGTGACACTGTTGGCATCGATCAACTCGACTCGGGCAATGGGGATGCCCATTTGAATGATCTCGATGGTGGTGTTCACCGCTTGGGCAATGCTCTCAAAGGAGCAAACGGCAGCCATGATGGATTCGGGTTGGGGGTGAACTTTGAGGGTGATCTCGGTGATGATGCCCAGTGTCCCTTCCGAGCCCACGAACAAGCGCGTGAGGTCGTAGCCCGCGCTTGACTTCTTGGCCCGGGTGCCGGTGCGCACGGTTTTAGCGTTGGCGGTGACGACTTCGAGGGCAAGGACATTTTCTCGCATGGTGCCGTATCTCACCGCATTGGTGCCGCTGGCACGCGTAGCGGTCATGCCACCAATCGAGGCGTCGGCGCCGGGGTCAATCGGAAAGAAGAACCCGGTGTGGCGCAAGGCCTCATTCAAGGCTTTGCGGGTGATGCCGGGCTGCACCGTGACGGTGAGGTCCTCGGTGTTGATGGACAACACCTCTTTCATGTTGGAGAGGTCAAGACTGATGCCGCCTTGGATGGCCAGCAAATGGCCCTCGAGTGAGGAGCCCACACCAAAGGCAATCACCGGTGTTTGATATCGACTCGCCAACTCGAGCACGCGAACCACATCGGCGGTGCTGTTGGCATAGACCACACCTTGGGGGGGCTGCACCGCAAAGGATGACTCATCGCGGCCGTGGTGTTGTCTCACCGCCATCGCCACCGAAAAACGCTCCCCAAAGGCGTTCTTCAAGTCGTCTTGAAGTCCCTGGGGCAAGTCGCCCAGCCCACTGCCCATGGCAGGGGGAGAGGCTGAAAGCGCAGAAGGGGCGGTGGTGGTCGTGGTCGTGGTGGTGGTGGTGGTGGTGATGATGGTGTTCATGGCAATTCCTTGTTGAGAATTCTCGGGCCTTCACAAGTCTTCACAGGCCATCATAGGCCATCATAGGCCTTCATAGGATTTCATAGGATTTCATAGGACTTTAAAAAACCGCAGGTGCACGCTCGTTGGCAGTCGAACACCCGTGCCGATGAATTGGAAGTCTTGCAACCAACGGTAGGCGTTTGACTCGGTTTCGAATTGAACTTGCGAGCGGAAATAAATGACCTCTGGGTTCACCGCTTCACCGCGCATCATCTTTTGTGAGTTCTCGCTCGACATCACCCGAAGCGCCTTGTTTTGTACAAAGATGGTCTCGCGTGCCTCGGTCTCGATCACATAGCGCGCATCGAGGTGGCCCAAGCGCGCGCCATCCAACAAGAGTTGGTAGTCCGCGCCCCCAGGCAGGAGGGTCCCGACAATTTGCCCAGTCACTTGGCCCCCCAAAATCGGAATGATGCGGCGCAGGCCTTGTGCGGTTTGTCCAATGGAGATGGGCGTGCCCACTTGAACGCTCAAATCACACAGGACTTCAAGTGTGGGTGCGTTCAAAAAACGAGAAAATTCGGTGGGCAAGGTCATGGTGATTGTCAGGTCTTTTGGCAAACATGGATGGGCCCGACCAGGTCGGCCCCCAGTGACGGGTTGAATGAGTGACGGGTTGAAAGAGCAAGTCAACAAGGGATGGCGCATGAATGAATAGGCCAAGTTTAGAGGAAATTGTCGCTAGGGAGAACGCTCAGGGTGCAAGCCTTGGTTTCAAGCTAGGATACGGGGTTTATCGATAAAATCCAAAGCGCAGTCGCGGGCCTGGTTTGTCAGCCAGCGATGTTCGGTGCAGTGTTGTGCTGTGCTGTGCTTTGCTTTGCTTTGCTTTGGTAGCTTGCTCGGGTTTCGTCGCCAAGGGTGCATCGATTCAACTGTTCATAAAGGGTGGTCAAGGTGGAAGTTTCTTTTGTTTCTGAAATTGAGCAGTTGCGCTTGGGGCAAGGCGAAGAATTCCACGGTGAAGGTATTTTGGCCATCACCAAAGCCTTGCTCCAGTCGGGGGTGGCCTACATCGGTGGCTACCAAGGCGCGCCGGTCTCCCATTTGCTCGACGTGATGGTTCAGGCCAAGTCTTATATGGATGAGCTCGGTGTGCGAGTCGAAGCCTGCGCCAATGAAGCGTCGGCTGCGGCCATGCTCGGCGCCTCCATTCACTACCCTTTGCGCGGGGCGGTCACCTGGAAGTCCATCGTGGGCACGAATGTGGCGGCCGACGCCTTGAGCAATTTGTCTTCTCCCGGCGTCACCGGTGGGGTCTTGATCATTGTGGGAGAGGATTACGGCGAGGGGGCTTCTGTCATTCAAGAGCGCTCTCACGCCTATGCCTTGAAGTCGGGCATGGTGCTCCTCGATCCGCGCCCCAATTTGACGCGCATGGTTGACATGGTGGAGGAGGGCTTTCGCTTGTCTGAGCATGCCAACATGCCGGTCATGATGGAGTTGCGCATCCGCGCTTGTCACGTCAAGGGCAGTTTTGTGGCGAAAGACAATGTGGCGCCCGCCATTTCAAGCCAGCATCCCCAAACCCATCCAGCGGTGTTCAATTACGGCAAATTGGCCCATCCCCCGGTCACCTTCATCCACGAAAAACTCAAATACGAGCAGCGCATCCCCGCCGCCCGAGCTTACATCTTGAAGCACGCTCTCAACGAGGTGATGGCCGGCGCGCTGGACGCTTGGGGCTTTATCGTGCAAGGCGGCCTCTACAACACCCTGATACGCACCTTGCAGCAGTTTGGCCTGGCCGATGTGCATGGTGTGAGTCAAATCCCGATCTTGGTCTTGAATGTCACCTCTCCGTTGGTGCCGGAACAAATTCTTGGGTTTTGTGACCATAAAAACGCGGTCTTTTTGTTTGAAGAGGGCCAACCCGATTACTTGGAGCAAGAGATCGCGACCTTGCTCAGGCGCCAGGGCCGTCAACTGCCCCTGCACGGCAAAGACTGGCTCCCCATGGGCGGTGAGTACACCGCCGAGGTCATGACAAGAGGCGTCTTGGCGTTTTGCGAGGCGTATTTGCCGGCTCTCCCAGCCCTTGAAGCCGTCTATGCATGGCTTGCCAGTTTGAAAGAGCAACGCCAGCTCGCCCAGGCCTGGATCAAGCCGCAGATGGAGGCGCTGCCCGCCCGGCCCCCAGGGTTTTGTATTGGTTGTCCCGAGCGTCCAGTGTTCTCGGCCTTGAAACTCGCCCAGCAGACCATGGGCTCGGTGCACATTGCCGCCGACATTGGCTGCCATGCATTGGGCACGTTTGAGCCTTTTTTCAGCGGCCACACCATTTTGGGTTATGGCATGAGCTTGGCGAGCCGCGCAGGCGTCTCACCTTCCATGCAGCAGCGCGTGCTCTCCATCATGGGGGATGGCGGCTTTTGGCACAACGGGCTGCTGACCGGGGTACAAAGTGCGATCTTTAATAAAGACGATGCGGTGCTCTTGATCTTCAAAAACGGCTACACCTCGGCCACGGGCACGCAAGACATCATCTCAACCCCCGAGAGTCAGGCCAAAATCCTGGCTCACGACAAATGGCTAAGCCAAGTCCACACCAACCAAACCATCGAGAAAACACTCCTCGGCCTGGGGGTGGAGTGGCTCAAAACCGTGCACACCTATGAGGTGCAAAAAGTCAAAGACCTCGTGATCGAGGCCTTCACCACAGAGTACGCTGGGCTTAAAGTCATCATTGCCGAAGGCGAGTGTCAACTCGAACGCCAGCGCCGCATCAAGCCCTGGCTGCAAGAACTCCTCAAAGGCGGCAAACGTGTCGAGCGGGTGAAATACGGTGTCGATGAAGATGTGTGCAACGGCGACCATGCTTGCATCCGTCTCTCAGGCTGCCCGACCTTGACCTTGAAAGACAATCCCGACCCCTTGAAGGTGGACCCGGTGGCCACCGTCATTGATGGCTGTGTCGGCTGTGGTCTTTGCGGTGAAAACGCCCATGCCGCGACGCTGTGCCCGTCCTTTTACCGCGCTGAGGTCGTTAAAAATGCTGGCTTCTTTGAAAAACTCCTCGACGCCTGGCGTGGCGTGGTGCGTGAAACTTTGACGGTGGCCTAAATGATGCAGCAGCCTCTCGCCCTTTCGGTCTTGGTCTGTGCTTTGGGCGGCGAGGGCGGGGGCGTCCTCACCCAGTGGCTTGTGGACGCCGCTCGCTTGGCTGGCTTTCCGGCCCAAGCCACCTCTATTCCCGGTGTTGCCCAAAGAACCGGGGCCACCACCTATTATTTGGAGATTTATCCGCTCAAGACCGAGGCCTTGAAGGGTCGGGAGATTGTTTTTGGACTCAATCCCTTGCCTGGCAAACTTGACCTCTTGATTTCTTCTGAGCTGCTCGAAGCGGCTCGGCAAGTGTCAAGCGGCATGAGCTCTAAAGAGAGCACCGTGGTGATCAGCTCAAGCGCACGAGTCTTGACGACGGCTGAGAAAATGAATTTGGGCGACGGGCGGGTGAACGCGCAGCAGCTCCTGGGTTTGCTCGAGCAGTTCAGCCGCGCCCACCATGTGCTTGACATGGCGAGATTGACGCAAGACGCGGGCACGATCGTGAGCGCGGTGATGCTGGGCTGCATGGCCGCGAGCGGTGTTTTGCCCATGGCCAGAGCGTTTTATGAATCGGCCATTGGACAAGGCAGCAAGAGTCAACAAGCGAGTTTGAAGGGCTTTGAGTTGGGCTTTGAAGCGATCAAAGCACAACTCGAGCAGCGCCAATACCTCGATTCCGTCTTGGGGCAAGCGGCGCAGCATCGGCCACCAGGCCCGGCGCTGCCCGTGGACATTGCGGCGCGTTTCCCCGTAGCATTGCACGCTCTCTTGGGGGTGGCCTACCAACGGGTGCTCGATTACCAAGGGGCCTCATACGCCCAACTGTATGTGCAGCGTTTGCTGAAAATTCAAGCGGCTGAACACACTGTCGAGCCAACAAGCACCAAGGTGACGGCCGAGAGTTTGCGCGCCTTGGCGGTGTTGATGTGTTTTGATGATTTGATCCAAGTCGCGGACTTCAAGAGTCGAGCTTCGCGCTTTGAGCGCGTGGGCAAAGAGGTCAAGCGAGACCCTGGCGATTTGCTCAAGATCTATGACCATTTCAAGCCTGGAATCCCAGAGCTCGCCTCTCTCTTGCCCACGAGCGCCTCCCGTGCCCTGTTGGCTTGGGACCGCGCCCGTCAGTCGCGTGGCAATTCACCCCTGTCTTTGCCCCTTAAAATTGCCGCCCACTCCGTCCTCGGTCTCTTGATGCTCAAAGTGCTCGCCGCATGCAAGGTGTTTCGACCTTGGAGTGCACGCTTCGCCGATGAACAAGTTTTGATTGAGGATTGGGTGAGCCGTGTGGTGGCCGGCACGCGTGAATCGCTACAACTGGGGTTTGAGATCACCCTTTGTGCGCGTTTGATCAAGGGCTATGGGTCGACCCATGAGCGAGGGCGGGAGAATTTCAGCCACATCATGGCCCATTTGGCCGCGGGAGGGGCGTTTGTCGACGCGACTTCGCGTGCCAAGGCGGTGTCGCTGGCCCGCGAAGTTGCTCTCAAAGATGAGGCCGGTGCCGGCTTGGACCTCACCTTGAAAACCCTGGGTGCCCCCCCCAGAGCACCACGCCTGCAGCCGATTCGCTGGATGTCACAAAAAGAATTCGCTAAAAAACGCTCTCTTTGAGGCGCTTCAGGGGAAAACCTTGATGAAGAAGGGGGCGGTTTTGCGCTATAAAAGGGGGGTGGTTTCTCCCCCGTCATTCGATCATCGCGAAGGTCCAAAGTGATTCAAAAAATTAAATCTGTTTCTGCTTTTTTAGGCGCTCCTTGTCGTGCATCCAAAAGCCTCGTGGCGGCCCTGTGCCTGTTGTCCACGATGGGATTCGTGGATCAGTCTGTGGCACAAGACAAGAGCATGAATTTGAAGATGTCGTCTTGGGTGCCCGCCCAGCATCCTTTGAACCCAGCGCTTCAGGCCTGGTCTGACAGCATCAAAAAGGAGTCTGGCGGAACGCTCAATTTCACGCTTTTCCCGTCCGAGCAACTCGGCAAGGCCTTTGACCACTATGACATGGCGCGCGACGGCATTGCTGACTTCTCGTATGTGAACCCAGGCTACCAGCCCGGGCGCTTCCCCATCTTTGCCGCGGCCTCATTGCCCTTCATGGTGACCAATGCCAAGGCAGGATCGCAAGCCGTTGATGCTTGGTACCGTGCTTATGCGGCCAAGGAGATGAAAGATGTTCATTTCTGCTTCGCTTTTGTGCACGACCCAGGGACCTTTCATTCTAGAAAAAAAATCATCTTGCCCACCGATTTGAAGGGCCTCAAAATCCGACCTGCCACTGCGACCATGGGTCAAATGGTGACGCTGCTCGGGGGCACCAATGTGCAGGCCTCTGCACCTGAGGCCAGGGACATGCTCGAGCGCGGTGTGGCCGAAGGAATCTTGTTCCCCTATGGCTCCATCATCTTGTTTGGCATTGACAAGGTGGTGAAGTACCACATGGATGCGCCGCTTTATGTCACACCTTTTGTCTGGGTCATGAACAAAGACAAGTACGAGGCCATGTCGGCCACGCAAAAGAAGGTCGTGGATGCGCATTGCACAAGTGAGTGGGCAGAAAAAGCGAGCGCCTCTTGGGCAGACTTTGAAATGGCCGGACGCGTCAAGTTGGCCGCCGACCCCAACCACGAGGTCTACAAGTTGACCCCCGAGCAGCTGAAAGCCTGGAAGACCGCGGTTGAACCCACTGAAGCGCAGTGGGCAAGCGATGTCAAGAAATCTGGCCAAGACCCTGCCCCCATCTTGGCGGCCTTCAAGGACAGTTTGACCAAGTTCAAGTCCGGTTTCTAAAGAGATCTGTTCGCGCATGAGTGCCGAAGACGAGCGACCAGCGTTCGAGTCCCCTAGAACCGTTTCTGATCGCTTCATCGACACCATTGAGTGGATTGCGGCGATTTTTGTGGGCCTCGTGGCCCTCAACATCTTTGTGTCGGTGGTGCTGCGCAAATTCTTTGACACCTCCATTCCCGATGGCTACGATTGGGGGCGCATGCTCATGGGGATTTTGATTTTTTGGGGGATTGCAGCAACGAGCTTTCGGGGGGCGCACATCAGTGTCGATTTGATTTGGTCGATGTCGACCAGGGCGTGGCAGCGCAGGATCGATATCTTTGCCACTTTGGTGCTCCTTTTTGTGGTCACGGTTCAGACCTACACTTTGTTTGACAAAGTGAGGGGCACTTACCGTGACCATGTTTTGACCTACGATTTGAATATTCCGACCTGGCCATTTTTTGCGGTGGCATGGCTCGGTGACGTCTCGGCCGTGATTTTGATTGGGATCCGCACGTGGCGGCTGATTTTCCCCAAAACGGGCAAGCCCTCATGAAAAGCGTCCACCATGATTGAACTCAGCAGCGATGCGGTGGCCGTGATCGGCTTTGTGGTGCTCTTTGCGCTCATGCTGTTGCGCGTGCCCGTTGGCATGGCCATGGGATTGGTCGGTGTGGTGGGCTACAGTTATATCGCGGGTGCGGGCCCAGCGCTCAAGCTCGTGGGCCAAACCTCCATGCGCACCGTCACCGACTACACCTTTGGCGTGATTCCCATGTTCATGCTGATGGGGGCCTTTGTCTCGGTCTCGGGGGTCTCCAAAGAACTCTTCAAAGCGGCCAATGCCTTCATAGGCCATTTGAGAGGCGGACTTGGGGTCGCGACCGTGCTGGCCTGTGGGGGCTTTGCTGCGATTTGTGGCTCGTCGGTCGCCACCGCGGCCACGTTTTCCACGGTGGCTTATCCGGAAATGCGCCGCTATGGCTACCCCCAGTCCTTCTCCACGGGCGTGATTGCGGCAGGTGGCACTTTGGGGGCGATGCTGCCGCCGTCCACCGTGCTTGCCGTCTACGCCATTTTGACGCAGCAAGACATTGGCAAATTGTTCATGGCTGGGGTCCTCCCGGGTCTGTTGGCCATGGCCATGTATGTGTTCACCATTTTTGTGATCGTGCAGATCAAGCCCGATTGGCTGCCCCGGCATGAAAAGCAGTCGCCCCTTGAGCGCATCGATGGGCTCAAGAACATCTGGGCACCGCTCACCTTGTTTGTGTTTGTGATTGGCGGGCTTTATGGGGGGTTTTTCACGCCCACGGAAGCCGGTGGGGTGGGGGCCTCGGGGGCGTTCCTGTTGGGCGTTCTTAGGGGTAAGCTCGACAAAGCGGGCATCAAAGAGGCCTTGCTCTCGGCCACCCGCACCTCGGCTGCGGTGTTCACCGTGCTCATTGGTGCACTTCTCTTTGGTTATTTTTTGACGATCACCCAGACGCCCCAAAAGATCACCGAGATCTTGACGAGCCTGGGGCTCGGACGCTACGGCGTGTTGGCCCTCATCATGCTGATGTACCTGATTCTCGGCTGCTTGATGGATGCCATGGCCATGATCATTTTGACAGTGCCCATCATTTACCCGGTCATTTTGAGCTTGGGCTTTGATCCGATTTGGTTTGGTGTCATCATCGTGATGACGGTGGAGCTCGGGCTCATCCATCCGCCTGTGGGGATGAACGTGTTTGTGATCAAAAGCGTCATCAAAGAGGTGACCTTTACGACGATTTTCAAAGGCGTGATTCCCTTTGTGGTCACCGATTTGATCCGTTTGCTGATTTTGATTGCGTTTCCCGTCATTGCGTTGTGGTTGCCCAGTAAAATGGTTTGAGTTGAACGCTTGCGTTGTTTTAAGCACCGGGCCCACTTTGGAAAAATTTCCGCATCTAACAAAGAAAGAGACAACGCCATGACCGATTTATTCAAAGAAAAAGCAAAAGACTGGGATGCCAATGAGAGAAGAAAACAACTCTCTCAAGGCATTGGCGGCGCTATTTTGAAAAACGTGGCCTTGAACGACCAAATGCACGTGATGGATTTCGGTGCGGGGACAGGGTTGATCACGGCTCAGGTGGCACCCTTGGTTAAAAAAGTCACTGCTGTGGATGTCTCGCAGTCCATGCTTGACAAGCTCGTGTCCAAAGTAGAACTCCAAGGCAAAGTGGACATTCTCTGTCAAGACATCACTGCACACCCGACTGGCGTTGAGCACGACCTCATCATGAGTGCCATGGCCATGCACCACGTGGAGGACACCCACAATATGGTGCAAAAATTTGCCCAGCATTTGAAAAGCGGTGGTCAACTGGCCTTGGCCGATTTGGATGCCGAAGATGGGGGGTTTCACAATCCGCCTTCTGAAGGGGTGTTTCACAAAGGTTTTGACCGTGCAGCGTTTGGTGAGATCTTGAGGCTACACGGTTTTAAAGACATCCATTTCGTCACCGCTTACACGGCAGAGCGAGAAAACGGCAACTATCCCATTTTCTTGGCCATGGCGACGAAACATTGAGGAGTGGCGGTGTGAGAAAACGCCCATTGAATCGGGTCGCAGGCTTTGTCCTTTCACCATTGATGTTTCATCAATAAAAAGCCCGGGATGTCGGCTCTGATGAAACAAGGCCAGGACATTGGGAAATGACCCTCACCCAATGTTCGCTCAGTGTTCGCTCAGTGCTCGTTCACTGGATCCAATTATTTGGCTGACGTGTTCGCTGTGTTCGCTGTGTCTGCTTTTGCCGTATCTTCTTCTTTGAAGACTTCCGCGGCATTTTTAAAACTCTCAAGCGCCGCCGGCACGCCGCAGTAAATGGCGGTTTGCAAAAAGACTTCCGCAATCTCGTCTCGGGTGATGCCGTTGTTGAGCGCACCACGCACGTGGAGTTTGAGTTCATGCGGACGGTTCAACGCCGTGAGCATGGCGAGGTTTAAAAAACTACGGGTTTTACGGTCAAGGCCTGGGCGGTTCCAAATCTCTCCCCAGCAGTACTCGGTCACGAATTTTTGCATGGGCTTCATGAACTCATCGGCATTGGCCAAGGACTTGTCGACATAGGCGCGCCCGAGCACTGCGCGCCTCATGGCCAAGCCTTTTTCAAAAAGCGGTGTGGACTCGATGGGGGTGTTATTGCTCATGGGGGACTCCAAAAAAAGAAATGTAGACTAACAGAATTCAGCACCCAAGCCTATGGAGCCCAACCCCAAGAAGAGATCACAAACCCGGGGGGGGGTAAGCCATACAGGGCGCTCAGCGATGCAAGGCGATGCCAATGCCAATGCCATTGCCAATGCCAATGCCAATGAGCACCTTGTATGGATTTGCACGAAAAGGGGATTGACGACACCCCTGCTCGTTCTAGTGGAAACCCTGAGGTTCCTCTGGATGGTCTCCTCTAAGATGAATTCATTCAAAATACCAATGAATTCAAGGTCCTGAGCCATTTTGAGCATGAAAAAATTATCTTACGCCAAGGGGGAAGGTCCAGTGCCCTTGTTTGACATGAACATGGGGCGTTTTTTGAAGGGCGTGGTGGGGCGTCACGGCGACAAGACCGCGCTGGTTGCGCTGGCGCAGTCTGCTCGTTTGAGCTTTCGCGAATTGCAGGCTCTGGTCGACCAAGCCGCTCTGGCGCTTTTGGCGCTTGGCATCGAAAAATCCGAGCGCGTGGGCATTTGGAGCACCAACCGCCTCGAATGGGTGGTCATGCAGTTCGCAGTGACCAGCATCGGTGCCGTCTTGGTCCACATCAACCCCGCCTACCGCGAGGATGAATTGGCCTACAGCGTTGAGCACGTGAACTGCAAGGCACTCTTTTTAAACCCGAAGTTCAGAAGCTTTGATTGCCTCGCGACAGCGCTCCATGTCCAAACCCAACACCCCTGTTTGCAGTTCATCGTGGCCTTCGATGCCGAGCACCACGTGGGATGTTTGACTTGGTCGGCTTTTTTAGAGCACGCCCAAAGGGTGGACCCCGTTTGCTTGGACGCACTGTTGGAAACGGTGGACTCCAAAGCCGCCGCCAGCATCCAGTACACGTCGGGGACCACCGGCAAGCCCAAAGGCGCCACACTCACCCACCACAACATGCTCAACAACGGCACGCAAGTGGGCTCGAGGTTGCAGTTGAAGGCGAGTGATGTCTTTTGTGTGCCAGTTCCGCTCTTTCACTGTGCGGGCTCGGTCGTGGGGGTGATTGCCGCCTTTTCGCAAGGCGCCTCGGTGGTGTTTCCAGGCGAAGGCTTTGATGCCGAGCAATGCATTGAGGCCATTGACTCCGAGCAATGCACCGCCATTGTGGGCGTGCCCATGATGTACATCAGCATCCTTCATCACCCGCAGTTTGTGACCACCAAAATGCAAACCCTGCAAAAAGGCATCATGGGCGCCTCCACCTGTCCGTCCTCGGTTTTCAAGGCGGCCATCGAGCAAATGAGTTTGGCGGGTTTATCAAGCACCTACGGCATGACCGAGACCTCTCCCATGTCCACCCAGAGTTTCACCCACGACGACATCGAGCTCAAAAGCCAGACGGTGGGCTGCGTGCATCCACATTTGGAGATCAAAATCGTTGAGCCCGATACCGGCGACACCGTCGAGTTGGGGCAAACGGGTGAGTTGTGTGTGCGTGGCTACTCGGTGATGCAAGGCTACTGGAACGACCCCAAGTCCACGGCCGAGGCCATTGATGTGGAGGGCTGGATGCACTCAGGGGACCTGGCGGTCATGCATGACGACGCCTACGTCTCGATCGTGGGCCGCATCAAGGACATGGTTAACCGAGCAGGGGAGAACATCTATCCGCGAGAAATCGAAGAATTCTTTTACCAATTGCCCGAGGTCGCCGAGGTTCAAGTCTTTGGCGTGCCCGACGCCCTCTACGGCGAGCAGCTCGCGGCCTGGATCAAATTGAAGCCCGGTTGTGTGACCACGGTGGAAGATCTCCAGGCGCAATGCAAGGGAAAAATCGCCAGTTACAAAATTCCGCATTATTTAAGGCTGGTCGACGATTTTCCGAGCACGGCGTCTGGAAAGGTGCAAAAATTCAAAATGCGTGACATCATGGTCCATGACCACCAACTCCACGACTGATCAAATGCTCACTCGAGCACTCTATTTGGAATGGGTTGATCGCATCGCTGTTTTTTTCAAGGGCACCCCAGTCACTCCATATCACCGCCATCGATCTTTAAACCACCTCGACACCACTTGGACAACCCCATGAAGCAACTTTTGGAACAACTCATTGCCCTCGGTTTTGAGAAAACCGACGTCCTGCGTTTTACCGAAGGACCCAAGCCACTGCTCGGTTCTTTGGAGTCCGATTCGGCCAGCAGCAGTGCTTTTTGGGCAGCAGGCTTGACGCTCTTGGAGCGCTTGCCACCCAAATCCCAGCGAACTGCGCCTGAGCGTGACATCGTTCAAGGCATTTTGGACGCCTCTCGCGCACACCGTGAAGCCTATTTGCACTTGCATGCGCAGACTTTGTACTTGCGCCTCACCGCGAACTTGAGCCGGTTTTTACGCTTGGACGCATTGGTTGATCAAGCGCAGTTGATGGTGCCGGGTTTGACCCCCTCTCAATCGACGCTTGATGCCGAGCGCGAACTCAAACAAAGTGAAAAAGAGGGGCATGAGATCGATCAGGGGATTTTCCTCTCCCACGTCTTGGCCCATCCCTTGAGCGGCCTGCACTTGTGCCAGGCTTGTCTATTGGCGCACCCCAGCACGGCAGCCTACAAAGAGGAGTTTTTGCGCAATGGGGTGCTGAATTTAGCAGGGGTGAGCGTTCAACGTCGAAAGAACGCCACCCACTTGTATTTTCAAAACGGTCAATACCTGCACGCCGAGGACGATAACACGCTCTCCAACACTGAAGTGGCGGCGGATTTGGCCATTTTGGATCCGCTCACCTCGATAGCCGTGATGCGAGGCGATGTTATTTCCCAGGGTAAGTACAAGGGCCTTCGAACCTTCAGCAGTGGAATCAATTTGACACGACTGTACAACGGCAAAATCCCCTACCTCTGGTTCATCGAGCGCGACATGGGGATTGTCAACAAAATGTACCGCGGCCTGGCCACCGCGGCACACTCGGCCAATGAACTCCTGGGTCAAACCCAAGAAAAGCTCTGGATCGCGGTGGTGGATCACTTTGCCATTGGCGGTGGGTGCCAGTACCTGCTGGTGACGGACATCAATATTGCCGCTGACAACGCCTATTTGACCTTGCCCGCGCGAAAGGAAGGCATCATTCCTGGGGTGGCCAACATGAGGCTGCCCCGGTTCGTGGGCGACCGAATGGCCCGTCAAGCCATCATGATGGAAAAGCGCATCGATTGCGCAAGCCCCATGGGCCGAATGATCTGTGATGAGGTGGTACCCAGCGATCAATTGGACGCGACACTGGCTCACACCATCGACACCATCACCTCGTCTGGCGTCGTGAGTGCTGCTGGAAACCGCAAAGCCTTTCGGGTTGCCCAGGAGCCGCTCGACAGCTTTAGGCAATACATGTCGGTGTACTGCAAGGAGCAGGCATGGTGTCATTTCAGCCCGGCATTGATTGGCAACTTGGAGAAAAACTGGGATGCGCACAACCGAAAACTCAAAGAGAAAGCCGCAAAAGTTGAGGGCACAGCATCATGAGAAAAATCCAGCGTTTCAAGCGTTCGATGGCACTGGGGTGGGTCTTGGTCTTTGGCTTGGGCTTGCTGGGGGTCAGCCTCACGCCTTTGAGTCAAGCACAAACTTATCCCACCAAAGCCGTCAAGCTCATCAACAGCTTTCCCCCGGGTGGGCCGTCGGACGTGATTTCAAGGCTCCTGGGCGAATATTTACAAAGCACGCTCAAACAACCTTTTGTGGTTGAAAACCGCGCCGGCGCTGGCGGCAATTTGGGCGCCGACTTTGTCGCCAAAAGCCCACCCGACGGCCACACCATTTTGATTGGCATTGACACCACCTTCACGATCAACCCGAGCATCTACAAAAGCATTCCTTACGCCTTGAGCGACTTAAAACCCATCATGGTGATTGCGTCCTCGGGTTTGCTCATGGGCGTCAACCCGAGCACTCAAATCCGAACCTTGGGCGATTTGCTCGCACGCGGCCGCGGCAAAGGACTCACCTTCAGCTCGGGCAGCAACGGCAGTCCGGGGCATTTGTCGGCGGAAATTTTGGGGGAGATCACCAAGGTCAAGGTCACCCACGTGCCCTACAAGGGTAACACCCCAGCGGTCACGGCCATTTTGTCGGGAGAAGTCGACGGCGGGGTGTTGGCCACACCGGGCATGATGGCCTTTGTGAAGTCCCAGCAAATCACACCCCTATTTGTCACGAGTCGCAAACGCTCGGCCTTGTTGCCCGACGTTCCCACCAGTGCCGAGTTGGGGCTCAAAGAGATGTCGGTGGAGGTCTTTTACGTCGCCATGGTCGCGGCGGCCACTCCGAGTGACGTGATGGCAGTTTTGCAAAGGGGGATGTCGCAGGCCTTGGCCAAGCCCGACGTAAAATCCTTGCTCGAATCCATGGACTTGGTCATCGAAGCGCAGACCGGCAGCGCTGCAGCCCAGCAACTGGAGAATCTGCGAAATCGCTACGCCCCGATCATCAAAGCCACAGGCATGCAAATCGAATGAAACGCCCCAATATCATTTTTATCGTCGCCGACGACCTCGGCTTTGCCGACCTCGGGTGCTATGGCGCTCGCAAAGCCCAGTTTGGGGACGTGTCCCCAGTGATCGACAGCTTGGCGGCCAATGGATTAAGACTCACCGACGGCTATGCCAATTCCCCAGTGTGCTCGCCCACACGTTTTGCCCTGATGACGGCACGCTACCAATACCGCTTGCGCGGCGCCGCCGATGAGCCCATCAACAGCCGCAGCAAAGGCAGCACCACCCTGGGCTTGCCCCCCGAGCACCCGACCTTGCCGTCTTTGCTCAAAGCCAGTGGCTACCACACGGCCTTGATGGGCAAGTGGCATTTGGGCTACCCCCCCACCTTCAGCCCCTTGCGCTCGGGCTACGACGAGTATTTTGGGCCGATGGCGGGCGGTGTTGACTATTTCACCCATTGCGCCTCCAATGGCGAGCACGATCTTTACCGAGGCGAAGAAGAGTTCCCTCAAGAGGGCTATTTGACCGACATGTTGTCCAAAGGCGCGGTGGACTTCATCGAGCGCATGACCCAGGCTTCCAAAAAGGACAAACCCTTTTTCTTGAGCCTGCACTACACCGCACCGCATTGGCCTTGGGAGACGAGGGACGACGAAGCCCTGGCGCAAGAGGTCAAAAACAACCTCTTTCACCTGCACGGCGGCAACATCCACACCTACCACCGCATGATCCACCACATGGACGAGGGCATCGGTTGGGTGATCGACGCCCTCAAGCGCAGTGGACAATTCGACAACACCTTGGTGGTCTTCACCAGCGACAACGGCGGTGAACGCTTCAGTGACAACTGGCCTCTCGTGGGCGGCAAAATGGATTTGACCGAAGGCGGTATTCGGGTGCCTTGGATTGCCCATTGGCCCGAGGTGATCAAACCCGGCGGCGTGTCGGCCCAGCACTGCATGACGATGGATTGGTCAAGCACCTTGATCGAGATCGGTGGTGCCCAAGCCCATCCCGCCTATCCATTCGATGGACTCTCACTCCTGCCCATTTTGAGAGATGCAGATCACCGCTTTGATCGACCTCTATACTGGCGCATGAACCACCGCTCGCAACGCGCGCTCAGGCTGGGGGACTGGAAATACCTGCGGGTGGACGAGCACGACTATTTGTTCAACATTGTCCAAGACGCAAGAGAGCGGGCCAATTTGGGCGTTCGAGAACCAGAGAGGCTGCAAACCATGCGGCAAGCCTGGGAGGCCTGGAACGACACCATGCCTGCGATCCCCGAGGACGCCTCCGTGAGCCTGGGGTTTTCGGTGAAAGACATGCCCCAGCGCTGAGACGCGCCCACAGCCACATCCACACCCACACAAAAAACAATCCATCTTGAATGTTGATCACTTGAAAACCCTAGCCCCCACACCCTCGGAATTCATGCGTTGCATGCGTTGCATGCGTTGCATGAGGCTCATGGCTTTTTTTGTTGGCCTTTTGTGCTCAACGCTGGCATGGAGCGCGGTGGCTGAGCTGGACTTTCCCAAAGAGCCGCTCAGGATGCTGGTGGGCTCGGGCCCTGGGGCCTCGTCGGACACCTACGCAAGAATTGTGGGCGAGCGACTCGCGACGGTGCTTGGGCAAAGCGTCATCATCGACAACCGCTCTGGGGCGAGCGGCGTGATTGCCACGGGGGTGTTGGTCAATGCCCCTGCCGACGGCTACACCTTGCAGCTCATTTACACCCCGCACACCCTCAGCCCCTATCTTTTTAAGTCACTCAGTTACAACCCCATCAAGGACGTGACCGGTTTGACGATGCTCATCAAGTCGCCGCTGGTCTTGGCGGTCAACGCGCAAGCGGGCGCCCAGAGTTTGGCTGATTTGATGCAACTGGCCAAGCAGCGTCCATTGAACTATGGCTCCGCTGGGGTGGGCAGCGGGGGCCACTTGAGTGGTGAGTTGCTCAGGATCAGCACAGGGATGCGTTCAACCCATATACCTTACCGTGGGGCGGCCCCGGCGGCTGCGGCCCTGGTGAGCCATGATGTGGATTTTGCCTTCATTGCGCAAATCACGGCCAAAGAGTTGGCGCTGGCGGGCAAACTCAGAATACTCGGTATTACGAGCAAGACCCGAAGTGCATCTTCGCCGCAGTGGCCCACCATGCAAGAGTTGGGGCAAAAAGACTTTGAGTTTCAAAACTGGTTTGGGGTGATTGTGTCGGTCAAAACCCCGCCCGCCATTGTAAAAAAACTCAATACGGCGCTGCTTGAAGTCTTGGCCCAAGCAGATATCCGTCAGCGCCTCACCCAAGACGGCTCTGAAATCGTGGGCAATTCCTCCGAAGAATTCACCGCCTTTTTGACTGCCGATGCTCAGAAATGGAAAAGCTTGGTGGGGGCCATGGCCTTGAGGGGGGATTGATGAATGGCGTGATGAAGTGCTTTTTAATATTGCTGATGTCGTTTGGCCTTGGGGTTCAAGCCTATTCGGCTGAGATTTTTCATTCGGGTCCCAGTTTAAACATCAGCGTTGAGCGCAATGGCGTCTCACTGCCCATTTATCAAGTGAACCACTTGAAAAAAGGAGACAAATTTTCTGTTCAAGTCGATCCCGTCTCCATGGAAAGCACCAAATGGTTGATGGTGATAGCACAAATTAACCCAACGGGCTCAAAGGTAGACAAAAAAGTATTTGACTTGACGGTTAAAAACACCGAGCCTCAAATAGAAATACTGGATGATGAATTTTTACCTGTGGTCATCCTGGCGCCTCAGCTTAGAAACTTATTTGGTCTTTACACCAGTGTGAATGAATCGGCAAATTTGATTGTTGAATCTTTGTCCACAGACCCGCAAAAATTTGTTGATTTAAAGAATATCGATCAACTCAACCAAGCCATTGTTGCGATTTCCAATGGCTTGGACAATTTATTGGAAAATCAAGATTCACAAAAATCAGTAGAAATCGTCAAGTACCTGGCCCAAAAGTTTGGTTTGAACGAGGTTGACCCCAATTGCTTTAAGGGCAACTACATCAACACGCAATGCGTTGCAACAGACATTGTGGCCAACAAAAACATGATCGTTCCGTCCTCTGTGGACCTGGGGTCCGTTGTCGGTAAAGGGAATGTTTTAAATTTAACCTCACTGTTGACCCAAAATCTCCATCTGTTTTCTGCTGCATCTGATTTTTTAAGCAATAAGTTTCGAGATCAGTATGACTTTGCACCTTCTTTTGCGCGTCATAAACTCAATTCAACATCGGTCGAACTTTTTTCAATCAATCGATTTCAGAATGGCAATGTCAAAACGGCCTATATCTACGTGCCGGGTTGGAGTGAGATCACGTCTCCCAAAATTCAATTGGTCAACGATCAGCCCATTTGTATTTCCAACTCTAAGGTTGAGGTCAATCTGGACGGGAAATCACCACCCGTCGATTATTGGCGCGACTGGGATTTAAAAATGACAGACAAAGAAGGTAAAACTGTCAATGAAAAAGCGGTGGGATTTAATTTTTTCAGATCGACCATTCAGTTGAAGGTCAAGCCTGATGTTTATTCAAGTCTTGTGTTTCCAGTCAAGGCTGATTTTGAATATTATTATGGCTTTGAGCGCTACAAAATTGAAAACCTTGATTTCGTATCACCAATTGCTAAAAATAAGATATCGATTTCTGGTCTTGATACTTTGGTCTCCAATGAAAAAGTTCAAATCACTTTTTCTGGTGATGAGGACCTGAGGTGTTTGGAATCTTTGAAATTAAAGCAAGGCAATATTGAAATTCGACTTGAAAAAGTTCTCAACAATAGCCGCCATTTTTTCGCTGATCTCAAAGCCTTCAATGCGGGAAGCGCAGATCTTTGGGTCGAACAAATGAACACCGATTCAATCGCCATTCCCGTCAGAATTCAAGCCAAAAGATCCAAAATTCGTGCTGTGTCGCACCTGGAGTTGGATCAAGAGTTGGTGGTCAATGGCGATGATCTTGATCGAATAAACGATATTCAAATTGGCAAATCAAATTGCAAGCCTGATGTTTTTCAAGAAGAGTCTGACAGTGTGACGAATTTGATCTTCAAGTGCTCTGACTATATTTTGAGCAATGCCGATCTTCCAAGCTATGTGTTGGTCAATTACTTGAACCATGATCCTGGCTCTGAACAATTCAACCTGACTAAAAAACAAGCCAAGCCAAGATTCAAAGTCGTCAATTCAAGCAACAATCCCATATTGGTCTTTCTGTCAAAAAATGCAGTTTCTTGGGGGCTTAAAGAAGATGACCCCATCATCAGTGAAGATTCGGGAATCAACTTAACTTTTGCCGCGTTTGGGGCTTATAAAATTCAGCCGGGCAGTTATGCCATAGAAATCAAGTTTGAAGACGACCCCGTGACCGCAAAAAATCCTATTCAATTTCCATTGATAGGGGACAAGAAAACCAATGAACTCAAGACCCGTAAGCCCATTGTTTTTAGTTCATATGATTTGCCATCGATTAAAAACAATGTTTTATTTCGCATCAGGCACCGTGAGTCGGGTTTGAGCGGCAATTGGAGTGAGCTCAATAAATCAATTGTTCAAATTCCAAATGTTGAGAAAAATATCTGTGATGCAGAGAATCGGACGATTCTTCTTAAAGGCAAAGGACTTGATTTGATTGAATGGTCAAGTGAGACCGACAACATTTTGAATCCTAAAAATAAGACGAGTATTGCAAGATTGATCAAACCCTGCGAAGGCGCTCAGTGTTTATCGATCATGACTAAAAATGAGATCAAGTTGCTTTACTTTAAATTGAACTGGATCGACGATCGACTTTTTGGATTTTCAATGTCCAATGCCATTAAGGAATGCTTTGGAAATTGATTGCAAATTGACAAGGTATTGGCTTATGCGTCATGCCGACCTTCTTGGTTTTGGATTGTGCTATTCATGTTTTGACGATCCGCTCAATGGGTAATATCTTTAGAGCATATCGTCCGCGTGTATTCGAAATCAATTAAATTAAAGTATTGAACGCCGCATGACTTTGAGAAATATTTCAATTCGCGGAAATTTCCATGCATATATGAGCAGTTTCACATACCAAGATTGCTCATTTTTGAGCAGGGAAATATTGACAAGTTCACCGGTGGAGCTTTGAGTAAATTAGGCCGCTTCGTCTTTAGATATGGCATATCAGTGCGACAACTAGGTTTTTATAGCAATTAATTGATTTTGAAGCTCAGGCAGATCCTTGTTAATCACTATCCAAACAAGTACATAGTCAATTGAAACGTAACCGTGAATGATACGGTTGCGCATGTAATAAATTGCTTCCCACGGTACTTCAGGATGCGACGAGGTAAATTCTGGAAATCGCTTCAAGAGGTTATTCGAAGCCTCACCTAAAATTTCGATGTTCCTAACAACAGCATCTTGCAAGAGGGGTGTGTTTTAAAAATGGACTTCTGATTGTTCTTCTATATAGCCTTCAATGCGTTGAATTGCTAAAAGCATATGCTGTAAAAAATCATCAAGCATTAACTCATTCAACGATGTCATACAGGTATCGAGTTTTTAACTACTTGATCGCGAAAGCTTTCCGGTAGAGCCTTCGGAGTTAGTACATCAACATGTATACCGAGCTGTTTTTCCAAAGAAAGTTGAAGCTTGGCGATGTCAAGTAAAGACGTATCTGGTCGAGGATCTACCAAGATATCCAAATCACTGACTTCTGTGTCTTCTTGCCAACTAACCGATCCAAAAATTCGAGGATTTAACAAGCCGTGCTTTTTCACGAGTTCCCGAATGACAACTCTGTTACTGGAAAGTGCGGTGGAGGGCTTCATAAATTTAGTTTACGGTCTATGTGATTTTTGTCAAGTAATTTTCTGCTAGCTGGATACTAAGAATTGAAGAAAGTGTCTACTTCGATTCATAACAGTCGATCATAAATTCAATCATTTCCGTAGCATCTTTACTGAGATAAAACCTAACCATTTTTTCGTTGAACTCTTGGACTTTCGCTGCGGGTACGCTGATGGCATCAATTCCGGCAGACATCAAGATTCCGTTCATCATGAACCGTGAGGTGCGCTTATTACCATCAAAAAAGAATTGCTGCAGTGCGCCGAATAAGAAAAATGCAAGTG
>CAILYC010000067.1 GCA_903838355.1 uncultured Burkholderiales bacterium | reverse complement strand
ACCCAACGCAAAAGCAACAAAGAGCAATGGAGCTGATCAAAGCCATTAAGCTGTAGACTTGTAGACAGTAGCCAAAATACAAAAATCAAAAAGAGTATTGATTTATAAGGAACTTTCGCCTAAGGGGTGCTGGAACTTCAGTTTAGACAATTTCTTGAAAAATGGTCACGCCTCTCAGGGTCTCAAAGTTAGAATAGCTGACAGTGTGATTGCGCAATGAAAGACAAAGTCTTTTGGTCGCCATGCTTGAAAAAAACTTTGATCATTTTCACATGAAATTTTATTCATTGGATTAGGGTTAAAGCTAGGCGACTGAGATGGGTCATTGTTTAGAAGTGACCACTTGCAATATGTCTTACTGCCAAACGGTTTTGAGTTTTGGAGACTCGCATGAAATCATTGATCAGCCCCAAGGGGCTCCTAGCGCTATTGACTCTATCGGGCTTGGCGCTTACGGCTCTAGCCCTTGAAGCCGGTTATCCCAGCAAACCTCTCAAAATGATTGTCCCTTATGAGCCAGGCGGGGGAGTCGATATCATGGGTCGATTGTTGGCTCGTCATTTGTCCAATACCATGGGCCAGTCCATTTTCATTGATAACAAACCAGGCGGCGGTGGCGTGGTGGGTACCCAAGCTTTGGTCAGCTCCCCAGCTGATGGATACACCCTCATTTTGGCGTCAACGTCACCCATTGTGGTTGCTCCCTTTTTGGTCAAAAAATTGACCTACAACCCTCTCAAGGACTTGCAAGCGGTAAGTCTGATTGCCAACAACCCGGCCATTCTTTTGGTGGAACCCAATTCTCCTTTCAACACCTTGGCACAAATCATTGCCAAGGCCAAGTCAGAACCGGGACAATTGACTTTTTCATCGTCCGGCATTGGTGGAACGGGTCACTTGTCGGCCCAACTCTTGAAGCTCTTGGCCGATGTCGATTTGCGCCACATTGCCTACAAGGGTACGGGCCCAGCCACCATGGCCTTGATGAGCTCCCAAGTTGACTTGTCGTTCACGGATTTGCTCGCAGGGATGAAATTTGCAAAAAATGGTCAACTCAAAGCCATTGCGGTGACTTCTGCCGAGCGTCTTCCCTTGTTGCCCCAAGTCCCCGCCATGGCTGAAACTGTTCCGGGTTATGTCGCTGGGGTTTGGTATGGGGTGTTTGTGCCAAATAAAACCTCGCCTGAAATTGTCAATGCATTGAATTTGGCAATTACCAAAACACTCAAGTCCCCAGAGATGATCAATACCTTGGGGCAAGATGGCGTGACGCCTCTGGGAGGTTCACCTGAGAGCTTTAAAAAATTCATCGTCGAAGAGACTGAACGTTGGGGCTCGGTGATTCGCAAAACCCATGTGGAGAGTGAGTAACGAGTCGAGGGCGCGCGGGCCAGGGGCTTTCACGGTTCAGTTTCGAATCGTTTGAGTAAACCATTCCAAGGGCAATGGCATGCCCAGACCTTGGGCCTTTGCCAGTTTGTAGACCAGTCCACCAACAGAGGAAAACTGCACGCCCCAGTTGCCAACCGTGTAGTAAAAAGTAATTTCTTTCTCTGATGTCCTTCCCTTGGCCTTGCCGGAAATCACATCGGTATAAGTGGGCCAAAGTTCTGTTTGAATGCGTGCGTGCTTGGCCTTGGGCAACCGCTCTTGCTCCAGGGGCGTTCCACCCACGTAGGCCCCTGGACTGCCGGAGATACCTTTTCTAAAGAGCGCTGACTCTTGCATGGGCATATCTTCACGTCCTTGCTGAATTTTGACATCAAAGCGCTCAATCACACTGGGACTTAATTCGCGGGGTGTGAGCACGACCACGTGCATGCCCGGTTCAAGCCACTGTGGCTCTAAAACCGGGGTCATGCTGTCCGTGCAAGTGGCCACAATGTCCACGCCCTTGACCGCTTCTTGTGGACTGTCAACAGACTGCACCTCAATTTGAAAGCGCTTTTGCATTTCAAGTGCAAACTTTTGACGATTCTGAGCGTTGCGACTGTAAACTTTGACCCTCACGATATCACGCACACACTGAATGGCTTCAAAAAATGTTTGGGCCATGCCGCCTGATCCAATCATCCCCACTGTGCTCGCATTTTGACGGGCTAATAAATTGGTGCCAATGCCAGCCGCTCCACCCACCCTCATGTGTTGAAGATGACCGTCATTCATGATGGCCAAGGGCTGACCATTTTGCGTACTGTAGAGAAACACCAGTCCACAATAAGTTCCGGGTTCGATGCAATACTTTTGTTCAGACCCGCCACTGCCCAAATCTTTTGGCCATACCAAAATATCAGACTTTAAACGCACTGCAAAAATCCCGTCATTGGCCCCTTCGACACAACCCCAACGATAGTATCCATCTTCGCGCTCACAAGGCACGTACATGTCGAGCCGAGGCCTGCCGATGGCTTCACCAGTCAAGAGCTTGGCAAATGCCTTTTCTTGTGCATCGATGCAGTCGCGCATGGTGAGCACTTTCTCGACCGTCTTGTTGTCTATCAATAGCATGATGCATCTTCCAAAGAAATTCAATTCGAAAGAATTGTAATCGTGAAGTTCACGCCAATTGCCTTAATCTTTGCGCTTTGCTACGCCTTGAGAGCGTGAAAAATAAATCAGCCCAAGAGTGCTGGAAAGTAAGTGGCGAGTGGGGGGTATAAAAATACCGCCATCAGCAGCAACAAACTCATAAAAACGTAGGGTGCAACGGCTTGGTAAAGATGCAGCATCGTAACACTCGGTGGTGCCACGCCTCTCATGGTCATGATCAATAGACCGTGCGGGGGCAAAAGCAAGCCCATTTGCATGCATATCAAGAACATGATGCCAAACCAAATGACATCAATACCAAGACTTTGAACCAAGGGCATGAAGATGGGCAGGGTGATCATCATCATGCTGACTTGGTCGACAAAGATGCCGAGCACAATCAACACGAGCATCATGCCCATGATGACCATGTCCCTGGACAAGCCTTGACCAATGATCCATTGCACCAATCCTGTGCTGGCGCCTGAAAAAGACAAGATTTGAGCAAAGGTCGTGGCCCCTAAAATGATGAACAAAATCATTCCCGAAATACTGGCCGTGCCTTGAAGTGCTTTGATCATCGAGGACCACTTCAAAACTCTAAATAGCGTGGCTTGCACCAAGGTGGCGAAAGCACCCAATGCAGCGCATTCGGTGGGCGTGGCCCAGCCTTGGGCGAGGGCCCCCACCACCACCCCGAAAATACACAAAGTGGGCAATACATAGAGGACAAAAAGCCGGTAGCGTGGCCAACCTTTGAGGGCGACATCGGCGTTGTCATGGGGCGCCAGCTCGGGCGAGATCATCACCCGTACCACGATCCATATGACAAAGGCGATGGATAAAATGATGCCGGGCAGCACACCGCCGATCAGCAACTTGGAGATCGAAATTCCTGACAAGGAGCCCAAGAGCACCGTGAGGGCCGAGGGGGGGATCAACATGTCCACGGCCCCAATGGCCATGATCGGACCACTCGCCAAGGTTGGGTGGTAACCTCTGGCAAGCATCACGGGCAGCATCAAAGAGCCCAGCATGGCAGTCGTGGCAATCGTGGAGCCCGATATCGCAGAAAACACCGTGCCCGAGACCACGGCGACCACGGCGAGTCGGCCTGGTATGCGGCTGATCAAATGCTCAATGCCCTCAATCACTTTGAGTGCAATGCCCGTGTGAAAAAGCACTTCACCCATGAGCACAAAAAGGGGAATGGGGGTCAGGGCAAAGGACGCGACCGATGAGACCGAGCTTCTCACGAGTTGAATGAGACCGGGTTCGTGCCCCATGTAGATCCAAGCGCCCATCAGGTTCACGCCAATGAAGGTAAAGGCCACTGGCATGCCGATCATCAGCATGAGGGTTGATCCCGCGAGCATGAGCCAAGCGGCCTGACCCCAGTCGCTCATGCGGCACTCACGGCGTCAGACCTAGGGGCTACAGGGCCGTGGAGCAAGCGCTGCATGCGAAAAACCATCTCTAGCCCAAGGAGAGTAAAGGTCACGGGCAAGGGCGCAAGTGACCACCACTCCGGTGTCACCCAGGTTTTGATGCTCAAAGCCCCAGCGTAGTAGCTTTCAAGCGTCGCTTGAAGCCCTTCGTGGGCCATGAACACACAGCAGGCGAGTCCTACCAAGTCGGAGAGCCACTCAAATGCGTAGGCCCAGGATTTGGGCAAGATTTGGAGCGCGATGTCGACTCGGATGTGTTGGCCTTGGCGCAAGAGCCAAGGCGACAAGCACATGGTGATCAAGTAAAGCAAGAACTCACACAACTCGTTGCTCCAAGCCAAACCCTGGGGCAGGTTGGGGATGTGCACATTGCGCAAAAAAACATCCAGCACAATCACCATCATCATCAGCCACAGCATGAACAAACCGCACCAACTCAATGCCTGCAATAAACGCCCGTATGCCTTTGATAAATTGGAAAAACGACTCATCACTTGGCAAAGAGACCTTTGAATTTGCTCGCCACTTCAGGACTTTGTTTGCTCGCCGCGGCCCATGCCACCTCGTAGGCTTTGGCGCGAAATGCAGCAGTGGTGGCGGCATCAAATTTGATGGTTTGGATACCAACTTTTTCTTGGCGCTGAGTCTCCTCACTGGTGTAATGGGCCCAGTAAACATTGTCGGCTTCAAAGGCCAGCACTTCTTTGGCCAAAAAATCATGTTGCACAGGGGTCAGCTTTTTATAGGCGGGCAAGTTCATGAGCAATGAAACCTCGGCATCGTAAAAGCCAGGGTCGACTCGGTATTTGGTTTTTTCTTGCCAATTGAAATCAAAGATACCGCCTATGGGCCAACCGTATCCATCCACCACGCCACGCTCCAATGCGGTGTAGACCTCGCCGGGAGGTGTGGTGATGACGTTGGCGTTGAGGGACTGAAAGAAATCGCGGTAGACCGGTGTGATGCGAATTTTTAAACCGGTCAAATCGGGTTTGTCTATTTTCTTGTTGAGGTAGATGTGAAAGGGCTGATTTTCAACCACCCGCCCCAAGTACTGCATGTTGCCTTTTTCATTCCAAACTTTGTTGATGGCTTCAAACGTACCATTCTTTCTTTGCTCAGCAATGGAGATTTGGGTGAGTTTGAGGAAATCTGCCTCTGGCATGACATTGGTGTAGAAGGCCCCAGTGTTCAAGGCCAAATCGACCACGCCAGTTTTCACGGCATTGCCCAATTCGAAGGTGGGGATGGCTTTGGGGCCACCCAGAAAATTGATTTGTAGCACGCCTTTGCCCTCGGCATTGACTTTTTGTATCCAAGTCTGCAAGCGCTGAACGTACATGCTGTTTTCTGCAAAGCCTGAGACCATCTTCAAACTCACCTCTTGGGTCTGTCCCAAAACCGGACTCAACAGGGCGATAAAAGCAGTGGCCATGATGGCCAGGAAATGGGGGCGCATAAGAACCTCTTTTTATTGATTGGAATAGGCATGGTGCACTTGGGGTGCTACAGCGTCAATAAGGGCAAGCACGAGCAGGGAATGCTCTTAGGTCTTTGTTGAGTAAGGCCTCTGGAAAACCCTTGCCTGCAACGCTTGTGCAACTCAGCCTGGGCTTAATCGAGAGCCATGGTGTGCATCAGTCGAGCCACTGGATCTTGCGGCCTGAGGATCTCGAGTCGATCGAAAAAAGCATCCACTTGAGTCGGGCTCAAGTGCCTCTGGCTCAAGTCTCGAAATTTTGCTTGGACTTGCACTGTGCTCATGGGATTCTTGGGGTGCCCCAATGCGCGCAAAACTTCGGCTCGGTGTGTTTCGCCACACAAGGTTTTGATCTCCATCACGCAGGGGGTTGATTCTGGGAAGGCCTGAGTAAGAACGGGATCCTCTCTTACCGTGATGCGTTGAGCCAGGGCTTGGACTTTAGGGTCTTGGAGTCGGCTGGGCTCATAAATGTCTGCCCTGAATTCGCCACCGTTGAGCACGCTCGCCACGCTCCAGGGCATGCTGTGGTCGGCCGTCTCGCGGGTGAGGGGTTGCCATTTCTCAAGACCATGGGCCACCTCTTGCAGCGCAAATCGATAGGTACAGATGTTGACCGTTGCGATGGTTTTGTCTTTAAGTTTGGCGGTCAACTCCAAGGCGGCCATGATGGGGGTTTGGCAGTGGTATTCGCACAAGTAATATTTCATGTGCGCGCGCTCAAAAGCAATCTCTTCTTGACGGGTTTGTCTCAGTGCTTGGGGTGGGAAGGTCAGTTGTATCTCTTTTGTCAGTGGCCACAAGCCACGGTCTCCCTCAAAAGGTTTATGGGGTGCGCTCATCCCCAATCGGGCCAAGCGCGCGGCAAAGACCCCTTGTTTGGCGGCGTGCGCTGAGGCGGCGGATTTCCACATGCTCAACTCGCCACTTCTGGCAACCCCCAGCGAGAGGCTTGAGCTCACCACCATTGACAAAGCATGGGCCATGCGCTCAGGGCTCAGCCCCAAGAGATGTGCGCCACCCAAGGCACTGGCAAAGCCCACATAGCAGGTGTTGTCCAGGCCATGGTCTTTGAGGGCACTCGCGTTAAAAAAGTACCAGTAAAAAGCATACGCCATGTTGAGTGCACAGCACAACTCATCAAGGTTGTTGCCATTTTCTTCGGCCAAGGCCAAGAGTGCAGCCCAGCAGTCACTTGGGTGGCCACCGCCTCCGGGATAGGTATCGGCGCCGTCCAAGCACCGAATCAAGACTCCATTGGCAAAGGCCGCCATCTCGGCGCTGGTGCGTTGAGGTGTGCCCAGCAGTTGACACGCCCCAGTCGGGGCTGTTTGCAAGGCCAAGTCCTTGGCGATCAAATAGGCGGGTTGGTCCAAAGCGGCGAGAGCCACCCCAGCCACATCCATCCAGCGGCGTTTGAACTCTAAAAATAAGTGCTCACCAGCACCTTGTCGGGCATGGGATGTACAAAACTCGACAATGGTTTTTAAGGTCTTGTCCATTGTGTTGCTGCCAGTAAGAGGTATCGGGTTGAGGAACTTTTAAATTGCTGGGCCAATGTCACGATAAGGCCAAAGGTGTCAAGCTTGAAGGGCGGACCCATGTTGCACATCAGTGGTGGGTTTGTCATCTCAGTCAAATCGATTTTCATCGATTAGGGGTAAACCTTAGGAGATGGAAGTCAAGCTTGCGGTGATGAAGATCTAAAATGGGTGCCGTGATCAGGCCGCTTGCCAGATGCGATGGCAGTCACCTTTTTTATTATTTTTTTGCGAGTGCCCATGCGAGCCCATCCCTATATCTCATGCATTGTATTGGTCTTCACCTTGGGGTTTGCCGTGAACGCCTTGGCCCAAAGCGCCGCGTCCGAGTCTACACCGAGCGTTGCTGCGCCCAATGGTCGCGACTTGCTGCAAAGCCGTTGCGCCCAGTGTCACAGCGATGCCATGTGGCGAGACCAACGGCAAGACGCCAAAGCCTGGGAGGCCACGCTTTACCGCATGATGGGCCGAGGGGCGGTTTGGAGTGCCGATGACATCGTGAGCATGGCCAGTTTCCTCGGGACAGAATTGGGTCCTCAAGTGCCCAAAATCAAGCGCTGAATTAGGGTCCTTTAACGCCACCAGCCCAGCCCCAGGGTGGACTCCTTTTACAAATCCAAGGTGAATACATGAGAGAACTGGTCGGCCAATACTTGGCGCAAACAATTTCTAGGCGTGGCTTTTTAGACAACATGAAAGCCGCAGGTGTGACCTTGGCGGCGGCCGAAGGGGTGTTGTCGAGCCTTAATGCCAGCGCCCAAACACCCAGTGCGCCGACTTTTGCAAGCACGGGTGCTGCTGCGAGTTCTACCAGTGTGCCTGCGGTCAGGACCTTTCAAGGCACGGGAGGCGCCTGTTTTGCTGAACAGTTGATGGCCTGTGGAGTGAAATATGTGTTTGGCAATTCGGCCAGTGAAGATGCACAGTTCTATGACGCCTTGGTCGACAGGCCGAAGCTGAATTACATCTTGACGCCGCACGAGGGGCCAGGGGCCGCCATGGCGGCAGGCTACATCAAGGCGTCACAGCAACCCGCCATCGTGATGCAAGCAGGTTCAGTGGGTTTGATGAATGCCATGGGCCAAATTTTCAATGCGTCCAAAGAGCAAACCCCTTTGGTGGTTTACTCCTACCGCACCGATCAGTCCAAACGCGCAGGTCGCGACGGTTTTGAAGAGATCGCCAACCAAGAGCAAGTGGTGCAACCCCTCACCAAGTACTCTTGGATGGCCCGAGGGTCCTCGATGATTGCCGAGACGGTTCGTCACGCCTTCAAGTCGGCTTGGACGCCACCCCATGGGCCAGCGTATTTGACTTGGCATTCGGATTACACCGAGGAGAAAACACGCACCGAGATCATTGATCAAAGTCATTTTGACACGCGCATGCGGGTGAGGCCCAACCCGAGCGAAATTGAAAAAGCCGCTCAGTTGCTGTTGGACGCCAAAATGCCGGTACTGATTGTGGGTGATGAGATCTACAAAGCCAAGGCGGTCGACAAGGTTGTCAAATTGGCAGAAATGCTTGGCATGCCTGTCACGCAAATGCGGCAAATGTGGTCCAATTTTCCCGAGGCCCATCCTTTGTGGGTGGGCAATGCGCCCGCGGGGACCTTGGCCTCCATCACCTGGCCCAAAAACTATGATTTGGCCATCAACATCGGCAACAAAATGCAGCACAGTGGTGTGGCACCGATGGTGGCGCGCAACATCAAGTTCATCGACATGCGCATGGACTATCAAAACATGGGCAAAGTGATGTCCACCGATGTGCCTTTGGTGGGGGATGTGGGACTGGGCCTGGACGATTTGATCGCGGCCATCGAGCCCTTGATGAACGCCAGACTCAAAACTGCTGCAGCACAAAGGGCCACCGAGGTCAGGCGCTACACCGACAACGCCAGACGCCTGGTGGCGGGCATTGTCAACAACCCCGAATGGAATCACGCGCCCTTGATTGCTGACCGCGTGACCTGGGAAGTGGCCCAGTTTGCCGATGCCAATGCCATCGTGGTGCACGAGGCGGGGTCGGTGGCCATGCACTCATTTCAATTCAATCCCGTGGGGGGGCGTGAGCTCTTTTACTATTATGGTGGGCACTTGGGCTCGGGTGTTGGAACGGCTGCTGGGGTGAAGCTGGCCAGACCCAGCCAGCAAGTGATTTGTTTGGTGGGCGACGGCTCCTTCTTGTTTGGCCCCCATGCTTTGTGGAACATGGCGAGACTTGAGTTGCCCGTCATCACCATTGTCTACAACAACCATGCCTATGGTGGCCCCCACTCCAGGACCGTGGCCAATGCACCTTCGGGTCGCATGATCGAGACCGGACATTTTGTGGGCAGTTATTTGGGCAGCCCCGACATGAACATGGCCTCCATTGCCCAGGGTTTTGGCGTGCGTGCAGAGGTGGTCAAAAACCCCTTGGAGTTGCGCCAAGCCCTGGCTCGCGCCAAGGCTTCGACGCTTGAGGGCAAACCTTATTTGCTCGACGTGCAAGTGGTCAGACGCGGTGTCGGATGGACCGATGAGCCTTGGATTCCATCAAACGCCACCATCAAGGCGGCCAACAATGGTGCGAAATTGGCTTGATCAGTTTGAAGCCTTGGATGCTTTGAAATGCGTGGGAGTTCGTGAATGAAGTGCAGTGCAGACCTCAAGGGCAAGCGTGCAAGTAGGGTGTCTTTTTTCTTGGCTTGGTTATGGTGTTTGGGCCTGGGCTGGGTTTTGCCGTTGTCCGTCTGGGCAGACGATGCGGACTTGGGGCGGGACTTGTACCATGAGCTGTGTGCCGGCTGTCACGGCAAGGACATGCTCAAGCCAGGACTGGCCTTTGATTTGAAAACTTTTCCAGCAAATGACTATTCACGCTTTGAAAAATCGGTGCTTCAAGGCAAGGGCAATGGCATGCCAGCATGGCTCAGTCAGCTCAATGTTGACGATGTTCGCTTGCTGTGGGCTTATGTGCGAAGTGGCGGTTGAGGGACACTTAAAAAAACTGCGGTCTGGCATGATCGACAGCGTCCAATCTCTCTATAGCAAGACCTTCACTCTAGAGCCTCGATCATGTGAACATGATGGCCAGCATCGCCGGATCGTCCACCAAATTGAGGGTCGCGTAAATGGACCAACGAAAAAGGAGATTTTGGCCTTTTTCCATCCACGGCACTTGATTTGCTTGGCGCTCTCGTGTGTCGGTGCTCGAAACAGCGCGCTCTGAGGTCTGCTCAGCGTCGGCCATGACCACCTCTCCCGCCTCTGCCGTGCCAGCCACCATAGGAATGGTAGCGGTAATAGCCGCCACCGTAAAAGAAGGATGGTCCTGCTGTGTAAAAGGCGTTGTACACCAAGGGGTAAACGTTCAAATTGATATCGGGCGGTAAAACGTACAAAGTCACGGGCTCAGGGAAAGCGGGGGCAGATCCAAAAACTGGGCCACTCAAACTGTGTAGGTTGGTGGTGATTGGAGAAGGCGCCGGCAAGGATGAAGTCAAGGGTGTTGTTGTGGCCGCATTTGTGGCCGCATTTGTAGCTGCATTTGTAGCTGCATTTGGGGCCGTATTGGTCTCAGGATTTTGAGCAGTCAGGGCCTTCATGCTGGGGTCCAAGGGCGCTTGGAGGCGGGTCACGAGGACCCAAGCGCCTGGATCAAAGGGCAGTCGGCTCAAGTAGCTTTGGCCATGGAAATCAAAGGCCACGTCGTACAACATCCCGGGCGTTGGCGCCGAGCCACTGCTTGGGGTTGGGGCGTTGTAAGAGGTCACAACTGGGGTGACTTTGAGGACCGGTAACTTTTCAATTTGCCCCGCAGGTGCGGTCCATTGTGGGTTGGTCTGTGCGCAGCCGATGAGCCCCAAGGTCACGACCACCACCATGCCAATCAAAGCCAAAAAATGACGGAATAAAAAGGTGATGTGCATGGTGTTTGATTTCCTAGGGCCAATGATGACAAGCTCAAAACGGAAACTGTAATTTAATTCACTGATTTTTAAAAGTGGGGATACGTTTATTTACAAATGCGTCCATGCCTTCTTTTTGATCCAAAGTCCCAAACAAGGCGTGAAAGAGTCTGCGCTCATACATGATGCCATCGGACAAGCTGCTCTCAAAGGAGCGATTCACCGACTCCTTGGCCGCCATCACCGCGAGTTGTGAGTAGCCGCAGATTGTGCTGGCTGCTTGAAGGCATTCGGGCATGAGTTGCTCAAGACTGACGACGCGACTGACCAATCCGGCCTCTTGGGCCTCCTGGGCTTTCATTGTGCGTGCCGTCAAAATCATGTCCATGGCCTTGGATTTGCCCACCGCGCGGGGCAGGCGTTGGGTGCCACCCGCGCCCGGGATGATGCCAAGTTTGATCTCTGGTTGGCCGAACAAGGCGTTGTCTGCCGCGATGATGAAGTCACACATCATGGCCAACTCGCAGCCCCCGCCCAAAGCAAAACCGCTCACTGCGGCGATGACGGGTTTGCGGATTTGGCGAATCGTCTCCCAGTTTTTGGTGACGAAGTCGGCTTTGTAGACCTGGGCAAAATCAAACTGCGCCATGGTCGGGATGTCGGCCCCTGCGGCAAAGGCTTTTTCGTTGCCGGTGATAATGATGCAGCCAATTTGCTCATCGGCGTCGAAGGCGAGCAAGGCCGCTCCGAGCTCAGTCATCAACTCCGGGTTGAGCGCATTGAGTTGCTTGGGCCGGTTCAGCATCACGATGCCAATGTGTTGATCGTGAACACTCACCAAAATGTTGTTGTAAGCCATGGAGGATCCTTAGAACTGAAAATGAAAACAAACCAGGTAAAACATCAGCGTTCAAAGCGTGATGTGGACTTGCTCGCTCGCGGTCTTGCCCGTCCTTATTTCAACCATGCTTGGAGAAGGGGCAAGGATTGAGAGGTCAGGCGATAGGTTTTGACCTCGTTCATGCCTTTGAGCGTGAGGCTGAGTTTGAGCAGTTTATGGTCTCTTGAGACCACGGCGATGACGCTTTTCTCGCCTCCCACATACTGGGGCCACTCTTCAAGCTTATGAAGGCGCCAAGATTGACTCGGGCGTTTGCCTTTGCTTGGCAATTCAATGCCGAGCCATTCATCTTGGGGACAAAAGCCTGCTTGCTCGGCCAAGCCGCCTGCCAAGACTTGCTTGATGGTGATCAGACCGTTGCTCTCTTGAACGCGAAGACCCAAACGCTGGGCCCATTGGGCGGGTTCCAAGCGGGCTTGAACTCCATGGTCCTCCAAGAGCGTGATCACGGGCAAGTCTTGGGTGCCATGGACCCAGGCTTGGATTTCTGTCCTCCATTCGCGTGCGGTGAGCGCTTCAAGCACCGAGAGCAAGTCTTCTTGGGCCATGCCACTGACTTGACACTCGCGCCAGAGCTCGCGCATGACTTGGTCTAAATTGTGGGTATTGACCAGGGCAGGGGTTGTGCCGTGGGGGGGGGTCGATGCGCGGCCTGCTTTGGCGAAAGGGGTTGTTGCGCTTTTGCTGAGTGCTTTTGCACGGGCGTCGGGGATTTGCCGCAGACTCAAATCCAAACACAAGGCGATCAATGCGCCCTTGGTGTAGTAGCTCACCGTGGCGTTGGCGGTGTTGGGTTGAGGGCGGTAGTATTTGGTCCAGGCCTCAAAGCTTGCCTGTGCCGCTGAGTGCCGCAAGCGACCGGGTGTTTGCAGGACTTGGTTGAGCGTTTTGGTGAGCAGTTTGAGGTAGTCGCCGATTTCAATCAATCCCGAGCGCACCAAGACCAAGTCGTCGTAGTAACTGGTAAAACCTTCAAAGAACCACAGCAGTTGGGTGTAGTTCTCTTGGTTCAAATTCATGTGAAGAAACTCTTTGGGCTTTAAGCGCTTGATGTTCCACGTATGAAAGTATTCATGTGAGAACAGTCCCAGGAGCTGGGTATAGCTTTCGGTCATGCCGTGTTGACCGTGGCGTGGCAGGTCTTGGCGATTGGCAATCAAGGCGGTGCTGTTGCGGTGCTCAAGCCCCCCGTAGCCTTCGCCCACAGCCCAAAGAATAAAGAGGTAGTGGTCAATCACGGGCTGGGTTTGGGGGTGCCAAAAATCAAGTTGGTATTGGCAGATGCGTTGCACGTCTTTGAGCAGCCTCTCGCCATCAAAGGTGCTGCTCGCACCGGAGACCACCACGCGGTGAGGAACACCACGGCAGACAAACTGGCCTTGCCAGAAGTCGCCCATTTCAACCGGACAGTCGATGAGGTGCTCATAGTGATCGGCTTTGAAGAGGCCAAAGCCTTGGTGCTCTTCTTGGATGAGCGGCAGCGCAGTGGCAAGCCTCCACGCGCGGTTAAAGCTGGGCGCGTGAATGTTCACGCTGAGCGTTGAGAGCTCAGGGTTCAAGACTTTCAAAAAAACGCTGCTGCCGTTGAAAAAACCGCGCTCTTCATCGAGCCAAGCCGTTCTCACTGACGCATCGTGGGCGAAGACCTGGTACTCGATCACCAAAGGTGTCGCAGGATTGGAGGCAATTTGCCAGGTGTTTTTGTTGAGTTGCTCGATTTTTTTTGAACGTTTTTTTTGTGTTGCCTTGATTTGAAGGATGTCTTTGGAGAACTCGCGCACCAAGTAGCTGCCTGGAATCCAAACCGGCAACTCCAGCTGTTGAAGAGATTGGGGCTGATCAATGGTCAAAACCACATGAATCAAGTGCGCCCTGGCCTCTTCAAGAAACACATCGTAGTGGACTTGAAAAGGGGCAGGGGGGGTGGCAGATTTTCTAGGGCGATTCATGCTGGTTTGCTGGTGTTGGTTTCAGGCTGGGCGTGTTCAGGTTGCACCTGCCCCCAAAAAGCATGACAAGCTGGCCACCACGGTCAAGCGAAAGCGCAGTGTTAACCAGTGCTTGAGACCCGCACTGGGGTAGGATTTGCGATCCACCGCGTAGGCCACAATCAAGATGACACCCAGCAGCGGCAGTCCTGCGTAAGCGGGCATCACCACAGCGAGCCAAGACAAAAGCGGCAAACTGACCCCCCAAAGAAGGTGTAAATTGTTGTGTTCATCGCTTTCTTTAAAAACCATCCCCCAATGAATGCCCCCTAAAAAAGAAGCAATGCTCGCGGCATAGGCCGTGAGCGCGATGGAGACAAACGGGTGGAGTTGATCGTCAACGAGCCAAAGCAGCAAAGGCAGGAGAATAAAGGGCGTGAGCCCGGCGTAGGACAAGCGCTCAATCAGAGCTTCACGCTGCGCGAGTTGGGCGTGGGTCTGGACTGCGCGAACATGTGGACTCTCGTGTGTACCCTCCATTGAAGGTGCAGCCCCTTCTTGGGGCAAGTGGGGCGCGCCTTGTGGGCGATCATTGGGAAAAGAGGTTGGTGTGTTCATGGACTCGCTCAGGCGTGGTGGAAATGCGAAGTTGTGGTTTAGAACTTGCCGTCGGTGAGCAGGTTTTCGATCTGATTGGCGTTGATGGCACCCGGTACTCGGGTGCCGCCAAGTGTGATGAGCGTGGGGGTTCCATTGATTTTATGTTTTTTGCCAAACTCCACTATGCGTTGTAAGGCTTGGGTGTCGCAATTGGCGCCGCTCGTGGGCATGCTTTCTTTTTGCATCCAATCGGTCCAAGATTTGGCACGGTCTTTGGCGCACCAAATGGTTTTGGCCTTGGCAATCGAGTCTTGCCCGAGCACCGGGTAGAGAAAGAGATGGATGGTCACGTTGTCAATTTTTTGCAAGTCTTTTTCAAAACGCTTGCAATATCCACAATTGGGGTCTTCAAAAATGGCCAATTGCCGCTTGCCTGCACCGTGCACCAAGGTGATGGCGTCTTTGAATGGCAGGCCCTGAAAATCCACCGCGGTCAATTTGTCTACACGCTCTTCGGTGATGTTGCGCCGGGTTTTGGTGTCAATCAAGCTGCCTTGGATGAGGTAGTTGCCTTCGGCGTCGGTGTAATAGATTTCATCGCCATCGACACGTATTTCAAAAAGCCCTGTCATGGGCGAGCGGGTGACCTCTTCAATTTTGGGAAACTGTGGAATGCGCTCCATCAGGTTTTTGCGGATTTGTGCCTCTTGTCCCTGAGCCTGGGCGGTGAGGGAGAAGCCGCATAGGCTCAAAGCCAAGATGGGCCCCAAGATGCTGCCCATGAGCCTGACCCAAAGGGGGCTCAAAAGCGCTTGCATCCCAAGCGGTGAAACCGGCGTTGCAAGCCAAAGGTGTTCTGGACGTTGGGGCTTTGTGGGGCAGTTGCTCATGGGGTTTTGGCGTGTGGTGTGGAGAAAAGACGGCAAGGGATGGGGCTTGAAGGGAGCGTTCAAAAGGTGAGTTTAAACAGTGGGAGTTTAAAAAAGAGAAGGGGAATTTAAAAAGCGAGCTCAAAGGGATTGTGATCGCTGCTGGCGCGTTCGATCAAGAGGTCTTTCACCCTTGGCCAGCGTTCCAAAGACGCAAAGCCCCAGTTCCGAAGCGAGGCCAAGGCGGTGCTGGGGTGGGCAAACAAGCGCTGCAGGCCATCGCAAGCGAAGGCCACCGGGGCGAGTGCATTTTTGCGCTCACGCTCATAGCGCCTGAGGGCGTGGGTGTCGTTGAGTCCGCGCCAAAAAGCGCCGCGTTGTCGTTTTTGGACAAGCCCAATGAGGCAGCTCGCATCCCCCAGTCCGGTGTTGAGACCCATGCCCGCGAGCGGATGGATGCGGTGGGCAGCATCTCCCATCAGCGCCCAGGCCTGACGGTCATTGAATTGCCCCGTCCAATGGTCGGCTTGGGTGAGGCTCAATGGCCAGGTCTGCGCAGGTCCTAGGACTTGGAGTTCGCCCAGATGCCGGTGGCTTGCTTGGGTGACACTTTGGGCCAGGCTTGAGAGGTCTTCGGACTTTAGCCGCAGTGCCTTGGCTGGGCTCATGGACCAAATCAGGGAGAGCATTTTTTGCTCCGCGCTCGCCACGGGCAAGAGGGCCAGTACTTCGGGGCCTTCGGGTCCAAGAATAAACCACTGGTGGGCGATGTGGTGGTGACTTTTTTCGCTTTGGATCAGGGTGCTCAAGGCCATTTGGCCGTAAGGCATTTGGCTGAGCTCCACCCCGAGGTCTTGGCGGGTTTGACTGTGGTGGCCTTCTGCGATGAGGGTCAAGGGGGACTGCTCAGACGCTTGACGGGCCAATGGATGGGTGTCGTCGAGCCAAATGAAGCCGTGTTGCTCTTGACAAGCATGTTTGAGCTCCTCCTCAATGGAGCGGGCTGGCACAATCCATGCCAAGGGCTTGTTCTTGGGGGGCCGAAAATTGAGCTCAGCGCCACGGTCGGCCCAGACCTTGAGGCCCATGAGGGGAGCAATCTTTTGTGGGGCGGGCCACCCCCCCAAATTGTCCAAGAGGGCCTTGGAGGAGGGGTTGATGGCGTAGTAGCGGTTGTCTTGGGTGTGCAATTGCGCTGGGTGCGGGTGGCTCAAGGGTGCACTGATCGCCACCTTCAAGTGCAATCGTGACAGACCCAAGGCGGTGGTCAGGCCAACCGCCCCGTGGCCTTTGATCAAAACGTCGATTGAACTGCTCATGGTGAGCATTGTAGGGCGAAGCGCAGAACCATAGGGGGGCCGTGGGCTTGAGCTGGGTCACTGGGAACAGCAAAAAGACAAGGAGAGACTGCGCCCAGAGGCGTTTGGCCCAAAAATAGCGGATTTTTAGTCGACCTTTCGGGGGCAGTCTTGGGGCGTTTTTGAGATGGGTGTGGTCAAATTACAATGGAGGGCTCACCTCACTGGAGCCGAAGCCGGGGCTCAGCGCTTTTTTCGCTACAGTGAGCAGTCTAATGATGAAGGATCGATATGAGTTTGAAATGTGGCATTGTCGGTTTACCCAATGTGGGCAAATCCACGCTATTCAATGCATTGACCAAAGCGGGCATTGCCGCAGAGAATTATCCGTTTTGCACAATCGAGCCCAATGTGGGAATCGTGGAGGTGCCGGATGCGAGGTTGCAGAATTTGGCAAAACTGATCAACCCTGAAAAGATCGTGTGTGCCATTGTGGAGTTTGTGGACATTGCTGGTTTGGTCGCGGGCGCGAGCCAAGGCGAGGGCTTGGGCAACCAGTTCTTGGCCCACATCCGCGAGACCGATGCGATTGTGAACGTGGTGCGGTGTTTTGAAGACGACAACGTCATTCACGTGGCGGGCAAGGTCGACCCGATTGCGGACATTGAGGTGATTCAAACCGAATTGTGTTTGGCCGATTTGTCGACCGTTGAGAAAAGCATTCAGCGCTACACCAAGGCCACCAAATCAGGCACGGACAAAGAGGCGGTCAAAATTTTGGCGGTTTTGCAGCGCTGCCAAGCGGTCTTGAATGAAGCCAAACCGGTTCGGTCCTTGGATTTGAGTGAGGATGAAATGGTGTTGGTCAAACCGTTTTGCTTCATCACGGCCAAACGCGCGATGTTTGTGGCCAATGTGAGCGAAGACGGATTTGAGAACAACCCCTTGCTGGAGAAGTTGAAGGCCTATGCCCAGGGACAAAGTGCACCGGTGGTGGCTATTTGCGCCAAGATGGAGGCCGAGATGGCCGACATGACCGACGAGGACCGCCTGATGTTTTTGCACGAGATGGGGCAAGACGAGCCTGGGCTTAACCGGTTGATTCGCTCGGCCTTCACCTTGCTGGGTCTGCAGACCTACTTCACCGCTGGGGTCAAGGAGGTGCGCGCTTGGACCATCCACATCGGCGACACGGCCCCCCAAGCCGCCGGGGTGATCCATGGAGACTTTGAACGCGGCTTCATCCGTGCACAAACCATTGCTTACGAGGACTTCATGGCCTTCAAGGGCGAGCAAGGCGCCAAAGAGGCCGGCAAAATGCGCTCCGAAGGCAAGGAGTATGTGGTGAAGGATGGCGACGTCATGAATTTCTTGTTCAACGTCTAAGAAGGGCAAATTCAAGGCTCACCTACAGGGACGAAGTCGACGCTTTTGTACCGGTCTTGAATATTTTTTTGTGGCCTTCAAAGCGCAATCAGTTTGGATACAATGGTGCTATAAATTTAAGCACGTGAACAGGTCAATTGGACTCGGGCCCAAGTCATTCATCCTCCCATGACAAGCCCTTTGCTCTTTGCGATTTTTTCTGCTTCAACCCTGCTCCAATGCGGCTCATTCATGGTTTATTCTCGCGAAATTTGATTTCATTCAATGAAAATCGGATCCCACTCCTTGCCCAATCGCATTTTTGTGGCCCCCATGGCTGGGGTCACGGATAGGCCGTTTCGCGCGCTGTGTCGACAGTTGGGGGCAGGCTATGCGGTGAGTGAAATGGTGACCTCGCGGCGCGAACTCTGGAAGTCCTTGAAGACCTCGCGGCGCACCGACCACACTGGAGAAGAGGGTCCTATTGCGGTGCAAATCGCTGGCACCGATGCGCAGGAGATGGCACAAGCAGCGCTTTACAACATCGAGCGTGGCGCGCAAATTATTGACATCAACATGGGCTGCCCTGCGAAAAAAGTGTGCGACAAATGGGCCGGCTCTGCTCTCATGCGAGACGAGCCCTTGGCGCGCGCCATCATGGACGCGGTGGTGGGGGTGTGTGAGCCCCAAGGCGTGCCGGTGACCTTGAAGATGAGAACGGGATGGTGCGCGAAGTCACAAAACGCCGTGGCCTTGGGGCTTGCGGCGCAGGACTCGGGTATTCAAATGCTCACCGTGCATGGCCGCACCCGCGAGCAGCGGTTTTTGGGGGTTGCCCAATACGACATCATCCAAGCGGTGAAGGCGGCGGTGGCGATTCCGGTCGTCGCCAATGGGGACATTGATTCTCCTCAAAAGGCCCACCACGTGCTGAGCGTCACCGGGGCCGATGCCGTGATGGTGGGTCGTGCCGCTCAAGGACGGCCTTGGATCTTTCGGGAAATAGATCATTTTTTGAAACACGGCGTTGTGCTCGAGTCGCCGCTGGTCTTGGACGTCAAAGACTGGTTGATGGCGCATTTGCTGTCCCACTACGAACTCTACGGCGACGACATGGGGGTGCGCTCTGCACGCAAGCACGTGGGCTGGTATGTGAAAAATTTGAAGGGCGAGGAGGCGTTTCGCAATGCCTTTAATCGCATCGATGACCGTCAAGCTCAAATGAGCAGCTTGGCGGTGTTTTTGGATGAATTGTCTGTCGACTCGCCGCTTTGGCCGGGTCCCAAGGCCAGTGTTGAAGTGGATCCGTTGCCATGAGTAAAAAAAATATACAAGACGCTGTGCGATTGAGCATGGAGGGCTATTTCAAAGATTTGCGCGGCACCGAGCCCGACAATTTGCACGAGATGCTCGTGAGTGTGGTGGAAAAACCCTTGCTAGAAATTGTCATGCGCCAAGCCCAAGGCAATCAATCCAAGGCTGCGGTGTGGTTGGGTTTGAACCGAAATACGTTGCGTAAAAAATTGGTCAACCACAAACTGATTTGACCCCTTGATCCCCAACGCCTCGATCGCCCTCATCGCTTTCATCGCTTTCATCACCCAGTGCATCCCCTTAAACCCAGAGCGGCCTCATCGCTTACCCTCTTGAAAGAAAGTTTTTCATGCACGCTCTTTTGTCGGTGTCCGATAAAACCGGACTCATTGAACTGGCCCAGTCCCTGCACCTGGCTGGTGTGAAGCTCATCTCCACTGGGGGCAGTGCGGCCTTGATTGCCAAGAGCGGTTTGCCCGTCATCGAAATTTCAGACTGGACCGGCAGCCCGGAGATGCTCGACGGCCGAGTCAAAACCTTGCACCCCAGAGTGCATGCCGGTCTCTTGGCCCGACAAGACGTGCCCGAGCACGTGAGCACGCTGGAGCGCCATGGCATGAAGTCCATCGATATTTTGGTGGTCAATTTGTACCCCTTCGAGCAAACCGTGGCTCAGACCGGCTGCACCTTGGACCAAGCCATCGAGCAAATTGACATTGGTGGTCCTGCCATGGTGAGGTCGGCGGCCAAGAATTGGAAGGACGTGGCTGTACTCACCGATCCGGCGCAATACACCGCGTTCATGGCGGAGTTTGTCAAAACTTCGAGCGTTAGCCTAGAGACCAAATTCAAACTCGCAAAAGCCGCCTTTCATCGCATCGCCCAGTACGATGGCGCCATCTCCCAGTACCTTGGTGCCCAGACCTTGACGGCTGAGGTAGAGGTTTTTCCGGAGCAATGGAATGCGCAGTTTGTGAAGCTGCAAGACCTGCGTTATGGAGAAAATCCTCACCAATCCGCGGCCTTTTACCGCGACTTGCAGCCTGTCCCAGGGACCCTCGCGACCGCCCGTCAACTGCAAGGCAAGGCCTTGTCTTACAACAACATTGCCGACGCCGATGCGGCCCTCGAGTGTGTGAAGAGTTTCTCTGCGGGCTGCTGTGTGATCGTCAAACACGCCAACCCTTGTGGAGTGGGCTTGCACGAGACGGCCTTGGGGGCTTACCAAAAGGCCTTTAAAACCGATCCCACCTCGGCCTTTGGCGGCATCATTGCGTTCAACCGCGAAGTCGATGCGCCCACCGCCCAGTCCCTCGTGCAGCAATTCATGGAGGTCTTGATGGCCCCCTCGTTCACCCCTGAGGCGCTGGCCGTTCTCAGTGCCAAGAGCAATGTGCGGGTCTTGCAAGTGGCGTTGGAGTCGCAGGAGAAGAAGAGCCAGGGAGCCCCCTCGGTCGCGCCTTGGGACTACAAGCGAGTCGGTGGCGGCATGCTCGTGCAAACGCCAGACAGGAGCATTGTCGACGAGTCGCTCTTCAAGGTGGTCACCCAAAGACAACCAAGTCCTCAGCAATACCATGATTTGCTCTTTGCTTGGCGGGTTGCGCAGTTTGTCAAAAGCAATGCCATTGTCTACTGCAAAGACGGCATGACGCTTGGCGTCGGGGCGGGTCAGATGAGCCGCTTGGACTCGGCGCGCATTGCCAGCATCAAAGCGCAGGCGGCCTCATTGTCCTTGGTGGGCTCGGTGGTGGCCAGTGATGCATTTTTCCCATTCCGCGACGGGCTTGATGTGGTGATAAAAGCCGGTGCGCTTGCGGTGATTCAACCGGGGGGCTCCATGCGCGACCCCGAGGTGATCGAGGCGGCCAATGAGCACAATGTGGCCATGGTGTTTACCCAAGTGAGGCACTTCAGGCATTGACGCCTGTCCTGCGCGGGCATCAATTCCTGTGTTGTCAACGTATCAATGCCTGTGTTGTGCGGGCATTCATGCTTGTGCCGTGAAGACATGGCAGTCTGAGCACCCCAGACTTTTTCAGGCCAAAGTTTTAAACACCTTTTTGGCCGCTTCCAAGGTCGCATCAATGTCGCTCATGGAGTGCGCACCACTCACAAAACCAGCTTCATAAAGTGCGGGCGCAAAATAAATGCCCAAATCGAGCATGCCGTGAAACAGTCGATTAAAGCGCTGGCTGTCGCTTTTCATGACCTGGGCGTAATTGGTGGGCAATTCGGGGAGCAAGAAAAAGCCAAACATCCCGCCTTCACTGTCGGCGCAGAAGGGCACGCCCTCTGAGGCTGCCACATCGCAGAGGCCTTTGACCAAGCTCTCGGTCGTTTGGGTGAGGGAGGTGAAAAAGCCTGGCTTGGAGATCGCTTTGAGGGTGGCCAAGCCACAAGCCGTGGCGACAGGGTTACCGCTCAAGGTGCCGGCTTGGTAGACCGGGCCCACGGGGGCGAGTTGCTCCATGACGGCGCGCTTGCCGCCAAAGGCGGCGAGCGGCATACCCCCGCCAATGACTTTGCCCATGACGGTGATATCGGGCTCAAACCCGGGCAAAGCCGCTTGGTAAATGCTTTGTGCGCTGCCGAGTGCGACCCGGCAGCCGCTCATCACTTCATCGAACACCAAGAGTGCGCCATGGTGGCTGCACAATTCTCGGCATCTTTTGATGAACTCAACGGATGCGCGCACAAAATTCATGTTGCCCGCAATGGGCTCGATCATCACGCAGGCAATCTCTTTGCCGTGGACTTCAAACGCTTTTTCGAGGGCATCCACCGAGTTGTACTCAAGCACCAAGGTGTCTTTGACGACTTCCGGGGGAACACCCGCGCTGGTGGGGTTGCCAAAAGTTGCCAGCCCCGAGCCCGCCTTGACCAGCAAGGCATCGGCGTGACCGTGGTAGCAGCCTTCAAATTTGATGAATTTGTTGCGCCCCGTGGCCCCCCTGGCCAATCGAATGGCCGACATGGCCGCTTCGGTGCCCGAACTCACCAGCCGCACCATCTCCATGGAGGGGGTCAAGTGAATCAAAAACTCCACCAGTTCCACTTCACGTTGTGTTGGTGCACCAAAAGAAAAGCCTTGCAAGGAGGCATCTTGTACGGCCTTGAGCACATCGGGGTGGGAGTGGCCCAGAATCATAGGGCCCCATGATCCGATGTAATCAATGAAGCGCACGCCATTGGCATCCCAAAAATGCGAGCCACTCGCTCGGGTGATGAATTTGGGGGTGCCCCCAACGGCCTTGAAGGCACGAACAGGGGAATTGACGCCGCCAGGAATCACTTGGCGGGCCCGGTCAAACAATGTTTGGTTGTTGTCGCTCATGCTGGTCTAAAAATGGAAAAAAAAGTGGGGTGATCAGTGTTTGATGTCTTGGCCTGGGAAGGAAAAATCCAGCGCACTGGTTTTAACGTTGGGGGCGTCGGGGTTCAGGTCGTCTTCCTCGTTGTGCGCCCAAAACAGTCGATCGGGCAGCACGTGTCCCATGCCAGGGCGAAATCCCGAATCCAAGGCGCGGTCCAAATACCCTAGGCTCTCGCGTGCTGCGGTCTCCAAGTCGGCGCCGCAGGCAAGCAAGGCCGCAAGGGAGGCGCTCAGGGTGTCGCCCGCACCAGAAAAGACCGCCTCAAAACGCTCAAATTTCTCGTTCAAGAGCGTGGTGTTGGGTGAGGCGAGTGCATTGTCAATGAACTGATCGGGCAGTTGAATGCCGCTCACCAGCACATAAGGCGTTCCCATCTCAAAGGCCGCGCGGGCAATGTCGCGCGCGCTCGGGGATTTTTCGCTGGACCAGTCCGGCAGCAGCCAGCGCCACAGGGTGTTGTGGTTGCCCACAAGCACCGTGCACTGGGGCAAAATCAGCTCTTTGAAGGCGTCCAAATACGCATCGATTTGGTCTTCGTTCCACCACGACAAATTGGGCATGTAGGCCACCACGGGCACTTGAGCGTAGTCGGTGCAGACTTCAGCCACCACACTCACATTCTCGGTGCTGCCACAAAAGCCGATTTTGATGACTTGAACACCGATGTCTTCCAGCACCGCGCGGGCTTGTTCGGCCACGGCTTCTTCATCAAAGGCCACGTGGTCAAAAATCTCCGCCGTGTCCCTCATGTAAGCCCCAGTCACAATGGCCAATGCGTGCGCGCCCACAGACGACACCGTCAAGATATCAGCACTCAGGCCGCCTGCGCCAGAGGGGTCGCTGGCGTTAAAAACCAAGACGCATGCAGGCGTGTCCTCTTGGGGCTCATCGGTGGGGGCGTCGTGTTCTTGGGTCATGGGCTCAGGGCTACAATGCAAGCATTCTATGCCACCCAAGGCCCAAGGCCGGTGACACTTGGAAACAGGCTGCCTTCTTGTCGCCCTGCTCAGGACGCTCATTGTGAAATGAGCCTGATCAGTCCGTTGAACCAAGCCCTTGATTTCAATCCTTTGATTTCAATACTTTAGCAAAGCGAAGCGACTTCGCCCACAACCTCAACCACAACCATGACCATGACCTCTCAAGCCCCGACCCAATGGATGTGTTTGATTTGCGGCTGGATCTATGATCAAGCCACGGGTTCACCCGAGCACGGCATTGCCCCAGGCACGGCTTGGAGCGATGTGCCGATGAATTGGACCTGTCCCGAGTGTGGTGCCCGCAAAGAGGATTTTGAGATGGTGCCGCTCTAAACTCAACTCCCCCCAGAGCCAAAGCGAGGGGCTAAAGCGAGGGGCTTGCGCGGCGCATTGGGTCAGCTTGGGTCACATTGGCCAAATGCCTTTTGCTTGCTCAGGGCTCAGCGTTTTTGCCATCAGGAGCACTTATTTTTTGGCTCTTGACGACACCGTAGCGCCACAAGGTTTTTTGCCGAGCCGCGGCGTGGTCAACGATGGGCCTGGGATAATCCCGACCCAACACCGAACCCACAGGGGCCGATTTTTTCTGCTCATACACCCACGGTGCATGCAAGGCCTCGTCGGGCCACGCGGCGAGTTCGGGCACGTAGCGGCGGATGAATTGGCCCTGCGGGTCAAATTTTTCGCTTTGGGTGGTGGGGTTAAAGATGCGAAAGTAGGGCTGGGCGTCACAGCCACTTGAGCTCGCCCATTGCCAGCCGCCGTTGTTGGCGGCCAGATCAAAGTCGTTCAAATGCTGGGCAAAATACGCCTCGCCTTGGCGCCAATCGATTCCTAAATCTTTGACCAAAAACGATGCTGCAACCATGCGCAATCGGTTGTGCATATAGCCCGTTTGATTGAGTTGACGCATGGCCGCGTCCACCAAGGGGTAGCCGGTCTGGCCCTCGCACCAAGCGGTAAAGAGCTGCTGGGCAGCTGCTCCAGTTTCCCACTCGATCAGGTCGTAGTCGGGCTTGAAGGACTGGCCCACGACCCGCGGGTGGTGGTGCATGATTTGGTGGTAAAAATCTCGCCAAATGAGCTCGCTGAGCCAAACGGCAGAGCCCTCGCACCCGGTGAGGCTTTGGGCATGGGCGTGCTTGACCAACTCGCGAATGGACAAGGTCCCAAAGCGCAGGTGCACACTCAGATAACTCGCCCCTTTGATGGCCGGGTAGTCGCGCGCGGCCTTGTACTTGGGCATTCGTTTTTTGAAGTCAAGCCAGAGCGCGCGCGCGCCAGCGTGTCCGGCTTCTAGCCCCAAACTCGACCAATTGGTGGCCTCAAAGCCGATCGACTTTAAATTCGGCAAGGCCTTGGCCTGGGGGGGCCTTGCCGCCCATCGCTCAGGATGGGCGGTGGACTTTTGAGCGACCACGTCGTGGGGGGTGAACTTTTTGAGCCAAGCATTTTTATACGGGGTGAACACCATGAAGGGGCTTTGTGAGAGGCTCAAGACCTCGCTGCGCTCAAAGATCACGTGGTCTTTGAAGGTGCTGAACGCAATGCCGAATTCGGCCAAGGCTTTCTTCACGCGCGAGTCGCGCAAAAGACTGGCTGGTTCATCATCGTGGTTGGCATAGACCACCTCCACTTTCAAAGCACGGGCCCATTTCACGATGCACTCCACGGCCCGGGCGTGCTCGACGATCAAGCCTGCGCCGGGCGTGGGCGCATGGGCGCGGATGCCTGCGTCGAGTGCTGCCAAGCTCTCCACGATGAATTCAACCCGGCGGTCGGCGCGCGGCAGGGGCGTCAAAATGTCTTGATCCAAGACAAAAATGCCCTGTACTTCGTGGCATTGGGCCAAGGCCTGCGCCAAGGCGCGGTTGTCTTGAAGTCTCAAGTCGCGCCTGAACCACATCAAGCCTTTTTGAAAGAGGGGGGCGGAAGAATTTGACAAAATAGACCTTTGCTAAAATAAAGCCATGACCATACCCGACTCCATCGACACGCCCATCAATTTGACGCATCATTTTTTGATCGCGATGCCGAGTTTGATGGATGATACCTTCTCCAAAAGCGTGGTCTACATGTGCGAGCACAGCGAGCGTGGTGCCTTGGGGCTGGTGATCAACAAGCCCAGCGCCATGAGCATGAAGGCCTTGTTTGAAAAGGTGGATTTGCCCCTGGGGCGTGAAGATTTGAGCGGTGAGCCGGTGTTTCAAGGCGGGCCTGTTCACACCGAACGCGGCTTTGTCCTGCACGAAGCGCTGCGCTCTGAGAGCTTTGTGAGTCCGACGCAGCCCAAGTCTTCAAGCGTTGTGGCCCACGAGCTGGGTGTTGCAAATGACGCAGACTCCGAGCTCGAATCTGGCCTGCTCGACACGGAGTCGAGCCCTGAGGCTGACTCGCCCTCCATTTATGCCAGCACCCTTGCCATACCCGGCGGCCTTGAGATGACCACCTCGCGCGATGTACTCGAGGCCTTGTCCACTGGGGCAGGGCCCAAGCGGGTCTTGATTTCGCTCGGTTATGCAGCTTGGGCACAGGGGCAACTCGAGTCCGAGATTGCAGAAAACTCCTGGCTCACGGTGGACGCAGACCCAGTGGTGATTTTTGACACCCCCATTGAAAAACGCTATGACAAGGCCTTGTCCCTCTTGGGGCTGGAGTCTTGGATGATTTCTCCGGGTGCGGGGCATGCCTGAGGACTTGCTTCAACTCAAGCTCTGCTTGGGCTTGGCCCCTGCGCGGATGAAAATCCCAAGGACCTTTCTCCGTGTCTGAGCTTGGCGCGGCTCAAAACGGGCCACCCGTTTGGTCCTCAGAGAGCAGTTTTTTGGCGTTTGATTTGGGCAAAAAATCCTCCGGCGTGGCATACGGCAGTTTGCGACTCGGACAGTCCCAAGCCCTGGGCGTGATCCAGCAAAAGACAGCTTTTGCCTTGGAGCCCTTTGCCGCCTATATTAACGAGTGGTCGCCCTCGGCACTGGTGGTGGGGGTGCCTTTCCATCCCGATGGTCAGCCCCACGAGAACACCCGGTTTGCCAGGCGTGTTGCGCACCAACTGCGCGAGCGCTTTGGCCTGGTGGTCATTGAGGTCGATGAGCGCTACAGCACCACGCAGGCCTTGAGCGAGGGTGCGCGCGCGCACAATGTCGATGCGCTGTCGGCTTGTGTCATACTGAATCAGTTTTTTGATCAAATCCGTCTGGATGCAACCCTGCACGCAAGCCTGGATGCGGCCGTGCTGGATGGTCTGCCCGACCCTGTTCATGGCGCCTTTGATCGCCCAAACCCCAGCCCTTCAGCTTTGAAAGTCAAACCATGACCCCTGGCTCACTGTCCTTGGACGCCGAGGCGCTTTACCTCGATTTGAAAGAAGGGGTGAGGGCGCTCCTCACCGAGAACACCCATTTGGTGGGCATCACATCGGGTGGGGCATGGCTCGCCGAGAGACTGCAAAGAGACTTGGAGATCAAGCAAGCCCTGGGGGTGATCACCTCTTTCATGCACCGAGACGACTACGAGCAGCGTGGACTCTCAGGGGGTGCTGCCACCGATCTGCCCTTCGAGGTCGATGGGGCGGACATGGTGTTGATTGACGATGTGCTCTTTACCGGTCGCACCATACGCGCCGTGGTCAACGAGCTCTACGACTATGGCCGACCCGCTCGCGTGCGCTTGGCCGTGCTTGTGGACCGCGCAGGCCGCGAGTTGCCCATCCAAGCCGACTACGCGGCGGCGCGGCTCAGCTTGGCCAAAACCCAAACCTTGTCGCTTGCGCGTGACGCGTCCCTTGGGTTTCACTTTTCATTGGAGAACTGATTTGCTGTCCAAAAGAAATCCGCAACTCAATGCCCACGGCGAACTCATCCATTTGCTCTCGACAGAAGGTTTGGGCAAAGAGATCTTGACCCATGTGCTCGACACCGCCCAGCGCTTTGTGGCGGTGAGTGATCGGGAGGTGAAAAAAGTGCCGCTCCTCAGGGGCAAGAGTGTCTTTAACCTTTTTTTTGAAAACAGCACCCGCACCCGCACCACTTTTGAAATTGCCGCCAAGCGACTCAGTGCCGATGTGATCAATTTGGACATCGGCAAATCTTCCACCGCCAAGGGCGAGTCGCTCCTTGACACCATCTCCAATTTGAGTGCCATGGCGGCCGATATTTTTGTCGTGCGCCACTCTGAGTCGGGTGCCCCTTACCTCATTGCCCAGCATGTGGCGCCCCATGTGCATGTGATCAATGCGGGCGACGGGCGTCATGCCCATCCCACCCAGGGTCTCTTGGATATGTTCACCATTCGGCACTACAAGGGCGACTTCACCCAACTGCGGGTGGCCATTGTGGGCGACGTGCTGCACTCGCGCGTGGCGCGCTCGGACATCCACGCCTTGAGTGCTTTGGGCTGCCCCGATGTCCGCGTGGTGGGCCCCAAAACGTTGGTGCCCCAAGACCTGAGCCATTTGGGGGTCAGGGTGTTCCACGATTTGAGTGAGGGCATTCGTGACTGTGATGTGGTGATTGCCCTGCGCCTTCAAAACGAGCGCATGAGTGGCGCACTGCTGCCTTCGAGCCAGGAGTATTTCAAGGCCTATGGGCTGACACCCGAGCGGCTCGAAGCGGCCAGTCCCGGCGCCATCGTCATGCACCCAGGCCCCATCAACCGCGGCGTCGAGATCGATTCGGCCGTGGCCGATGGGGCGCAAAGCGTCATCTTGCCCCAGGTCACTTATGGCATCGCCATTCGCATGGCGGTGATGTCCATCGTTGCTGGCAATGAAGGTCAGGTTTAATAGATAGCCAGAAAGCCAGAAAGTAAGGAAGCACCAGCGCATGAACACCACCCTCATCACCAACGCCCGTGTCATTGACCCCTTCAGTGGTCTCGACAAGATTGCCGATGTGGCCATTGAAGGACAACGCCTGGTCCACCTTGGTGTGATCCCGCCAGACTGGTTGTCCCGCCACAGGGGCGAGAGCGTGAACGCTCAGGGCTTGTGGCTGCTGCCAGGTTTGGTCGACTTGTGCGCACGGGTCAAAGAACCTGGTTTTGAGCACGAGGGGATGCTCGCCTCTGAGCTTCGTGCGGCGGTGGCGGGGGGGGTGACAAGTCTCGTTTGTCCACCCGACACCGACCCAGTGCTCGATGAATCGGGCTTGGTCGAGATGCTGCGCCACCGCGCTCAGCAACTGAACTTGGCGCAATTGTTCCCATTGGGGGCTCTCACCAAGGGGCTCTTGGGCGAGACCTTGACTGAAATGGGGGCCTTGACCCAAGCCGGTTGTGTGGGCTTTGGCCAAGCCGAGGTGTGTTTAAAAGACACCCATGTGCTCCAGCGCGCCCTCACCTATGCCAGCACCTTTGGCTACTGTGTGCACCTGCACCCTCAGGATTCGTATTTGAGTCGAGGTGTCGCCGCAAGCGGCCCCTTGGCGCTCAGGATGGGTCTGTCGAGTGTGCCCGTGGCCTCAGAGACCATTGCCATCGAGACCGTGCTCGCTTTGATGAGAAGTTCGGGCGCTCGCGTGCACCTGTCAAGACTGTCCTCTGCTGCAGGGGTGGCCTTGGTGAGGGGGGCCAAAGAAGAAGGCTTGTCTCTGACTTGTGATGTGAGCATGAACTCACTGCACTTGACCGAGGTGGACTTGGGCTACTTTGATTCGCGCGCCAGACTCATCCCGCCTTTGCGACAAGCGCGTGATCGCGATGCCTTGCGCGAGGCCTTGGCCGGTGGTGTGATTGACGCCCTGGTCTCGGACCACAACCCGGTGGCGGGGGACATGAAGGTGCTGCCCTTTGCCCAAGCCGAGCCCGGCGCCTCTGGTGTCGAGTTGCTGCTGAGTTTGACGTGCAAATGGATGCGCGAGATGGGTCTGGGTGTGTTGGAGGGTTTGCGCGTGGTGACAGCCAGTCCAGGGGGCATTTTGGCCCAGGGTCTGACCATGGGCCAGCCTCTGAGCGACACGGGCGCGCTAGCGCGTGTTGACACTTCGCTCTCGAGTCTGGGGCGCTTGAGCGTGGGCGCCATGGCGGACTTTTGTTTGTTCGATCCCCATGAGGTCTGGAGCGTGAGTGCGCAGTCCCTCTTGAGTCAAGGCAAACACACGCCCTTTGATTTTGAGATGAATGGCTCGGCCATGATGGGGCGGGTCAAATCCACGTGGGTCCAGGGTAAGCGCGTCTATGCTCGCTGAAAGTGGGATCGGCTGCACTTTTCTGACCCGTTGAGACGCGCAGCGTGGCTTTGGTTTTTTTAACAGGGTGCGCGGAAATCCTCTGCGTTAAGGGGGAGGATGAATAGCGCGGACACCGGAGGTGTTTCGGGTTGTCGGCTGTTTGGGTGTTTGCTGTTGTTCGATGTTGCTCGATGTTGCTCGATGTATTGGCGAATGATCGCTATTGGAGCGCCAGCACACGAGGCTGCAAAATAAGATGGCCGCCCTAGCGCGTTGCCCCACAGCTTTTTAGCAACGCTTTGATATTGCTTTTGGTGAATCATAAACACTGAAGTGGACCCAAGAGTCAGGACAAATTCTTCTCTAGTTTAAGTTAGACACCTTTAAACCCACAGCTGAACAGCGCTGCCCTGGTTTTTCGCCATCACTGGCACATCGTTCTCTGGTGCGGCTTTATTGAATGTCTCAATAATCATAGCACCCCCACCACTGGCACTTTTGTAAACTGACTCCGGCGTTTGATTCTCAAGCGCTTGATGGGGTCGCTCTGAGTTGTAAACGTCATTGTGGCTGCTTGTCTAACTGCTGGGGAATAGCCCGCGACACGAGAGGTCACAGGAGCAAAGTCATGCCAGTGCTTGCATGGCGCCGTGCAGGGTCATGACTTCAATTCCATCAACCAAGGGGTAGCACTCCGAGCCGGGGTAAACCAGCCACTTTCGGCTGGGCTGGATGTCTTCACAGGCGCTGTAAAAACCGCGTTCAAGCTTGGGTGTGGTGCTGCGTTTGATCTCTATTGCCCAGTGCTCCCCGTTGGGCCAGGTGAGCAGCAGGTCAATCTCGGCACCGGCGTTGCTGCGATAGAAACTGGGCTGCGTCCCGGCAGGGGCGACAGCCAACAAGCTCTCGATCACATGACCCTCCCAACTCGCGCCCACGATGGGGTGTGACAGCAACGCATCCATGTCTGTAATGCCCAGCAAACTGTGCAGCAATCCGCTGTCACGAATATAGACCTTGTGCGATTTGACCAAGCGCTTGCCTTGGTTGCTGTGCCATGGGGCGAGCTTTCTGGTCAGCAAAAGATCGGTCAATAAATCCAGATAGCCATTGGCGGTTCGGGTGTCCACATCCAGATTTCTCGCCAACTGCGCCATGTTCAAAGTGCTGCCTTGCAGGTGCGCCAGCATGGTCCAGAACCTGCGCAGCAATTCGGCACTGGTGCGTGGTGCAAATTGGGCGACATCGCGCTCCAGGTAAGTGCGCGTGAAGTCACGCCGCCACAGCACACTGTCGGCGTCACTCATGGCCGTTAACGATTGCGGAAAACCACCCCGCACCCATAAGTCGTCCCACAAGCCCGGTGGCACTTCGAGCCGGTGCAAGCCGCTGAGCTCAATAAACGCAATGCGTCCAGCCAATGTTTCGCTGCTGCGCTGTATCAGATCAAGCGAGGCAGACCCCAGCAACAAGTAAAAGCCATTGCTGCGGGCGCCATTGGCAACGCTCGCGCGGCGTGCCTGGTCTATCAGTCCGCGCAAAGGCTCAAACAAGGTGGGCATGCGCTGCACTTCATCCAGCACAATGAGCCTGTCCAAACGGGCCCGAAGGTATTGCTCGACGTTGCTGAGCTTGTTGCGGTCTTCCGGCGACTCCAAATCAAGATAGCCCCCATCGGGCAGCGCAACGTCGAGAGCCAGCGTGGTTTTACCCACTTGGCGTGGACCCAAAAGCACCACAGCGGGCGACCGCAGCAGCGCATTTTGGAGTTCTTTGCGTTTGAGGCGTGTAAACATCATTGAAATAATATCATCTTGATGCTATTATTTCAAGGTATTTTATTCGGTATCCGCCAATCTTTCGGGTTACCAAGTGTCTGTTGTCCATCTGTGTGTCTGAAAACAAACTGTAGTCACACAAGACGAACTACAGATGAAAAATTTCGACGCAAGCCAACTTTCTCATTTCACCGGCACTGAGCGCTATTAGTGAATCAGCCGCAGGCATTTGCTGACCGATGGCACCAAGTACCTGGCTGAAGAGGCTGAGTGTTTTTGGATGATGGATGAGATTGCCAGTCACCTGAGCGAGATCGGCACCGATGACTGGTTTGTCCAAATGCGCATGGACTCAGCCGACTGTGTCCGCACCTATAAATCCCTGGCCCAAGTCGAGCGAGCGTTTCGGTCCATGAAGACGATGGATTTGAAAGTACGCCCGATTCATCACCACTTGGAGGGTCGGGTGCGAGCGCATATCTT
>CAILYC010000066.1 GCA_903838355.1 uncultured Burkholderiales bacterium | reverse complement strand
GCAAACTTGGATCAAATTCTTTGCCAAATCAACGCCAACTCGAGTAACATTTAACATGGGATCCCCCTTTAAAAGTTTTAGATTGAATGTTTAACAACCCAATCTTGGCACATTGATGCCGTTACAGTAAAGTGGGGAGTCTCTTCTTATTTGATATTGAATTATTTTTTTATGATTGGCTGTCTAATTCTTTCTGCCTTTTGAGTGTGAACACCCATCAAAGGCTTGGGGATGAAGAAGTCGCCAGTTCAAAAACATTAAGCTGAAGCGCGTTTTCGCAATTCGAATTTTTGAATTTTTCCAGTGGACGTTTTGGGGATGGGTTCAAAGCGAAAATCTCGGGGCACTTTGTAGTTGGCCAAGTGAGCCTTGCAGTGCTCGAGCAGTTCTTCGGCGGTGACATCTCTGCCCGTTTTGAGTTCCACATAGGCCACCGGCGTCTCGCCCCAACGCTCATCGGCCTTGGCCACGACGGCGCAGGCCATGACGGCTGGGTGGCGATACAGGCAGTCTTCCACTTCCAAGGAGCTGATGTTCTCGCCGCCTGAGATGATGATGTCTTTGCTGCGGTCTTTGATTTTGAGGTAACGATCGCTTTCCATGACGGCGAGGTCACCCGTGTGAAACCAGCCTCCCGCAAAAGACTTTTCTGTGGCGCTTGGATTTTTGAGGTAGCCCTTCATCACGATATTGCCCCTGAACATGATTTCTCCCATGGTGCTCCCGTCGGCCGGTAGGTCCACCAGGGTCTGTGAGTCTTTGAGCGTCATGCCTTCCTCAAGGCTGTAGCGCACGCCTTGCCGGCCGTTCAGCCGAGCTTGCTCAGAGAGTGGCTCGTTGGCCCAAGCGTTTCGCTTGACCGCCACGGCAGCCGGTCCATACACCTCGGTCAAGCCGTAGACATGGATCACATCAAAGCCAATGAGGGCCATGCCTTCGATCATGGCCGCCGACGGCGCAGCACCGGCCACCATGCCCCTGACCTTGTGCTTGATGCCGGCGCGTTCCTCTTCGGGGGCCGCCAAAATCAAATTGAACACGATGGGGGCCGCGCAGAAATGATCGACCTGGTGCTTTTGGATGGCACTCAAGATATTGTGCGCGTCGACACGCCTCAAGCAAATGTGCGTTCCTCCCATCATGGCAATGGTCCATGGGAAACACCAGCCATTGCAGTGAAACATCGGCAAGGTCCACAAATACACGGGAAAGTGGGGCATGTTCCATGTGATGGCTTGACACGCTGAGTTGAGGTATGCCCCGCGGTGGTGGGTGACCACACCTTTGGGGTCACCGGTGGTGCCCGAGGTGTAACTCACCGCTATGGCGTCCCATTCGTCGTCGGGCCCTTTTAAAAGTGGCACGGGTGCGTGTGCCTGCAACAAGGCTTCGTATTCAAATTGGCCAAGGCGTTCACCCTCTCCCGTGTATTCTTGATCGCAGACGTCGATCACGATCAGCTCTTTTTTGAACTCACGCTTGAGGATGGCGAGTGTTTGAGCAATGGTGGGTGAGAACTCGCGGTCGGTGATGAGCACACTCGCTTCGCAGTGGTTGAGCTGCCAGGCCAAGAGCGCTGCATCCAAGCGGATATTCAAGGTGTTGATCACGGCATTGATGGCGGGAATGGCGTAATGGACCTCGACCATTTCAGGGGTGTTGGCGAGCATGACACTGACCGTGGTGTTCTTTTTGACGCCCAAGTGCTTGAGGCCTGCTGCCAAGCGCGCGGAGCGCTGTCGGCACTGCGCCCAGGTGTAGCGGCGTTGGCCGTGGATCACGGCGACCAGGTCACTGAACACCTCGGCCGATCTCTCGACAAAGCTCACGGGTGAGAGAGGCACATGGTTGGCCTCGTTGCGATCGAGGTGTTGGTCAAAAATTGAGGTCATGGCTAGGCTTCCTGAATCAAGGGTGAGTCAAGGTGAAGCGTTTTTTTAACGCATTCATCGGTAAAAGTGTTGAGGTGGATATCGATCAATGTTGAATGTTCACCAAGGTGATTTCATTCATTAGGCTACTCGCAAGAAGGAAGTTTCCGTCGGGTGTTTTGGAGGTGTTGCGAACAATGTTGCCGCCGCCTGGGATGGCCCAGGTTTGGAATTGTTGGGTTTGAGGATCAAAGCGCACCACGGTTCCGGGTTGGGTGCCCGACTCGCTGTACCAAATGACACCATCGATCCAACTCATGCCGTAGGGCGCCGATTTCATGCCGCCTGGTGAAGGCACTTCGGTGACTTGTCCAGTTTTGGGGTCCAAGTGTCCTAAATAGCCTCTGGTGTGATCGGCATACCAAATGGTGTCGTCTGGGGCCGCGACCAAGCGGCGAGGGCGGGTATCGGGGTTGGGGAGGTGAAACTCTTTGATCGCCAAGGTCTTGGGGTTGACTTGGCCCACCACATTGGTGCCGAAGGCCACGTAGTCAATCCAACCCTTGGAATCCATCATGATGCCGTAAGGACGTGAATTGCTGCTCGGTGGGGTGAGCAAGGTGATGTTGCCAGTTTTGGGGTTGAGCCGTCCCAAGCGGTTGGAGGCCTGGGCGGTGAACCAAATGTCACCCTGCTTGTCGATGGCCAAGGAGTGGGGGTCGGTCACGCTCGCATCAGGCATGGGGTATTCGGTGTTCTCACCGGTTTTGGGGTTGAGCTTGCCGATTTGTCCCCCGGTGTTGGCGGTGTACCAGATGTTGCCGCTCTTGTCCTCCATCAAGCCATGGGGGCCAGAGTGAGATTTTTTCAAGGGGTACTGCCGAATACTGCCGGTTTGGGGGTCGATGCGCCCGATTACATTGGCCATTTGAGCGGTGTACCAAATTGAGCCATCGCGCGCACCCAAGGGGTCATGGGGGCGCGATCCAGCGATGGGCAAGTGCCAGGTTTGGAACTTGACCTTGACGGGGCCATCGATGAGGACGGCCTTGGGTTTTTCTTTTTCAGGAAAAGTTTGAATCAAATAGGCCCGGGCGAGCTCTTTGTCTTCGTCAGAAGCGACCAGACCCTGGTTGGTCATCATTTTAAGAACGGTGTCCCAACCCTCTGCGGTGTATCCTCTTGCTGCGTGTTGGGCCACTTGGTGACACAAGTTGCAGTTCTTGTCGACGATGGCTTTGCCAGGCATGCCGGCTGAGTTTTGCGCAAAGGCTTGTAGGCCGAAGTTGCCGGCCAAAACGACCATCGCTGCTTGGGTGGCGAGGGCGCTCGAGGCTTTTATGACGGCGAGTAAAGCGGATCGTGGCATCAAGGGCTCCAGGCTAAAACGGGCGAAATTTTGCAAATGCATCGGTTGGGTCCTTGGGTCCTCTCTAGGTGTTCACCGTCAAAACCAAGGTTTTCACGCTGGCGGCTTGCGTCATACGAAAGACTGAGGACTGAGGACCACAAAAGATAGCAGAATTGTGAGCTCAGGGAACTTGGTGATTACTCGGGACTGATTGGTTTTTGGGTGGCCAGGGGGGGGTGGTCAATGGGCATAATGGAATAAATGGACTTAATGGACTTAATGGCCCTGAATTCCAGTACAGATGACCTCTCACTCTAAAAGCTCGCCAGAAGCCCGTTTTGACCCACCTCAAGGTGAGGCAAGAGAAGGGAAAAATCGTGGGCAGAGAACATTGACATCTGTTTATTTATACAGTATTCTTGTGCCATGAACGCCACTTCTCACGAGTTTTATCACCCAATTCAGGCCCAAAACCCATGGTCTGCATCCACCCATGGGCCAATGGTGCAACAAGGCTTGGGACTGGAGCATTTTTTGGTGCCCAACCCAAGCAGCACGGTGCTGTTTCGGGCCAGAGACGACCGGATGCAAACAGCGGGCATCTTTAAAGGGGATCTTTTGGTGGTGGACCGCTCCTTGAAACCGCATTCAGGTCAGGTGGTGGTGGCCGTGAAGGATACAGAGTTGAGCCTGGGCGTTTATGTTGCCGATGTCGATCTAAAAAAGAGAGTGCTCTGCAATGGTGAGACGTCCAAGCCCCCAATCGAGTTCTTGGCCTTCGATGTTCTTGAAGAGGTATGGGGTGTGGTGACTTATGGCCTTCACAAATTCAAAATTTAGGTCTGGGAAAATCTAAAAGGTTTTACTGCTGATGGCGGTAACTCTTGGGATAGCACTGTGGCGAGCACTCGAACACCATTTCACAAAAAACTGGCACAGTCAGGGTGCGATGAAAGCAATCCCTTTTTTTTATTAAAAGCAGCATTGGGTTAATCCATCGAATCCTGAGCAAGTTTTCCTGGTAAGAGGCGACATGTCTAGAAGGTTAACAGTGCCCAAAAGATCAGAAGTTTAACGGCTCAAGCAGTGCAAGCTCTCCATGCGGGCCAACGCTCACGCCATTGGCGTGAGCCCATCAACGGTGGGCAACTGCATCCAACGCGCTTCAATTGCGGGCCTGACTTCAATTGCGGGCCTGACGCGGGCCTGACTGACATGCTGCCCACGGAAATGGATGATTGGGCTCTTTAGAGAAAGCGATATCCCGAACCCATTGCATCGCGCCTTCAGGGGCACGCCATGCCGCAATGGCGTTACATCCATGACATCCAGCGCAGGCTGGGCAACAAGCACCTCCCGTTGAAGTCGAATTTTGGATGAAATGTTTTGACCAGAAATTGACCCCATACTCAAAACAAAAAAACGCTAGAATTTTTTTATCCATTCGCCCCATGGGCTCATTGTTTTGTCGCTCAACTCTCCAAGATCCAACACATAGGCGGAGTCAGACACACTGTGTGCAAAGTCGGCATTTTGCTCGCACAATAAAACCCCCACGCCGAGAGATTTGAGTTTCAAGATCATTTGCGCCATCTGCTCAACCACCATCGGGGCCATGCCTTCAGAGGGCTCATCGAGCAGCAACAAAAGCGGGTTGCCCATCAAGGCGCGCGCAACGCTCAGCATTTGTTGCTCGCCGCCGCTGAGCATGGAGCCCCTGAACTTGACTTTGGCGGCCAATGCCGGAAACAAGTCAAAAACGGCGTCGGTATCCCATTGAAGTGGCGTGCCGAGGACTTCCTTGACTTGTTCTTTGCTTTGTGATGGCTGACTTGGACTGGCATGGTAGGGCATGACACGCGCGGCTTGTCGTCCAACGCTCAGGTTCTCCAAGACGCTCAAGTCGCTAAAAATCCGCCGCTCCTCAGGCACATAGGCCACCCCCAATTGAGCGAGTGCATGACTGGGCCGATGAGAAACGTCTTTACCTAAAAACTCAACCCGGCCCTCATGCCGCGGCCCCATGTCCATGATGGATTTGAGCGTTGTCGATTTACCCGCCCCGTGCCGCCCCATCAAGGCCACGACTTCACCCGCGGCAATGCTGAAATTCAGATTGAACAAGATTTGTGCACCTCCATACCATGCGCACAAATCTTGACAATGAAGCAAAGGCGGGCGTGTCATGGTGGTGAAGGCTCAGGCTGCACAGTGGGGTATTGGAAGGAGGCGCCCAAATAGGTTTTTTGAACCAATGGGTTTTGGGCGACCGCCTGGGGACTGCCTTGAGCAATGATCTGGCCTTGGGACAGCACCATGATGCGGTCGGCAAACCCAAACACCACGTCCATGCTGTGCTCGGTAAACAATACCGAGAGTCCTTGGTGCAAAGGGCCCTGAGGCTGTTTGACCAATTTCCGAATCAAACCCATCAAGCCGAGTCGCTCACAAGCAGACATGCCCGCTGTGGGCTCGTCCATGAGCAGCAAGCGAGGTCGGCTTGCCAAGGCCATGGCCAATTCCAGTCGCTTGACGTCGCCATAAGCCAAGGTGCTCGCGCCTTGATCGGACCGCTCGCCCAGGCCCACTTGCTCCAACAAGGCCTGGGCCTCTTGAGTGTGCAGGGCTTGGACTGTCCCAAAGCCTTGAAACAGTTGGGACTTGGCACTGAGCAAGGCCATTTGCACGTTCTCCAACGAGGTCATGGAGGCAAAGGTTTGAGCCACCTGAAAGGTGCGACCCACGCCCAGTGCCCAAATCGCTTGGGGGCTCAGTCCCAGCAAATTCTGTCCAGACAACTCCACCACACCGGCATCGACCTGTAGCTGCCCATTGAGCGCATTGAAGGTGGTCGATTTGCCAGCCCCGTTGGGGCCGATCAAGCCCAGCATTTCACCGGGAAAAAGCTCAAAGTCGATGCCCGCAAGCGCCACATTTCCGCCAAAACGCTTGCGCAGTGCCTTCACCTGAAGTAATGGCTTGTCGGGGGGAGGCTGGGCGACACTCATGGTCTCGAGATCGCGCGCTCGGCAGCGGTATGACGACGACCGCAGCCACCCAAGAATCCGGCCAAACCTTCTGGGCGCAGCAGCACCAGGAACAAGATCAAAACCCCCAATGCCGCTTGCCAGTAGGGCGTGGCCCTTTGCAAATGGTCGGCGAGGGTGGTGTAGATCAAAGCCCCTAAGGCCGGTCCATGCGAGGCCTCGAGCCCGCCCAGCAAAACCATGACCAAGGCGTCCACTGACTTGGAAATGCCGAGGACCTCGGGTGAGATGCTGCCCTTGGAAAATGCAAACAACGCTCCCGCCAGCCCCGCAAACACAGCGGCAACCACAAACCCAGTCCACTGCAGGCGTTTGACATCAATCCCCAAGGCCTGCGCGCGCAAGCTTGAGTCTCTTGAAGCCCTCAAGGCGTAACCGAAGGGTGAATGTGCCAAACGGTACAAGACAAAAAGCGACAGACCCACCAACCCCAAGGTGAGCCGATAAAAGTCTTCTTTGCTGGCCCACTGAGGACTGGGCCAAATGCCACTCAAGCCGTTGCTCCCACCGGTGATGTCGTCCCACTGAAAGCCAATCGACCAGACGATTTGGGCAAAGGCCAAGGTGAGCATGGCCAAGTAAATGCCAGACAGTTGCACGCAAAACCAGCCCACCACCGCAGCGACCAAAGCGCTCAGCATGGGTGCCAACAGCAAAGCCCAGCCCATCCCCCAGTGCAGCTTCAAGGTGATCAAGGCCGCACCATAAGCCCCTAGACCAAAATAAGCCGCATGACCAAAGGAGTGCAATCCCGCCGGTCCCATTAAAAAGCGCAAACTGCTGGCAAAGAGCACGCTCGTGAGCACATCGATGGCGAGCACCGTGGCATAGGGGGCCTTGTGGGTAAGAAGGGGCAAAGCCCACAGCACCATGAAGGCCAAGGCCAGTCCATAGGCCATCCACACGCGCTCAAAGCTTGGGTTTTCGTGCACGACTTCTTCGGCTCTGGCCTTGGCGGCGATGGGGCGTCCCATGAGGCCCCAAGGCTTGAAGACCAAGACCGCGGCCATCACCAAAAACTCGGCCACCAAGGTGAGCTTGGAAAACTCCAAGGTGAGGCCAAAACGGTCCACCGTCCCAAGCGCCATGCAAAGCGCCTTGGTCTCTGCGATCAAAAGGGCCGCCAGATAAGCCCCTGGAATGGAGCCCAAGCCCCCGACCACCACCACGACAAAGGCTTCACTGACACTGGTCAAGTCAAGACTCAGGTTGGCCGGCTCTCTGGGCATCTGCAATGCCCCGGCCCAACCCGCCAAAGCGCAACCCAGCGCAAAAACACCCGTGAAAAGCCACCTCTGATTGACCCCCAAAGCCGCCACCATGTCACGGTCCAGGCTTGCCGCGCGCACCAAGACGCCAAAGCGGGTTTTCGTGAGAATCCACCACAAAGCCCCCATCCCCAATGGGCCCACAGCGATCAAGAGCAAGTCATAACTCGGGAATGCACGCCCCAAGATGTAGACCGCGCCCTTCAAGCCTGGTGCTCTGGGGCCCATCAAGTCCTCGGCACCCCAAAACCAAAGGCTCGCATCTTTGATGATGAGCACCAGGGCAAAGGTTCCGAGGAGCTGGACAATATCGCTGGCTTTGGACAAGCGTTTGATCACGAGCACCTCCACCAAGGCACCCAGTGCGGCGGTCAAGACGCCACTCCAAACAACCGATTGCCAAAAGAACCAGGCCGACCCCGATGCGCCCGAGCCTGCCCAACGGTGGCTCAGGTGCTCAAAGAGCGACACCGAAGCGTAAAGCCCGAGCATGTAAAAGGAGCCATGGGCAAAGTTGACAATGCGAGTCACCCCAAAGATGAGCGACAAGCCCGCGGCCATCAAAAATAGCGTTGATGCCTGGGCCAAACCATTGAGGAGTTGCACAAGGAGGGCGTTGAACTCCATGGTCTAAACGTGGGGTCTTGGGTGAGTTTTGGGGTGAGGTCTTGAAGCCGTTGGGCGGGGCAAGGCCAGGTGTTGAGGCGCTAGGGGTGCCAGGACGGCTTTAGTCGACCGCGCGCAGTTTTTTGACCTCCTCGGCAGAGGGCTGAAACTTCGCCCCATCCATGTATTTCGCGTCCACCAAGACGCCTTTGCCGTTGTCGTTTTTGGTTTTGCCAACAAAAGCCCCCATGGTGGACTGTTGGTCGTCGGTGCGAAAGGTGATTTTCCCAAACGGACTCTCGACCACCATCCCGCGAGAGGCCGCGATCAGTTTTTCAGTGTCATTGCTGCCGGCTTTTTTATACGCCTGGGCAATGGATTTGATGAGGGTGTACCCCACCACCGAGCCCAAACGCGGCGTCTCGTTGAAACGCTTTTGATAGGCCCCCAAAAAAGCATTGTGCTCGGGCGTGTTGAGGCTGCTCCAAGGGTATCCCGTGACAAGCCAACCGTTTGGCGTGTCGTCCTTCAAAGCGTCCAAGTACTCGGGCTCACCGGTCAAGAGGCTCACCACTTCACGGCCATTGAAGAGTCCCCGTGTTTGACCTTCCCGCACAAATTTGGTGAGGTCCGCGCCAAAGAGCACATTGAAGATCGCGTCGGGTTTGGCGTCGGCCAAGGCCTGGGTCACCGCACCCGCGTCCAATTTGCCCAAAGGAGGCGCCAATTCGGCCACAAACTCCACATCGCTTTGTTGGGCTTTCATGAGTTGCTTGAAAGTGGCCGCGGCAGATTGTCCGTACTCATAGTTGGGGTAGACCAAGGCCCAGCGTTTTTTCTTCATTTTGAGGGCCTCGGGGACAAGCATGGAGACTTGCATATAGGTCGATGCGCGCAGCCGAAAGGTGTAGCGGTTGCCGTTTTGCCAGACCATTTTGTCGGTGAGCGGTTCGCCAGCCATGTAGAACACTTTGCGCTGCTTGGCAAAGTCGGCCAAGGCGAGTCCTATGTTGGAGAGATAGGCGCCCGCGATCACATCCACACCTTCTCGAGACAAGAGCTCTTCGCCTGCCCGCACCGCGTCCCCTGGGTTGGCATTGTCCTCACGGGTGAAGAGTTCCAATTTGTGTCCATTGACCCCGCCGCTTGCGTTGATGTCCTCGAGTGCCAACTCCATGCCTTTTTTATAGGGCTCCAAAAAAGCGGGTTGGGCTTTGTAGCTGTTGATTTCACCGATCTTGAAGCTGCTTTGAGCGTGGACCGAGATCGTCAATATCGTCGCAAAGAGCATCAAAAGCGGGGCAGTCCAGGCACGGTGAAAAATCATGAGGGTCTCCAAAGAGTTTGATTTTATCTCTTGATTGGCGTGGCAGGCGCTTGAATTCAAGGATAAAAAAACTCACCCATGCATGGGCCCTCTGGCAAGGAGTATTAGGGGATTCTCGCGTTGTTTGAGCCGTAGAGGGGTGATATCATGGTTGGAGAGAAATACTTTGGACCCATCATTTTGGAGACCCCTTTGGATGTGACTGCAGATTGTTGGGATCTTCCGTTTTTTTCACCCACACACCAACAAATCGGCGCAAGGCTCAAGGACTGGGCCCGTGAGCAAGAGGTGGACGAGCGCAATGACCGGTTTGCTTGTCTCGACTGGGTGAGTCGTTTGGCCAAGGATGGCTGGCTGCAGTACTGTGTGAGCGCTGCGCATGGTGGGGCGTTTGAGCACCTGGACTCGCGCGCACTCGTGATCATTCGCGAAACCTTGAGCCAGTATTCAGCCTTGGCCGACTTTGCCTTTGCCATGCAAGGCTTGGGCAGTGGGCCCATCACCTTGGGTGGCAGTGCCTCCCAACAAAACGATTATTTGAGCGGCGTGTGCACGGGCCATAAAATCGCCGCTTTCGCCCTGAGTGAGGAGCAAGCTGGCTCGGATGTCGCCGCCATGGCCTGCACGGCTGTGCGACAGGCTGACGGATTCGTTCTCAATGGTGAAAAAACCTGGATCAGCAACGGCGGCATCGCCAACTTTTATGTGATTTTTTGCAAAACCGACCCCGCTTTGGGCTCTCGAGGCATTTCGGCCTTCATTGTGGACGCAAAAACCCCAGGGCTCGATGACACCACCCATTTGCAAGTCATGGCGCCCCATCCTTTGGCCACGGTGAAACTCAAGGACTGCAAAGTGCCGGCCTCGGCACTCCTAGGCCCCTGGAATGGCGGCTTCAAATTGGCCATGCAAACATTGGATATTTTTAGAGCATCGGTGGCAGGGGCCGCGCTTGGCATGGCACGTCGCGCGCTCCATGAGGCCACGACGCATGCCAAGAGTCGCTCGATGTTCAAGCAGCGACTGGCGGACTTTCAGATCACCCAAGTAAAGTTGGGTCAAATGAAGGCCTTGATTGAGTCGGCCGCATTGCTCACCTACCAGGCCGCTTGGTTGCGCGATACACAACTCATGGGCCGAGATTTGAAAAGCCCCGAGGGCCAATCCCTTCATCAGCGCTACACTCAAGCTGCCGCCATGGCCAAATGGGTCGCCACCGAAAACGCCCAACAAGTCATCGACATGGCCTTGCAAATGCATGGGGGCAAGGGTGTTTTGGTGGGACAAAAAATTGAGAGTTTGTACCGAGACATCCGTGCGCTCAGAATCTATGAAGGCGCCACCGAAGTGCAGCAGTTGATCGTGGGCAAAGGGCTGCTGGCGTGATTGATCTGGGTTTGGGACTGGAGTTCCCATTTTTTTGCCATTTTTTTTCATTGAACTGACCAAGGACACGCTGTGATCATTGATTGCCATGGCCACTTCACCACCACACCGCCTCGGGTGATGGCGTATCGAGCCGAACAAATTGCCGCCTTGAAGTCCACCGGGAGTGCGGCCTCGGTGGTGGCGCCGCACATCACGGACGACGAAATTCACGCCGCCATCCATGACAACCAATTGAAGGTCATGAAGGAGCGGGGCATTGATTTGACCCTCTTCTCGCCTCGCGCCTTGGGGATGGACCACCAGTTTGGCGACGAGGCCACCAATGTCACCTGGGCGGTCTATTGCAACGATTTGGTTCACCGCGCTTGCCAGATGTTTCCCGACCATTTTGTCGGGGTGTGCCAACTCCCGCAGGTTGCGGGCCAAAAGCCGGGGTCTGCGGTGTTTGCTGAGCTCGAGCGTTGTCTTGATCAATTGGGCTTCATTGGCGCGAATTTGAACCCAGACCCAAGTGGCGGCATGTGGAGTGACCCGCCACTTTGGGACAAGGACTGGTGGTATCCGCTTTATGAAAAATTGGTCGAGCACGACGTGCCGGTGATGATCCATGTGAGCGGTTCGTGCAACCCGCACTTCAATGCGGTGGCCACCCACTACATCAATGGCGACACGACGGCTTTTGTGCAGTTCATGACCTCAGACTTGTTCAAAGATTTTCCGACCCTCAAATTCATCATCCCCCATGGCGGCGGTGCCGCACCCTATCACTGGGGGCGATATCAAGGCATAGCCATGGATATGAATTTGGGTGATCTGAACGAACGCATGATGAAGAATTTGTATTTCGACACCTGCGTCTACCATCAACCGGGTATTGATTTGCTCTTGAAGGTGATTCCTTCTGACAATGTGCTCTTTGCCTCGGAGACCATTGGAGCGGTGAGGGCGGTGGACCCCAAGAGCGGTCGAAACTTTGACGACACCCACCACTACATCGAACAAACCCAAGTGGTGAGTCAAGCGCAGAAAGACAAAATTTACCTCAACAATGCGCTGGGGGTCTACAAGCGCTTAGGACGCCACCCCAAATTCAAATCCAAATAAGGTTTTAGCATGATTGGTTTTCAAATCCTTGAGCGCATCCGTGCGGTCTCGCCTCAGACCGTGGCTCAATTCAAGACGCTGCCCGTGGCGATTGTGAGCGATACGCTTTCCAGAATGTTTTCGGCCAACGCCAATTTGCGCCCCATGCACAATGGCCACCCCATGGTCGGGCCGGCCTTGACGGTCAAGACCCGTCCAGGGGACAACTTGATGGTTCACAAGGCCATTCAAATGGCCCAAGCGGGTGATGTGATCGTGGTCGATGGCGGTGGGGATTTGACCAACGCCTTGATTGGCGAGATCATGAGCTCATACGCCGCGTCCAAGCAAATTGCGGGCATGGTGATCAACGGTTCTGTGCGCGATGCGGGTTTTTTGCGCACGCAAGACTTTGGCGTCTTTGCTGCTGGGGTCACCCACCGCGGACCTTACAAGGACGGACCGGGTGAGATCAATGTTCCCATTGCTTTGGGGGGCATGGTCATTGAGCCCGGCGACTTGGTGATGGGCGACGAGGACGGGGTGCTGTGTGTGCCCTTTGATCAAACGCTTTGGGTTTACCAAGCCGCGAAGGACAAGCAAAACCAAGAGAGCGACATTTTAAAAAAAATCCATGCCAACGATTACCATCCGACTTGGATCGACGAGGTCTTGGCCCAAAAGTTGAAGAACTAAAAATTCAGAACATGAATCCTCCACCCGAGTGTTTTGTGAATTCTCGTCTTGGCCTGGGACTTGGTCTCAACTTCCCCAAAGGATCCCCATCATGCACCCAGCACTGAGCCACATCAAGCGTTTTTTGCGAGTCTTGTGTTGCTTCTCGCGCGGCATGGGTGTGTGCCTGGGGGCTTGTTTTTGGATGCATGGCCCGGCTTGTTCGCAGGACTTTCCCAATAAACCCATTCACGTCCTCACCGAATATTCACCGGGCTCGGGGGGGGATGTGTTTTTTAGAGCCTTGGCCACGCAGTTTTCAACCCTGAGCGGGCAGACTTGGGTGGTGGACAACCGCCCAGGAGCGGGCGCCATGTTGGCGGTCGACGCCGCCACCCGGGCCGCCCCAGACGGCTACACTGTGTTGGTGGCCTCACAAAACGTGCCCGTGACGCGCCTGTTTTTATCAAAGGGCCGTCAAATCGACGCCAATGTGGAATTGACCCCGATCTCGGCGCTTTGGCGTTCGACTTTGCTCATCGTCTCCAACGTCAACTTTGCGGCCAAGTCCTTGAAAGAATTGATTGCCTTGGCCAAAGCCAATCCCGGCCAATTGGCCTACACCACCTCGGGGATCGGCACCCAAGGGCATTTTGCCGGTGCGGGTTTGGAGCTTTTGACGGGCACACAAATGGTTCATGTGCCCTACACCAATGGCCGGCAAGTCATGGACGTGATTGCAGGCCAAGCACCGTTTACGCTGAGCATTGTGCCGTTTGTCTTGCAAGGCGTGAAGGCGGGTCAGTTGAGGGTCTTGGCCGTCGCGGCCGACCAGCGCTTGGACAGCTTTCCTGGCGTGCCCACGGTGGCTGAGATCGTCCCCAAGTTTGAGCCCCCACCCACTTGGACCGGTATTTTTGGTCCCCCAGGCCTGCCTAAAAAATACCTTGATTATTACAACGACATTGTGCAAAAGGGTTTGGCCAATCCAGCCTTAAAGTTAAAAGCCAGCACCGATGGCTTTGAGTTCATCCCCAACTCGGGCGAACAATTCAGTCAACAAATCAAACGCGATATCGAGATCACCGCCCGCTTGGCCCGTGCCGCTAAAATTCAACCCAACGATTAAACAGGAGAAAATCACCATGAAAATTTGTTCTTACAACAATGCATTGCCCGGACTCGTCGAAGGCGACTTGGTCTACCCCTTGGCCGACGCTTTGAGTGCCGTGGGTGCTACCCGGGTGGGTGCCTCCATGGCTGAAGTCATTGACGCTTTGTCCAATTCCAGCAAAGCCAAAGACGCCATAGCCCAGGCCCGTTTGGGCAAAGGTCTGCCCTTGTCCTCTGTGCAACTGAAGTCACCGCTGGACAATCCACCGGCGATTTGGGCCGCGGCATCCAACTACCGCGCCCACCAAGCCGAAATGATTGAGCGCGTGGGGTCCTATGACCGCTCACAATTCTCGCCCGATGAGTTGATGGCCGAGGTGTTTTTAAAGCCAGCCTCTGCCTTGGTCGGTCCTGGCGGCACAGTGATTCTGCCCAAAATCGCCAAGCACGTGGACTTCGAGTGTGAGCTCTGTGCGGTGATTGGCAAAGAGGCGCGCAATGTGAGCGAGGCCGATGCCCTGGACCATGTCTATGGCTACACCATGTGTTGGGACATCAGTGTAAGAGACCCCTGGGGTCGCAAACACAACACTCGCAATATTCGCAAAGGCTTTGACACGTTTTGTGGCGTGGGCCCCTGGGTCGTGACCGCCGACGAGATTGGTGAGCCGCAAGATTTGCACATCCATGTGGAGCAAAACGGTAAAACCGTGATGACGGCCCACACCGCCGACATGGTCAATGGACTGCGCGCCATCATTCGTTTTTTGTCGAGCGTCTCCACCTTGAAGCCTGGTACTTTAATCACCACGGGCACGCCCGCCGGTGTGTCCCAACTCGCCCATGGTGACACGTTGAGGGGCACACTCAGCAAAGTCGGCGAGATGACCTTGCACGTGATCGACGAAGCGTGAAGATCCTCCAATCTTGATCGATGGGCACAATTCCCATGAATGAATCCGTTCTGGATAAAACCATCAAAGCCTGGCAGTTTTTGTATACCCAGGGGTTCATTGAGGGCTTTGGTCACATCAGCGTGCGCTCGGAAATTCCCCATCAATTTCTGATCTCCCGCCACTCCTTGGGACTCAAAGTGAGTGCCGAGGATTTTGTGATCATGGATTTTAAGGGGAAAAAATTACACGGTGTGGGCGACGCGCCGGGTGAGTTTCCGATTCATTTGGAGGTGTTGGCCGCAAGACCCGATGTCAACTGCGTGATCCATTACCACGGCATGTATTCCACCGCCTTCACAACGACCACCGGGCAAAGCTTAAAGCCCATTCATTTGATGGGCACCTTGTTTCATGCCGGCATTCCGACCTACCCCGACCCCAAGCTCGTGAGCGACCGCACCCGAGGTGCGGCCTTGGCCAAGGCCCTAGGGCAAGCCCGTGCCGTGCTCATGTGTGCCCATGGGGCCACCATCACGGGCTCGAGTGTGGAAGAGGCCGTGGCGGGTGCGTTTTTGTTTGAAGAAAACGCTCACCGAGCCTGCCTCAGCGCAACCCTGGGTCAACCTGTGTGGCTCGCCGATGATGTGGCCCAACAAGCCGGTCTTGAGCTCATTGCCTCGCGCGGCCCTTTTAGACGCGTGTGGTCCATGGTTGAAGAGCTTGATGCTCAAATCAAGTCACAAACCCCTTGAGGGCCAAGACTTGCGTCAGAGCCTTGTCGTCCACTTCCCATCATTTTTATCCACCCAATGACCGATTCACTCTCAGAATTTCGCGTGATGACCTCCGGGGCCTTCACCGCTGCGCATTTAAAGTTGCTGCCTTGGGTCGAGCAACTCACCGGTAAAAAAGTCGTTACAGTGACCACGTCTATAGGCACGGGCGAGACCTCCATCGCTGCTCGTTTGGGGCGCCAAGAAGCAGTGGACTTGGTGATTGTGGCCGACTCGGTCATTGATCAATTTGTGCAGGCGGGCTTCATTGTCAGTGGCAGCAAGGTGCGCATCGCCTCTTCCGGCATTGGCATGGCGGTGCGTGCGGGCGATCCTGCGCCGGACATGGCCAGCCCCGAGGCATTGAAGCAAACCTTGCTCAGCGCCCGTTGCATTGCTTACTCGGCCAGTGAGAGCGGCAAGTACTTGACCACGGTGCTGTTTCAACGTCTGGGGATTGAAAAAGAATGTTTGCCCAAGAGCCGATTTGTGGGGGGAGGTGAGCGCACCGGCGACGTGGTCGCGCGCGGTGAGGCCGATCTGGCTTGTCAGCAGTTGAGTGAACTCTATCCTGTGCAAGGCATTGATCACATCACACCGCTGCCGGGTGAGTTGCAAAAAATCTCGATTTTCTCGGCCGGTGTGGCCGCATGGAGTGAAGACCCGGCGTGTGCCAGAGTCGTCATGGCCTTTTTGAGTGGCGAGTCTGCGCGTGAGGTGATCCGGCAAACCGGCCTTGAGCCCTATGAGGTGACGTGAACTTGGCCAGGGTGCTTCAACGCCGAACGTTGTCAAGACTTGATTTTTTTGGGTTTTAGCGATACATTTTTTACAGATGAAGGAGAAACAGTATGCATTTAAGAAGCGTCGAGTTGCAAATGCCCAAGCGCCAAGAGGCGGTTGATTTTTTAAAGAACCCATGGGGTTTGGTGGAGGTGGAGACCCGCGGTTCCACGACCTATTTGCGAGGTAGCGATAACTTTCATTACGCCTTGGCAATCACCGAGGGCGCGGAAAAACTGGTGAAATCGGCCACCTTGGTGGGGACAATGGACGAAGTCAAGGCCAGTTTCGAGCGGGTCAAAGCCCAGGGCCTCAAGCACAGCGAATGGGTCAATGAGTTCAATGAGCCAGGTCATGGCGCGGGTTTTACCTTCACAGGACTTGAAGGCGAGCCGTTTCGGGTGATTTGTGAAAAAGATGCCCCACCGGCCGTCCTGGCCTCAGATGGAACACACCCCTTGCGCGTGGCCCATGTGGTGTTCAACACGTCCCAGCGTGAAGCAGCATCCCAGTTGCTCATCGATGTCTTGGGCTTTAAAGTCTCCGACCGCACCAAGGTGATGAATTTCTTGCGCTGTGACGAACTCCACCATGTGGTGGCCTACGCCGACTCTGACAAAGCGACCCTGAACCACATTGCCTTTGAGATGCTGGACATGGACAACATGTTCACCGGCATGGGTCGCATGAAAGACAATGGCTTTGAGACCGTCTGGGGACCTGGGCGTCACGGCCCAGGTGACAATGCGTTTGCTTATTACATCGGTCCCTTTGGTGCTTGCATTGAGTTCACCAGTGAAATTGAGCGGGTGGACGACAGTTACGTCACGGGCACACCGGAAGACTGGAAGTGGCCGCCCAAGCGCATGGACCACTGGGGCATTGCGGTGAGAGATGACGCCAAATTGATGGATTCAAGCGCCGTATTCCATTTCGAGAGCGTTGCTGCTCATTAAAGTCCCTGCTGCTTGGTTCACAGAGAATTGATGGTCTCTGCGAGTGCATTGATCAAGCTGTCGATTTGAGCGCGAGTCATGATGAAGGGGGGGGCGAGTTGAATCGTGTCACCCCCGTATCTCACATAAAAGCCTTTGTCATACATCTTCATGGCGATTTCATAAGGCCGCTTGGCGGGCTCACCAGGGTGGTGGTCAATAGAGATTCCGCAAGCCAAGCCGTAGTTGCGGATATCGACGACGTGCTTGACCCCACGAAGCGAGTGAACCGCGTTCTCGAAATAGGGGGCGAGGGCATTGATTTGTTCCATCATGTTGTCACGCACCAAAAGATCCAGCGCTGCCAGTGCTGCGGCACAAGCGACAGGGTGGGCAGAATAGGTGTAGCCGTGGGCAAACTCGACGAGGTAGTCGGGGCCGCCATGTTCCATGAAGGTTTGATAGAGGTCCGCCTTGGTGAGCACGGCCCCCATGGGTTGCACACCATTGGTGATTTGTTTGGCCACATTCATGATGTCGGGCGTGACACCAAAAGCTTGCGCGCCGGTGTAGGCGCCGCAACGACCAAAACCGGTGATGACCTCATCAAAGATCAAGAGGATGTTGTTGGCTGAACAAATATCGCGAATTCTTTGCAAATAGCCTTCAGGGGGGACCACGACACCGCCAGAACCTGAGAACGGCTCAATGATCACCGCCGCAATATTGCTCGCGTCATGCAAGCCTATGAGTCGGGTGAGCTCGTCGGCGAGTTCAACCCCATTTTTGGGCATGCCTTTGGAAAAGGCATTGCTCGCCAATTGGGTGTGAGGGAGGTGATCGACCTCGACGCTTTGGCCAAACATCTTGCGGTTTGCGGCCATGCCACCCACAGCGTAACCCCCAAAATTCACGCCGTGATAGCCTTTTTCGCGGCCAATGAAACGCGTTTTAGAGGCTTTGCCTTTGAGTCTCCAGTAGGCACGGGCCATTTTGAGGGAAGTGTCGGCCGATTCTGAGCCTGAGCCGGTGAAAAAGACGTGGTCCAAGCCTTCGGGGGTGAGCTCCACGAGTTTGTTGGCCAATTCGAAGGCGAGTGGTTGGCTGAATTGAAATGATGGTGACAAGTCAAGGGTTGAACATTGCTTGACAATGGCTTGGGTGATCTCTTGTCTGCAATGACCCAGTCCACTGGTCCACATGCCAGACAATCCATCAAGCACTTGTCGCCCGTCGCTGGTGGTGTAGTAGCAGCCCTTGGCGCTCACCAACATGCGAGGTTTGGATTTGAAGTCCCGGTTACCGGTATACGGCATCCAATAGGCATTCAACCACTCTTTGCTGTAAGGCCTGGTCTGTTCGTCTAAGGCGTGTGGCGGGCCTGCACTTTCTGGGGACAAGTGCTGGTGGTCAATTCTTTTCATGTCTGGCCTTCATGCAAGGGGGGGTCTCAATGCATCATGGGTTTTTTAAGCAGCGAGTTGCGGTCGACTGAAGTGAGGGTGATGTGGATCAACTCCCCATCTCTGGCCAAAGACAAGGGCACCTTGACCCCAGCTTGCCCCAGCTTCCAAATGGCTTGCCACAATTGCGACAGGGTGAAGACTCGATCAAGCCCCACCTTGACGACTTGGTCGCCGTCCTTGATGCCCGCTTTTTCCGCGGGTGAGCCTGGCGTGATAAAGCTGATGATGAGTTGGCCCTCTGCCTCGACGGTGTAAATGCCCAGCCAAGGTCTGGCCGCAGCACTGGTTTGACCGGTGTTGATCAGGTCGTTCAAAATGGGTTTGAGCAAATCAATGGGTACAAACATATTGCACTCCACCACTTCGCCTTTGGATTCTTGTTGCACCAAGAGTGAACCTATGCCGATGAGTCTGCCGAGTGTGTCCACCAAGGCTGCACCACACCAACGCGGATGGGCGGGAGTCGTGTACAAGGCGTCTTCGATCAAGTACTCCCAAAACCCGACAAATTCTTGCTGGGCTATGATTTGGGTCTCCATCGAGTGGGCGACGCCGCCGTGTCCCAATGCATAGGCTTTTTGTGGAAGCTCGAGTGTGTCGCTTGAGCCCATCTCCAAGTGCGAGCATTCCAATGCCCCCAGAGGCTGAATAAGGCCAAATCCAGTGGCTTGGTCGTAGGCCAAGGTAAAGCCAGGTACCACCACGCCTTTGTTGGTGGTGATCCATATCTTGGAGGCTTCTGTGATCAAATAGCCGATGGTGAGAATGGTCCCTTGCGCAGAAATGACTACGCCATAGCCATTTCTCTGCGTGCCCAAGGTGTTCGCTGTCAGTCCGTCTTCAAAGGCCTCCATGTGAATGAAGACCAAGCTGTCCAAAGCAGGTTGGAGATCGAATTCCAAAGCTTTGGGTTTGATTTGAATGGATTTTGGCAGTGCCCATTCTTGGTGTTCTGACATGGTGGAGGCTTTGAGTAGGTCGTATGGATTTCGAGGGGATTGAATCGCAATTTTAACTTGAATCGCCTCTTTGCTTGGGCGCCTCTCAAGGCAAAGGTCCTTCAAGGATGCCAGTCACTCCATAAATGCGACACGATCGCCAAATGCGCTACCCTTGAAGGCTTGCACGATGAGAACATCCAATCCATGAACCATGCCAGTCACCGTTCAAAAGTTCAACAGTGTGTGAGGGGCGCTGCGCTCACGGCGGTCGTTGCGCTCGCTTCGGTCCCGGTGGGTCTGTGGGTGTGGGTCAAGCCAGACTTGGAGTTCTCCAGCTACGACAAAGAAAAAGCCAACCAACAACTGCGAATTCGCGCGAGCAATTTTAACTACAAGAAAGCGTTAGAGCAGCAACGCGCAACAGAAACAGACCCAGAGCGACTCAAGGAATTACAAGCTGAAATTGAAAGACTACCGTGATCAGAGGTTTTTTGCTTTGCTTTATTCGGCTTGTATTTTTTGCTCCACGATCACCTTGGACCAACGGCTTCGATCATCGAGCATCACTTTATTGAATTCTTGCGGGGTTCCACCACCCGTGGTTGCTCCAAAATTGAACAACTCTTGTTTCACGTTGGGGAGTTCAAGAACCCGGTTTACTTCAAGATTGATTCGCTGGGTGACGCTTGGGGGTAAATTTTTAGGACCATACATCCCCCAAACCACCTCGGAGACAAAATCTTTGAGTCCAAAGGGGGCGCCGATTTCCATCAAGGTCGGAACATTGGGGAGGTTGGGAATTCTTTTCTTGCTGGTGATGGCAATGGCCGTCAATTTTCCGTCTTGGACGTGTTGCATGCCTGAGACCACGCTGTCAAACAAGACGTGGACTTTGCCTGACATCAAGTCGGGCATGGCAAGGCCCGATCCTTTGTAGGGGATGTGCATCATCTTGACGCCGGTCAGGGAATCAAAATACTCCCCTGTCAAGTGCATGATCGTGCCGTTGCCCGCCGAAGCGAAATTGAGGGCGTCGGGGTGAGACTTGGCGTAGTCGATAAAATCTTTCAGCGTATTGATGGAGAGATTTTTGGTGAGCAAAAATATATTGGGCGCATCGGCCACGTGGGCGATGGGGGTGAAATCGGCGTCGTAATTAAAAGGGAGTTTTTTGCCAAAGGCTGCACCAATGGAGTGCGTGCTTGAAGAAGTGAACAAAAGTGTATAGCCATCCGGCGTGGCCCTTGCCACAATCTCGCAGCCAATATTGCCGCCAGCACCAGGGCGGTTGTCAACGACCACAGCTTGCCCGAGTTTCTTGGCCAGTTCAATGGACATCAGTCGGGCGATCGAGTCTGTCGGTCCTCCTGCAGGAAAGGGCGTGATGAGGGAAATGGCTTTCAATGGATAAGTTTGCGCCCAGGCATTGATAGGCGAGCTCAAAATTGTCCAAGACCCCCAACAAAGCAAAGACCAACGCAGCAGTTTGGGGATCAGCCCAAGTAAACAAGCCATGATGAACTCCCAGCGAAGAAAAGTTTTCGAGACCACGGATTGATTATGAAGATATTTCAAGGACTTGGGGAAAATATTTGTAAGCCCCCAAGCTTTGAGGGAATATGAGGCCGCATGGCTGGGTATAAGTTGAGGATCCTTTAGGGCCTGCGGGACGAGCATGGCACTGCGGATCAACGCCAACCCGCATCAACCGTTGGCATGGGTGTTGACTTTAACAGGGTGCGCGGAAATCCTCTCCGCTAAGGGGGAGGATGTCAAGAAATGGTCAAACCACCATCGAGCACCACGGTTTGTCCCGTGATTGAATTGGCCAGTGCGCTTGTTAGGAAAACAATGGCACCTGCGACTTCTTCGACTGTTGCCAAGCGATGCAGGGGGATCTTGGCCAACATGGCTTTCATGTAGTCTGGGTCGTTGCTGGTCAAACTTCGAGAGGGAGAATCGGTCATCAGTCGTCCAGGCGCCACGGCATTGACTCGGATGCCGTGCTCAGCCCATTCAAGGGCCAACATCTTGGTCATTTGAATCATGCCCGCTTTTGAGATGCCATAGGTTGAACGCTCGAGTGCGCCTTGCAAGCCATGTACCGAAGCAACATTGACCATTGAGCCCTGGATTTTTTTAGCAATCATGTACAGGGCCGCGGCTTGTGACATGAAAAAAGTCCCTTTTAAATTGGTGTTGAGGACACTGTCCCATTGCTCCAGGGTCACATCAAGGGCGAGTTGTCGCACATTGGTGCCGGCGTTGTTGACCAAGACATCCAGGCGATGAAACCGCTGGTCTATCGCCTTGATAACGTCTTCAATACTGTGCGGGTCTTCAAGATTGAGGGCCAAGCAAAGGGGTTGAATCTTGTTTTTTTCTAAAATCGACTTGATGCGCTCGAGGTTGACCCATTTCCTGGCCGTCAAGACCACGTCATAGCCTTGATGGGCAAAATCGATGGCGGTCTGGGCGCCAACACCATAGGAGGCCCCCGTGATCAATGCAACAGGTTTTTGACTCATGGGGTGACAAGAATGCGGTCATTCATGGGGTTTTTTCGTTTTCGATTTTGGCTTCTTTGATGATTTTCGACCATTTCATGCCTTCCGTTCGCATGAAACCGGCAAACTCACTGGGAGAAGCATTGGGTGAAGACGTCATGCCGTCTGTGGCCAAGCGGGCCCTGAGTTCAGGGTCTGAGAGGGTTTTTTTCAAAGCGGCGAACAATTTCTCTGTGACTTGAGGGGGCAGCTTGGCGGGTCCCGCGAGACCAAACCATTGGTTGGCTTCAAAGCCTTTGAGTCCCAACTCAGAAAGACTGGGGATGTCTGGTGCAATGTCAGAGCGTGAGAGGCTGCTCACACCATAGGCCTTGAGGGCGCCGGTTTTGATGAAGGGGTTGGCCAAGGCGATGTCGGCCACCATCATGGAGACATGGTTTGACAAGACATCGTTGAAGGCCTGCGAAGTGGACTTGTACGGCACGTGCAACAGTTTTACGCCGGCATCGAGAGCAAAAAACTCCATCATCAAATGCGAAAAACTCCCCATACCCGCCGAGCCAAAATTGACCTTGTCTGGATTGGCCTTGAGGTAAGCCATCAATTCGTCTAGATTTTGTGCTGGTAAATTTTTGTTGGCGATCAATACATCGGGGACGGTGACCGTGCGGGAGATGGGGGTGAAATCTTTGTCGATGTCATAGCCTACCTTGGCAAACATGTGGGGATTGATCACATGAGATGAAATCAAGGTGAGCAAGGTGTAGCCATCGGGCAGAGCATTGGCGACAAATGCGGCGCCAAGGTTGCCACTGACCCCCGGTTTGTTGGCGATCACAATGGGTTGTCCGAGGTTTTCAGACAACTTTGGCGCAATGATGCGGGTGGAGGTGTCGGTGCCTCCCCCCGGTGTGGATGGCACAACAATGGTGATGGCCTTGTTGGGGTAATCGTCCAGCGGGGCCGCGCCTGCAATGCTCCACTGCACAACCATGACGAGCAGGGCTAGAGTTTTGACCATGGTGACTCCTAAGAGAGTTTGGATGCCGATGAGTTGCTGGGTTTGAATATCTTATTCAATGCTTGATCGTCACTATTTGTTGGCTTGAAGCCGATTCCATGATCGCTTCCAGTGCTGCCACATTGGCCCGCATTTCATCCAAACTCACGGGGTAGCGGTGCTGTGGGTCCAAGATGGATTTTGCAAAAGACTCTAGGTTGGAGCGAACACTTGAGGCCGGTGCATAAAAAGTTTTGCTGATCTCGCCTTTTTCGTTGCAATGCGAGACGTCCCAACCGGTGGGATGCTCTGGGTGTGTTCGGTCTCTGATTTCAATCCAACCCTTGGAGCCATACACACAAAAGCGCCCGTCAAATGGAGTGGCCAAAATGGCGCTGATGAGTGCGGTCGCACCACTTGGGAAATTCAAGGAAATGGCCAAGGTGTCACCATTGGAAAAAGACGTGGCCAAGGTGTTGAGCCTAGCGTAGACGCTCGAGGCGGGGCCCAATAGCGAGATGGCCAAATCGACCAAATGAATGCCAGTGGCAGACAGCGGGCCACAAGGCGCAAACTCTTTGGAAAGTCGCCAATTGTCGGGAGGGAGGTTTAAGAATTTGTTTTGGCTGAAATTGGCTTCAATTTGCAGCAAGGTGCCAAGATCACCATTTCTCACCCGCTCGCTTAGCATCAGCATGGCTTGTTCAAAGCGTCTTTCGTGTCCGATCCCCAAGGCGACCTTGTGGTCAATGCAAGCTTGGATGCTTTTTTGTGCGTCGGTAAAGCTCAAGCACAGTGGTTTTTCGCAAAAGATGTGTTTCTGGGCCTTGGCGCCAGCGATGATTTGATGGGAGTGCTCTAAATGTGGAGTGCAAAGAATCAGTGCATCAATTTGAGCGTCTTGGAGCGCTGCTTGAAAATCCTCTTCAACGCGAAAGCCCAGCGTTTTCGCATCCTCTTGGGCTTTGATTTTGACTGCTGCGCTCACCTCCACCACGAGGGCAACGTCAATGAGGGGGGAGTCCTGGAGGATTTTGGTGATGGTTTGGCCCCACCATCCATAACCGATCACGGCGACTTGAATCTGGTGTTTTTGCATGATGTTGAGTTGGTCCAGGTGCTCAATGACGGGTCGATGCGAGTCTTGCGCCAGAACCCAAGGCTTGCAGTTTTGCCCATGCCACAGTGGTTGGAATTTCGCAGTTGCCTGCAGTCGATGCAAAACCGCAATCGTTGCCAAAGAGGAGGTTTTCAGCACCTGCGGCTTGTATCCATTTGTCCATCCGATCGGCCACAATTTGAGGGTGCTCAATGGTGACATTGGAGTGGGTGATGGCGCCTGGAATCAATACTTTACCTTGAAGGTCCAGTCCTTTGACGGCGCGCCACTCGTGATCGTGCCTTGGGTTGGACGCTTCAAATGAGATGGATCCAGCGCTGATGGTCAAGAGCAAATCGAGCACTTGCTCGAGTTGCAAGTCCGTCACCCGTGGTCCGAAATTCACACCATAGCAGGTGTGAAATCGAATCCGGTCCACGGGCAAATCTCTGAGCGCGTGGTTGATGTATTCAATGCGACGAACCATGCCTTCGCGATAAGCCTTGAGGTCCATGCTGCCTCTTGCGTCCCATGAGCTCACCATCCTCGGGTCATCGATTTGCAAGAGCAGTCCTGAGTTGATGATGGCCTTGTATTCTTCGCGCATGCCGTTTGCATAGGCTTCAAAGTACTCGGACTCGGAGTTGTAGAACTCGTTGCCATCGACTGGGATGGGGCCAGCAGCGGGCATGAAACCCTCGTCGCATTGGTGCTGGGCCATGGCGTCTTGTAAGTTTTTGATGTCTCGCGCTAAATCCGCATGACCGACGTATTCAATCTTTTCAATGCAAACCCTGGGCGCCACACGGATGGTGTTGGCAAAAGGGTTGTTCTTTTTGACACCCTCATAGTAGTCTGGAAAGAGCTTGGCGTCTGCACTGTTGGCCGTGACGGGACCAGGAACAGGGATGCCATCTGCTGGAATTCTGGGCTCAAACCCTGCCAATCTTTGAGAAAGGTAGCCTCTGAAACTGGGCTTGCTGCATTCTCCATCCCCAACTGTATCGAGTCCAGCCTTGGCTTGAATGTCGACAATATCGAATACGCTTTGGCGCAGATTGTCTTCGTATTCTTGGGTGCCTCTGGGGTCGGGTCGTCCAGTTTTTTCAAATTGAGCGCGCACGGCCTCCAAAATGGAATCAGGTCTGGGTAAGCTGCCGGTATGGGTTGTGCGAATGTGGGTATTTGAGCTGCGTTTCATGGGGTATGTGGCTTGTGCGAAAAAATGGGTGGTTGGCTCATTTTAGAGTTCATGCGCTCCTCGAGTGGGCAGGGTTTTCAAGGGTACGCTTGGGAGTTCAAACTCTTTACAGTTAGACCCGAGTCGGTGCGAAAGCGTGGACTCTTCTTATTGGACGCCATTGGCACTGACCTCTTTGAACACTTGAATGCCCCCATCTTTTTATTTGACCTTTAATCGCCTGTGCTTCATGATGACAGCCTTGGCGCTGGCTGGGCTTGGATGCTCACGCATGGGTCACGTTTTTGCTCAAAGTGTCTATCCAGAAAAACAAATACGGCTTGTGGTCGGATTTTCTGCGGGTGGGCCAACCGATATTCCCGCCCGATTCATCGCCGAGCACTTGTCCTCGAATTTGGGCAAGAAGGTGGTGGTGGAGAACAAGACGGGGGCGGGTGGACAGATCGCCACACAAGATGTGCTCAGCAAGCCCCGCGATGGCTACAGCCTCTTGCTGTGCACCCATTTTGAAGCGATCAATGCCGCGGTTTACCGCAACATCAACTACAAATTGTCTGACATTGCGACGATTTCACAAATATCGCGCTACTACTATGCAGTGGTGCTCACCAGTGAATTGCCCCCCAACAGTTGGGAGAGTTTTCTGGCTTTTGCAAAGACCAAACCGGGGGAGCTCAATTACGGCATGATTGGCCGAGGCTCTGCGCAGGAATTGTTGGCGCTTGAATTGGGCAAATTGACGGGCATCCAGATGGTGGGTGTGCCCTACAAGGGGGGGACGGAAATGATGGGTGATTTACTCGCTGGTCGGGTGCAACTTTATGTTTCACCCACGGGACCCATCATCCCCATGGTGAAGAATGGAAAACTCAAGCTTTTGGCCGTCAGCAGTCCCGACAGGCTTGCCGTGATGCCAGACACACCCACTCTCCTTGAAAAGGGAGTCCCTTTTGTTCGCTTTGGGTGGTTGGGCATCTGTGCTGCGAATGGCACTCCAAGCCCTGTGATCAATACACTGAACCGCGCCATTGTTGACATCGTGCAAATGCCCGAGTACAAGGATTTGATCGAAAAAGCCGGCTCCATCCCCTTGTCTTCAAAGCCCGAAGAGTTGGCCAAAATCATGACGGACACTTACGAGCAGACTCTAAGAGTGGCCAATGAGTATGGCTTGAACGCCAGTCAATGACGGATCTTTAGGAGGTCAAGTTGCTCTTTTACGAAGATCATCGCTACCCTCGCTTTTTAATTTTCATTTGAGTGTTCCACGATGAAATTCACCCATTTAAACTCGAGTAGCCTTTTGCTGTTGACTTTGATCTTGGCCATGGGGCTTGCTCAGCAAGAGGGTCGTTCGCAGACCGAGACGCTGGTTCGCGTGAGTGCATTTCCCAATGCCAAAACGCTGCCTGTGTACCTGGGGCTGTCCAAAGGTGTGTTTGAGCAGCATGGCCTCAAAATCAACTTGAGCTTGACCGAGAGCTCCAATGAGCAGCGTGCGGACTTGGGCAGTGGTCGCTTGGACGTGGTGCACTCAGCAGTGGACAACGCTTTAGCAATGATCGAAGTGGCAAAAAAAGAGGCGGTCATCGTGAGTGGCGGCGACTCTGGAATGAACGACTTCGTTGTTCAAGCTGACATCAAGGGCTTTGCCGACATGAAAGGCAAAACCTTGGTGGTGGATGCAAGCAACACGGCCTACGCCTTACAAGCCAAAAAAATTCTTCTCCAATTTGGACTCAAAGACGGCTTAGACTACACTGTGAAACCCGTGGGTGCGGTGGTCTACCGCTATCAAGCCATGGTCAAAAGCCATGACAATTCGGCCTCCATTTTGAATCTGCCTTTTAACGTTGTGGCCCAAGAGCACGGACTCAAAAGTCTGGGTCGAATGGTGGATATTTTTGGGGCCTATCAAGCCGTGGGCACTTTTGTGATGCGGGACTGGGCCGTGTCACACCGCAGCCTGCTGGAAACCTATTTGCAAGCCTATATTGAGTCCTTGCGGATGGTGAGAGACCCGAAAAACAAAGCCGAATGCATTCGTTTGCTCAAGGACAAGCTGGAGCTCTCAGACTGGGCTGCTCAAAAAACCTACGAACAGTTGCTAGACCCAAACTTCGGTTTCACACCCGATGCCGAGTTCAATAAAATCGGTTTTGAGAACATGCTCAAACTGCGTGCAGAAATAGAGCGCAAGGACACAGACAGTGTGAAGAGACCCGAGGCGTATTTTGATTTGTCGTATTACGATGAGGCGCTCAAAAAAGCCAGGGCGCCATAGGGCCCACCTATGGTGTCGATTTGTCGCACCTCGCCAAGCCCGAGGGGGTGGCGCACTTCAACTGAAGGGTTTTATCTCAAGCCGCGTCCTTGTGGGTCATGGCAGTGAGTTGCAGCACATAGGTGATGATCAATCCGAAACAAATGGACGCCAACCACAGGCCGGCTTGTGAGCGGTCTGCGAGTCCTTTAAAAATGGTGTGAAATGCAAACAGGTTGATCAAAAAGAAAAAAGCCAAGCCTGTGAGTTTGGTGCTGTGCATGGTAGTCCCTCGGTGTTGGTGTTGTTGACTCATAAGAAAGAAGCCCTAGGGGTCTTGTAACAAAGACCTCAATAGATTGTAAGCGGTGCGCCAACACACATTGACAACCCGAATATTCAACCGGTTTTTTAATTTTGCAGGGGCTGCCAGTTGTGAGGGAACAGTTCCTCAATCCGGCTGTTGGGATGGGTCGGTAACCTGGTCAAGACATCGGTCATGTATTTCAAGGGGTCCAAGCCGTTCATTTT
>CAILYC010000065.1 GCA_903838355.1 uncultured Burkholderiales bacterium | reverse complement strand
CGACCACTCCTTGCGACCACTCCTTGCGACCACCACTTGCGACCACCACTTGCCATCAAGCTCGCACCTGAGAGCCGTTAACCCCTAAACCTCGAGCCACTCTTTTCGGATGCGCTCTTGGTGCTTGAGGTCTTGCGCCAAACCCTCAAACACAATGCGCCCGTGCCCCATCACAGCGACCCGGTCGGAGATGTCAAGCGCAATGGTGAGCTTTTGCTCGATCAAGAGCACCGCCAAGCCGCGCGCTTTGAGCGAGAGCAAATACGATTTCACCAAGTCGACGATTTTCGGGGCCAAGCCCTCAGTGGGCTCATCGATCACGATCAAGTCGGGGTTGCCCATGAGGGTTCTGCACAGGGTGAGCATTTGCTGCTCGCCGCCTGAGAGCACCCCGGCGGTCACGTGTTGGCGGTCTTTTAAGCGAGGAAAGAGGTGGTACATGTCCTGGGCGCTCCAGCTTTTGTCAGACGCAGTACGGCGGTTTTTTTGCACCCCCAAGGCGAGGTTTTGCTCGACCGTGAGGGCGGCAAAAATCTCTCTCGACTCCGGCACATAGCCCACCCCAAGACGGGCAATTTCAAAGGGCTTCAAGTCCTGCAGGGGCGTTTCTTTCCAAAACAAGTTACCCGTGCACTGCACTTGGCCCACAATGGCCTTGGCCAAGGTGGAGCGGCCTGAGCCGTTCCTGCCGAGCAAGGAGACGATCTCACCGGGTGCCACCGTTAAATTAACGCCATGCAAGATGTGACTTTTGCCGTAAAACGCGTGCAGCTCGGTGATGTTCAACATGGCGTGATGGGTTGCTGTGGTGTGCGGTGATGCGTCTTCAAGGCGCCACGCCCAGATAGGCTTCTTGGACTGCGCGGTTGGACTTGATGGCGTGAGGCGTGTCGTAGGCAATGAGTTCACCATAGACCAAGACGGCAATTTTGTCGGCCAAGCCAAAGACCACCCCCATGTCGTGCTCAACGGCCAAGAGGGTCTTGCCCTGGGTCACTTCCAGCATGAGCGCCAAAAACTGTGACGTCTCGGTGTTGTTCATGCCCGCAGTCGGTTCATCAAGGAGGATCACGTCTGAGCCCGAGCCCAAGGTGACCCCCATCTCCAAGGCGCGCATCTCAGCGTAGGTGAGCTCACTCGCGAGCTTGTTGCGTTTGCCGCTGAGCCTGAGCGAGTGCATGAGAGACCGCGCACGCTCGCTCACATCCTTCAAGGCAGACAAGCGCGCCAAGACTTGGTAACCGTGCCCAAGGCTCCACAGCACCGAGCAGCACAAGTTGTCAAAGACACTCAGATTGGGAAACACATTGGTGACCTGAAAACTTCTCGCCAAGCCCAGTCGATTGATTTCATGCGGCGCCTTGCCCTGGATGGCACGACCGTTGAGCCTTATCTCGCCACTGGTGGGGGCAAATTGGCCGCTGATGAGATTAAAGAGTGTGGACTTGCCCGCCCCGTTGGGGCCAATGATGGCGACCCTCTCGCCCCTCAACACCGACAAGTTCAAGTTTTCGATGATTTTGGTGGGCCCAAAATTCTTGCACAAGGCCTTGATCTCGAGAGCATTCGGGCTCATGACTGGCCCCCATTGATTGTGGGTTGATGTGTGGGTTGATGTGTGGGTTGATG
>CAILYC010000064.1 GCA_903838355.1 uncultured Burkholderiales bacterium | reverse complement strand
TGGTTGCACCAGCATTGGTTGCAGAAGTTGTGGTCGATGCAGCTTGTCCGGTCATCAATGTGATTTCAGAACGGAGGTCAAAAGAAGCCTTCATACCACCACCGATGTCTTCAGTGCTGGTGATACCCCAGTAAGAAGATGAGTTGGCATTGGACGCAGTAGAAGTGACGGTTTTGCCACCTTGAGAAGAGTTGTACAAAGTCTGGTCAAGGTTGCCGTAAATGGTCATGGAAGACTGGGCCATAGCAGATGTGGACAAAGCGCCCAAAGCTGCTAAGGAAGCGATCGCAACTAGTGTTTTTTTCATGTCAAAGATTCTCCAAGGTTTAATTAAGAGCTTTGAGCCGCTTTTTAGAATTGAATTTAAATCAGCGACCCTATGCCAACCCCCTTTATTGGGAAGTTGTTACTATTTCACCAGAGCGAAGACGCGGAAGCAAAGACTTTCAGTCAATCAGGGGTCATTGTGTTGTCATAGAGTTACAAATTGCCCCGATCATCACCACTTAAGTTCACCATTTCTAGGGTTTACCCTGAGGTTTGTGTCCAATCGATGAAACTGCGTCAACTTGGGACTTGCGATTGAACGACTGGCCAAGTTCAAGCGCAGAAATGAAAGATATTCATAAAAACCAAAAAAGGCCCAAGACAAGACTTGGGACCTTCTTTTTTTGAACAAGCCAGACCCGCGTTAAACGACAAGGGCGTGGCTCACCCACTAAAGCGGGTGGCTCTCACCAGTAGAGACCCCGCAGCGCATTAGAAGCGGTATTGCAAACCGGCAGTGAAGCCCGTGTCGCTCAAACTTGCACCGGCTGCCTTGGCTTCCACCAAACCAGTGGCCTTGGAGTTGTCGGCCTCAACATACAAATCGGTGGAAGGATCCAAGGCATAACGCACGCGAACAATGAGTGTGTTCACCGTGTTGTTGGCCAAAGCACCTTGTTGGATTTGCGCGTTGTAGTATCCGCCCACGATGTTGAAGAGGCCCATCTGGTAAGCAACACCAATGTCAGCCACATTGATTTTGGTCTGTGCAGCTGAAGAACCACCGACGATGAAACCCGATGGATTGGAATAGCTGTTGCTCGTAAAGGATGAGGCCACGGGGGCGAAACCAGCGGGTGTGCTCAACTGTGTACCGCCGGCTGTGATTTTGAAGCCCGAAACAGTCACATTGCCGCCAAAGGTGCTCAATGTTTGCTTGAGTGAATTGGCGTCTTGCAAGCTGTCGGTCGAAGCAGCCAAGGTGAAGCCGTTGCCAGAATATTTGGCCATGGCTTGCATGGAAGAACCCGCGGATTGGCTACCGGCCACATTGGCCAAGGAATAGGCTGCACCCACGCTCAAGCCACCAAATGTGCCGGTGTACTTGAAAGAGTTGTCGCGGCGAACCGTGAAAAAACTCGATTGAATGACCAAACCTTGTGGGTTGATGTTGAACGCTTTTGCAGCCACATAATGGTTGTTGTTGGTCATCTCTAGGCCCAAAGGATCGTTGACATAGCCAGCGTTCAAATCATAGGCAAATGCAGTCACACGGCCTAGATCGATGGCACCCCATGAACCTTGCAAACCAGCACTTGCAGTGCGATCAAACAAGGTATTTTTAGAGTAGGTGCTGGCGGTTTGGGGCACAGTGGTCACGGCTGGGTTGACCACATTGCCGGCGTCTTGGCCATTGCCTTCAGTGAAACCGCTCTCCAACTTGAAGTTGGCTTTCAAGCCACTTTGTAGATCCTTGGTGCCCTTGAAACCGAATCTGGAGGTGTTCAAAGTGCCATTGAGGAACTGGGACTGGGACTGTGTAGCCCCTGCTGAGGTCTTGGCTGCGTTGGAGTCTTGGCGCAGACCTCCATCGATAACACCATAAATTGTCATGCTGGTTTCGGCCATTGCGCCCAATGAAGCCATAGCGGCCAAGGCAACGAGTGTTCTTTTCATGTTTGTTTTCTCCATGGTTAAAAAATTCCCAGAGTCATCCAATTTTTAAGCAATCAAATTGCCACCTGGGTAAACCCCCATTAACGGGAAGTTGTTTGCATTGAAACAGAACTATGGTGGTGGCGTAAAGTAAATAAGTAACTGATTTTAAATAAGTTGTTGCTTTGCAACATGAATGTGAAAGTTATGTTTCATAACTATTTCAAAATGAAGACAATGCGAACTTTAACGCTCATTAAAAATTCACATGAACTGGCCTCGGTCTTGACTGACAACAAGCCGAAGTGACCTGCAAAAAAATAGGACACAATCACACCCATGAACAATACCGACCTATTCATTGGCGTCTTGGACGATGCCCTGCGCACCTTATTTGCCAAGCCCCATGCCAGCCGCCCAAGCCCACAAGGGCGCTTGCAGCCTGGCATAGAAGGCACGACCCACGAGTTAACGCCCGCTGAGAAAGACCTCTCGGCGGCACTCATGCGCGTGAACCACGTGGGGGAAGTGTGCGCTCAAGCGCTTTACAGCTCACAGCGGCTGGCCACCTCGGACCCCGAGCTGCAAAGTCTTTTCAAGCACGCGCGCATGGAGGAAACCGACCACTTGGCCTGGACCCAAGAGCGCATCGCTCAATTGGGCGGGCACACCAGTTATTTGAATCCCTTGTGGTACACCGGGGCTTTTGTGCTCGGATACGCCTTGGGCAAACTGGGCAAAGACCGCATCAGCCTGGGGTTTGTGGTGGAGACCGAGAAACAAGTGGAAAGCCATCTGGCGTCTCACATGAAACATTTGCCCGCCAATGACTGGGCCTCCAAGGCGATCGTGGCACAAATGCAAAAAGACGAAATCCAGCACGCCCATGGGGCTCAAAAGGCCGGCGCACAAGAGCTACCCCAACCCATCAAAACCCTCATGAGCCTGAGCGCCAAGGTGATGACCACCGTGGCACACCACATTTAAATCCGTTGGAATGGGTTTACCGCTGAGCGTGAGCACTTTCGCCAGCGCCATCATTTTGAGACACGATCTCAAAACTCGTGGTGATTTGCGCGGTTTTGGCAAGCATGATCGAGGCCGAACAGTATTTGTCGTGGCTCAAGGCAACAGCCCGCTCCACCGCCCCAGTGTTCAAGTTCGTGCCCGTCACCACAAAATGCATGTGGATCTGGGTGAAGACTTTGGGGTCCTCGAGGGCACGCTCGCTCTTTAATTGAACTTGACAGCCGCTTACTTGTTGGCGACCGCGCTTCAAGATCAACACCACATCATAGGCGGTGCACCCGCCAGTGCCCGCGAGCACCATTTCCATGGGACGCGGTGCCAAGTTTTGTCCACCATTGTCGGGCTTGGCCGGGTCGGGCGCGCCGTCCATCATCACCGTGTGCCCACTGCCGGTTTCGGCCAAAAACCCCATGGCCGAGCGAGCCCCCGTGGCGCCTGTCCAAGTGACTGTGCAGTCCATGATTGTGCCCTTTCTTTTTGTAAGCATTAGATGTTGCAGTGCAACAAAATAATTGGTATATTGGAGTCTTGCGAGATCAAGTCTTGCACCGTTTGTCTCCTCCACCATCACTGGTGGATTTATCCCCGAACCTCACGGTTCGGGGTTTTTTTTGTCTTTTTTTTAAGGCCCCGCGCTGGCGGTCTTTCACTTTGAAAGACTGTACCGTAATTTTTGTCTCAAATGCCGCGCAAGCCCAATGGGCGCATTGCCCATTGCCCATTGCCCAGGGCGACAACTCACCCCAGGGGTCTAGAATCTAGCCCATGAGCACCAGCACCCCTAAGCCACCCCATCCCACAAAGCGCACACCGCGCACTCAGCGCACCCTCGACAACCCCCACACAGGCTTGGCGCCGTCGGACTATCTGATCAAAATTCTCAACGCCAAGGTCTATGACGTGGCGCGCGAGACCGCTTTGGAAAAGGCCCAAGCCCTGAGCCTGCGCTTGGGGCACACGGTGCTTTTAAAACGCGAAGACCAGCAACCCGTGTTCAGCTTCAAACTCAGAGGCGCCTACAACAAAATGGCCCTCTTGAGCCCCGCCCAACTCAAAAAAGGCGTCATTTGTGCGTCTGCTGGCAACCATGCCCAGGGGGTGGCGCTGTCTGCGCAAAAGCTCAACTGCAAAGCCACCATCGTGATGCCGGTCACCACCCCTGGCGTCAAGATCGATGCCGTACAGGCCCTGGGCGCCCAAGTCGTCTTGCACGGTGAGAGCTACAGCGATGCTCACCAACACGCCTTGGCGCTGGAAAAGCAAAAGGGGATGACCTTTGTGCATCCCTTTGACGACCCCGACGTGATTGCCGGCCAAGGCACCGTTGCCATGGAGATTTTGCGCCAAGTCACGGGTCCTCTCGACGCCGTCTTCGTGGCCATTGGTGGGGGAGGTTTGATCTCTGGGGTGGCCAACTACATCAAGGCCGTGCGCCCTGAGGTCAAGGTGATCGGCGTGCAAATGAACGA
>CAILYC010000063.1 GCA_903838355.1 uncultured Burkholderiales bacterium | reverse complement strand
GATCTCTATCGCTGAAGCGCTTAAAGATCGGGTATTTTTAAAGTTTTATATTGTTTAAACGAGAGATTGAAAAATGCAAGAAAAAAAACTAACTGGAAAAATTGCAAGAGAAAACATCAAACACATGAGTGTGCCGCGAGCGCCTCAGGGTATGCTGGAGGGCTTTAGAAGTCTTGGCGATGCCTCTGGTGTTTTGTCCGATGTCATGGACGAGTTGGGCATCACAGGGGTCATTGGTGCGAGTGTTTTAAAGCCAACCATGTCCAACGAATGCCGTGTAGGTGTGGCTTTGACGGTCAGGAACATCATGCAGCGAGCTCACGCTTATGAGGCAGCAAAAGCAAAGGTCAATGGGATGGCTGAATTTGAGGCGCATAATTTGGCTCAGCCCGATGATTTCGTTGTCATTCAGGGTGTCCCTGGCATCTCAAACATGGGTGGTATCTCATCACAGACAGCCAAACGGCAAGGCGAGGTTGGGGCCATTGTTGAGGGTGGCATTAGAGATGTCGCACACTCTCGCTCCATTGGGTTTCCTGTGTGGTCAACAGAAGTGACTCCCGTCACGGGCAAATGGAGAATTCAAACTGTTGAGATCAATGGAGACATTCAAATTTCAGGAATCAGAGTTTCTTGTGGCGATATTGTGTTTGCCGATTCAACGGGCGTTTGTTTTATTCCCATTCATAGGGCTGCAGAAGTGCTGACTTTGGCCAAAGCGGTTGTTTTGGCTGAAAAGAAAAAATGCGATGCGATTGATGCGGGCGTTCCAGTGCCTGACTTACCCAAAAACGCTTGAACAAACAAAGCTAAAAAGGAGCGAAACAATGAAGGCCATATTTTTGAGTTTATTGCTTGTGCTGCAGTGCTCATTTTCCTGGGCAGCTTATCCAGATAAGCCCATTGTGATCATTGTGCCGTTTCCTGCGGGCGGCCCAGCTGATGCGATGGGCCGATCTTTGGCCCATGCGATGGGTGTGAAGCTTGGCGCCACAGTGCTGGTTGAAAACAAGGCCGGTGCAGGCGGTTTGTTGGGCGTCTCCTTTGTCGCCAACGCCCAACCGGATGGTTACACATTGGGCATGGCGGGTACGGGTGCAATGGTCTATGCACCATTCATCACAAAGAAAATGCCATTTGATCCCATCACCGGACTGAGCTATTTAACGACCTTGGTCAGAACACCCAACGTATTGGTTGTCAATGTCAATTCGCCCTACAAAAACTTGGCTGACCTTGTGAGCAAGGCCAAAGCGCAACCAGGTGTTTTGACCTATGCATCAGCTGGTGTTGCCAGCAGTGCCCATGTGGTGGCTGAATTGTTTCAAAAACTCACTGGCGTGAAATTTATTCATGTGCCCTATAAAGGGGCTGCACCCGCACTTCAAGATTTAATGGGCGGGCATGTCGATTTGATGATCGGTGAGGTTTCGGGTCTGGTGGGGCAGATCAAGGCGGGGACCATTCGTGGATTGGCGTTGAGTGACTCTCAGAGATTGTCTGCCTTAAAAGAGGTGCCCTCGGCTCCAGAGGTGGGTTTGCCTGGGTGGGTGGCCGATGGTGCGTATGGTTTGGTTGCACCTGCTGGCTTGCCTGCCGACTTGAGCAAGCGTTTGGTCGAGGCAGCCAATGAGGCCTTGTTGACGCCGGAGGTGACCAATAAGTTCTCCGAGCTGACCAGTTTGCCTCAACCTGGCAATCCAGCGCAGTACAAAAACCTTGTTCAATCCGAGCAAGCCAGGTGGTCTTCGGTCATCAAGTCGGCTGGCATCACTGACGAGTAAATGATGGACTGGAACAAGCATTGTTTGGCAAGGGCTTTGCAGTCTTGCGTAGATCTAAGTGGGCACGAGCCAGCGCTCATTACCCCTACGGTGCAAAGGACCTGGGCGCAGGTGCAAGAAAATGCACAACTCGTTGCCAAGGCTTTGATTCACTCAGGTGTTGCAAAAGGGGACCTGATAGGACTCATGTGTGCAAACGATGAGAACTGGGTGGATGTGTTTTTTGGCTGTGCCTTGATCGGTGCAATCACAGTGCCTGTGAACACACGTTTCAAATCGTCAGAATTGCAGTACTGTTTAAAGCAAGCAGATGTGAAGATTTTTTTCACAATGGATTCGTTTTTAGGCATTGATTTTTTGAGTTTGCTAAGAGATGCTGAGCCTCAAATTGATCATCAATTGCCCGGCGTTGATCTGCCATTGTTGGACGAGGTTGTGGTCCTTGGTGGTGTTGCACCCAAGGGCTGTCTTGGCATCGCTGAATTTTTGGCCAGGGCGCAGCACATCTCTGACCTTGATTTGTCCACACGCATTGAAGACGTCCAAGCCGATGATGTTTTATTGATTCAATTTACCTCCGGCACCACTGCATATCCAAAAGGTGTGATGCTAACGCATGAAAATATGCTTCACAATGCAAATGCAGTCTCCCATCGAATTGGATTAACCCATTCGGACCGCTACTTCAATTGTCGACCTTTCTTTCATGTCGCTGGCTCCACGCTTTCGCTTTTGGCTTGTTTGGAGATGCAAGCCTGTTTGGTGACCTTGCCGACCTTTGAGCCTGGCGCCGCGCTTGAAATGTTGGCCTTAGAAAAATGCACGTTCATCTCTGGGAACGACACCATTTTTCAGTTGCTCATGAATCATCCAAAGTTTGATCCTTCAAAATTGGTTCTTCGTGGTGGCTGGGCTGCAGCTGGTCCACAAACCATGCAAAAAATTGTCAATGATTTGGGCATCAAGACCATTTGCTGGTCGTATGGTTTATCTGAGGCCTCGCCAAATGTTGTCAAAAGCGATTTTCGTGATGATGTTCAAGGACGCATTGATGGCTTGGCAAAACCGCTTCCTGGTATTGAGGTCAAAATCATTGGCACTGACAAATTGAGTGCCTTAGAGCCAAATGTGCAGGGTGAGATTTGTGTGCGTGGCTGGAGTGTGATGAAGGGTTATTACGGCAAGGCAGAGCTCACAGCTCAAACAATTGATGCCGAGGGTTGGTTGCACACAGGCGATTTGGGCTTTTTAACCGAGCAAGGACATTTAAGATTTGTTGGTCGGTTGAAAGACGTATTTCGAGTGGGTGGAGAAAATGTAGCACCGGCAGAGGTTGAGGAGATTTTGCTGTCTCACCCCTTGATTGCAATCGCACAAGTCATTGGTTTGCCTGATGAAAAATATGGAGAGGTGTGTGCAGCCTATGTCACATTAAAAAACCATCAAACATTATCGCAAGATGAGTTAAGCATGTGGCTTAAATCAAGAATTGCTAATTTTAAAATTCCGAAATATTTTGCTGTGGTTGAAAACTTTGAAAAATTAGGGATGACCGCCAGTGGCAAAGTTCAAAAAAATAAATTAAAAGAAGATGCCTTGACGCGTTTTAATTTTAAACACTAGAAATTATTAAATTTAACCATGACTTCTGATTCAAACAATCCGCTCGCTGGCTCGCAGTTCATTGAAGATCTTGGCGTTAAATTAATTGACTGGCAAGACGGACGTGCCTGCATTGAACTAGAGATCGTTAAGCGATTAAGCAACCGTCTAGGGATGGCGCATGGCGGAGTAATTTCAACCTTGTTGGATCAAGTCATGGGACTGGCTTGGAGAAGCATGGGGCAAGACCGTGTGCCGGGTGGGACGATTAATTTAAATGTCAATTTCATTGCGCCAGGTAACGGGATGCTAAAAGCCAACGGGCGATTGATTCGCTTTACCAAGAGCAGTGCATTTTGTGAAGGCGACATCACCGACTCAAGCGGAAGCATCATTGCTTCCGCGCAAGGTGTCTTCAGTGCAAGGCTAAGCGCCAAGCCAACTGTTCAAAACTAAGTCAATGGATTGCTTCATGAAAAATCGAATTCGAACAAGTAAAACAATTTTCTTTTGCGCCGTTTTCTTTGCATTTATCGGTGTTGGCTTGCCCTCGCTTTTTGCGCAGACGTATCCCAACAAGCCAATTAAATTGGTGGTCCCGTTTGCACCTGGTGGAGGTGCAGACATTGTTGCCAGAACAATTTCGCAGCCCTTGTCTCAATTGTTGGGACAGCCCCTGGTGATTGAAAACAAGCCAGGAGGCGGTGGTACGCTGGCTGCAGACTATGTTGCGAAATCTCCTGCAGACGGGTACATACTTTTGTATACAACACCTGGCCCTCAAATGACCAATCCTTATTTGATGGATAAATTACCCTACAACCCCGTGACCGATTTAACACCCGTTAGCCAGGTTGTCTTTGGTGCAAGTGTTTTGGTTGTAAACAAAAACTTGCCTGTGAACAACATCAAGGAATTGATCGCTTATGCAAAAAGTAATCCGGGGAAAATAAGTTTTGCAAGTTCTGGTATTGGTTCCTCGAGTCATTTGGCCGGTGAACTTTTCAAATCACGCGCAGGCATTGAAATTTTCCATGTCCCGTATCGTGGAAGCGGCTTGGCTCTGCAAGACATCATAGGTGGCAACGTTTCCATGGCCATTGACTCTTTGGGTGCATATCGCTCAAGCATAGAAGCGGGTTCTTTGAAGGTGTTGGGCGTTGCGACCTCTAAGCGATTAAGTGTTTTGCCAGGCGTGCCCGCTATCTCAGAAGAATTACCCGGTTTTGAGGGCTCTCCTGTGACCTACATCAGTGTGCGTACAGGCACCGCTAAGAGTACGATTGATCGACTCAATAAAGAGGTTAATCAGGTTTTAAAAATGCCAGAGGTGAGGTCTCAATTAACGACGTTAGGCTTAATTCCTCAAGGCAATACCAGTGAAGAGATGCTTCAACTGATCAGGTCTGAGTCTTTGAAATGGCAGCATGTCATTGAGCATTCTGGCGCAAAGGCTGAATAAGCGGCTTGTTTTAATATGAGTCAAAGGTGAACGATTGAGTCCTGAGTCCTTGGAAAAGTTGGTGACTTGGAAAATGCCTTTTGGTAAATACGCTGGTCGCTCTTTGGCTGAACTGCCGGGGCATTACTTGGCTTGGTTTGCAAGGGAAGGGTTTCCTAAGGGCGAATTGGGTGAGTTGTTGGAACTTATGTATACCATCGATCACAATGCGCTGCGGCATTTGTTGGGTCCGATTAAAAATATGCGTTGAAAAATGGATAAATTGGTTTCATCAATTCTGGATTACAGTGATCTTTTTTACGAAGGTGACTTGCCCCAAGATGTGCTCCATGAATGCCGAAGAAGGCTTATTGATGTGATGGCTTGTGGGCTGGCTGCTTTCAATGAGCCATCAACCGTTATTTCAAGAAAACTTGCGACACGCTTTGAGACCAAGGCTGAGGGATTGTTTCCCAACGTTTTAGGTGCAACTTTGAACGCGTCGCTTGACATGGCTGCCTTTACCAATGCACTCGGTATTCGCTATTTTGATGGTGCGGACACGTACCCAGGGGGGGGGAGGGCATCCAAGTGATTGTTGGGCGGGATTGATCGCCGTGGCACAAGATATTGACGCCGATATGAACACGCTGTTTAAAGCGGCTTCATTGGCCTATGATGTCTACCACGCACTGTTTAAATCTTCCAATTTAAGAGATAAGGGAATTGATAACGCTTTTTATGTAACGGTTTCAACGGCTGTGGGGGCCTCTTTTTTGCTGGGTTTGAGTCGTGAGTCCTTTGCGCATGCTGTGTCTTTGTCCGTTGTGCCCAATATCAGTTTGGGTGTTGCTAGAACAGGGCGGCTTTCTATGTGGAAGGCGGGTGCATCAGCCAATGCAGCTAGAAATGGGGTTTTTGCCGCGATCATGGCCAAAGAGGGATTGACCGCACCAGAGTTGCCCTTTTCTGGGGAACGAGGACTTTTTCAGTTGAGCTCTATGTTTGATCTAAATTTTGAAAAAGATCAACCAAAAATATTTCAGGCGCACATGAAAAGTTACCTTTGTGACTATCACTCACAAACCGCGATCTCTATTGCGATCAAGTTACACTCAAAAGTTGATCCCGCACAAATTGAGAAAATATGCATATCAACATATTGGTTTGCATGGAATGAAGTGGCAAGCGATCCTTCTAAATGGCAGCCGAGCAATCGTGAAACGGCAGATCACAGTTTGCCTTGGATTGTGTCAGGTGTCTTGTTGGATGGTGACTTTGGCGAAGCTTTGTTTACGTCCGAGCGATTCAATGATCCTTTGATCAAGGACTTGTGTTCACGTGTAGAGGTCAAAGAAGATACCGAATTAACAAGCCTTTTCCCAAATCGTATGCCTTGTCGAATAAAAATTTTTTTGAAAAATAAACAAACAATTGAAGAGTACTTGGACTTACCCAATGGTCATCCTGACTTTCCAATTTCCGATGGTGACTTGAACCAAAAATTTCTTAAACTTGCAACTCAAACCGTTTCTAGTTCACAAGCTATCAATATATTAAATCATTTACAGCACATGGATTTGATGCAATCTAGCAGGAAACTTTTTGATGGTTGCTTGGTAACTTAAAGGGCTGAATGATGAAATCGTATTCTTTTCTATACCGTCTTTTGCTTTTATTTATTTGTTTTCACTCCGCAAGTGCACAAAATTATCCGGACAAAGCAATCACCGTGATTGTGCCGTTTGCTGCTGGAAGTGGCACCGATGCCATTGCGAGAGTGATTGCGCAGCGATTGAGTGAGAAATTAAAACAACCAGTTGTTGTCGACAACAAGGCTGGTGCGAATGCCTTAATTGGCGTCGAGTACGTTGCCAAAGCGCCAGCTGATGGATATACACTTTTAATCACTACCGCAACTTCGCATTCAGCCAATCCTTGGCTTTTTAAGAACCTTCGCTACGATCCGGTGAAAGACTTTACGCCAATATCCAGAACTGGCGTCATGCCTTTTGTATTGGTCAGCAAGGCGACTTCAAGTGTAAAAAGTTTGAAGGATTTGATTGATTACGCTGACGGAAGTGTTTATAGAGGTGGCATTAAAGAATCTAAGAGAAGCGGTGAAGGCACTTTAATTCTTCTTCAAGAGTCAAGCAATGAAGATAAGTTATCTTTAACATCTGAGTGTCTTAACGTTTGGGATGAGTTGACAAATCTTAATGATTACAACTACAAATGGAATAGTATTTTATTAACAGCTGGTACTCACGAAGATAAAGTTAAAGCTGAAAATGCAATAATTCAAAACTCAAAACTGATAGACGAGAAGATTAATTTTCTGAACGTAAAACATTGCTTTTGGAAAAATAATGAATTTTCACAGTACGTTAATAATAAACTAATTTTTGAGTCAACGTTAAGCAGTGGACTTATTACGCCACTTGACGTTTTGGTTAGTATTGATTCGCTTAAGTATCTTCTTTATCCAAACAAAAAGTGGGACGAGAGGCTTGATATAGTAGCTTATGAAAAGAATAAATCAGAAGTTGAAAAAGCGTACTTAGATAATGAAATTTCACTTAGTCCAGTTGTTGATTTTATCAATACTTACAAGAAAAAATATTTAGGATTTATGTACATTGGTGATTGGCAAAATGATTTATTTCACGGTAAAGGTACATATTATTGGACTGATGGAACTACATACAAAGGTGAATTTTATTGTGGATTAATATACGGTAAAGGTAAACTTACGAAGCCTTCGGGTGAGACTTATGAAGGTTTCTTTGTTAAAGGAATAAGAAGTGGTAGAGGAAAAACACATTTTGTTGGAGGAGATAGTCATGTTGGCTATTGGCGGGATAACCAATTAAATGGACGTGGGTTATATAAATGGAATAACGGTGCTATTTTCGATGGGAAATATAAGAATGGGATACGTTGTGGTAAGGGTACTCTAACGTATGCAGAAGGCTCTAAATTTACTGGAGTTTGGAGGAGCGGTAAAGTTTATGGAAATGGTATTTTTACAACCAAGGATGGAGTCTTAATTGAAGGAAAATGGAATAACGAATTAATAATTGAAGCTAGAAATAAAGATATTAATGGTGTAACTTTAGAAAAATTAAGTATTGATAATACCAAAGATAAAGATTTTTCAAGCGATAGTGATGTCACTTTTTTTATAGAAAGTCAATTTAGTAAACTTATTGGTTTGGGCAATGTGAAAAAAGAAATTAGACAACAAGCTAAATTTATTGAAGTACAAAAATTACGTAATGACGCAGGGTTAAAAAATAGTAACTCACAATCACGACACTTAGTTTTTTCTGGAAATCCCGGTACTGGTAAGACTATATTTGCCAGAATTGTTGCGGGTATGTATTACCGCTTAGGAATTCTTAAAACTGATAAAGTTGTTGAGGTTGATAGAGGTGGTTTAGTTGCTGGATACATTGGGCATACGGCAATTAAAACTAAAGAAGTTTTTGAATCAGCACTTGATGGAGTTCTTTTTATTGATGAGGCTTACGCATTAGTTAAGGATGGTGGTTCCTTTACTGATTTTGGACAAGAAGCAATTGATACTTTGCTTAAGTTAATGGAAGACAATAGAGACAGAATTGTTGTTATTGTTGCTGGTTATAAAGGTAAGATGGATACTTTTATTGCTTCCAATCCTGGACTAGCATCGCGTTTTAATAATCGAATTGACTTCTCTAATTATTCAACTGATGAACTTTGGCTTATTTTGAAGATGTTTGCTAAAGAAAATAGTTACGAAATTGATGCTGATGTTAAGGAATTTTTGTTACCATATTTTGAGAGAGATATTCAAAGTTTTGGAGAAAGTTTTGGTAATGCTAGATACATTCGAAACATATTTGAGAAAGTACTTCAGTTACAAGCAACTCGTTTAATGTCTTCAGCTAGCAAGCCTTCTAAAACTGACTTGATTCAGCTTACATTGGCGGACTTTAACTTGGCTATTGAAAATTAATAAATGTTAATAGGAGAATAAATTGAAAAAAATATTAATAATTTTATTATTTGTGATTTCTGCTTGTTCTAATCAAGCTGAGAACAAGGCAAACTTTGAGGCTTGTGTACAGCGTGCTGAGGCTAAGTTTGAAGTAGCACATTCTGCTATTTGTTTCCACAAGCCTAATCAAGCGGCTGGTGTATGTAGCTACAACATTGAAAGCAGTAATGCGCTTGTACGTAGTAAAGACAATGAAATTACAGCATGCGCTACTATGTATGCGCCTTCAAGATAACAGAGTTATTAATTCTTTAATGCAGTATGAAGTTGAGAGAGAATTGGGAAATGTTGAAGATATAATGTGAGTGATTGTTGACTTCCAGCAGCACTTGTTTAGCGTTAAGTTTGCTTAATTTGGAAATTGCTTTGACTAATAAAAAATATGTTAAAGATACATTTATCAAAAACCCAAAAGTTGATTGGGGTGTTGGAAGAGTTGTTTCTGATTCAACAAGTGAGTCAGTTAGTGCTGTATTTGAAAAAGTTGGATTAAAGACGCTTCATTTGAATCATGTAGAGCCTTTGATTGTTAATTATGATAGTGAAATAGGAAGAAGTAAATTCAATGATTTAATAAAGTTAAGAATTTATTTTAATGACACTTTTGAAGATATTTACAGAGATATAAAGAGCAAGGCTCCTAATCATTTAGTCATTATTGAGAATGGTACTTACTATGAGGTTATCAATGATGATGCTGAAAAGTGTAGGGATATTTATGGATGGAAAGTTTACTCAAGAGCTAAAAATCAAGCACTTACAGGATTTCCTATCGGTAGCAAAAATGTATTTTATGATCTGGAAGAGAAGAAGATTTCATATGTCTTAGTTTCTCAAGTAAGTCATAAAACTAAGAATATTGAACGTCAAGTTGATAGAATTTTTACTGCTTCATAGTCTTAATTTTTCAAAGAAAGTCACTTATGACATCACCAGTTGTTTGTAATGCTAAGTACATGAAAGAATTTTTGAAAAGTCTGGAGCATAAGTTTCCTCCTCCATTTAGCTATGTTGACAAGTACACGATTGCTGGATTAGATGTATACGAAAAATGGCTTGACGAACAAAAGGAGTTCGTCAAAATTAAGAGGTTCTTTCGTGAGTTTCACATGAAGACATACCCCTTTGTTAAAGATGAGGATGATGACAAAGACGACATTCCTTTTTGATGCTTCACTTCTTACTTTACGATTAAAATTTCTTTCAATATGTATAAATTATTTATTTTATTATTTATTTTTTTGCTTTCCAAATATTCTTTTTCTGAAATATTAAAGTTAGATCAAGACTTAAAATCAAATCTTTATGTTGATACTTCTACAATAATAAGAAAATCTGATCGTGTTATTATTACGTCAATTAAAGATTTCAACCAGATACAATACGTTGATAATGTTAATTTTTTATCCATAAAAAATAGTATCGAATTTGACTGTAAGTTAGGTCGTCATAAGATTTTATTTAGTTCATTACATTCTGAAAATATGGCATCTAATAAACCTTTTGGTGTGGATAAAACTCTTTCAAATTGGCTAAAGGATAAGGCTACTAGTGACGCAGGAAAAATTTCTGAATTTGCTTGTAATAAGACAGTAACTTCTTTTTCTTTAATGGAATCTTGTCTAGAATCCGCGAATGAAACTAAAAAAATTTCTCCAATCATTTTGGATAAGTTTTCTTCCATTTTGAATGTTATTTGTCACGAAAGTTTATCTCAAGTAGTTATGACTTTTAACTATTCTTTAACAATGCTTAAAGCTGATGTTAAGAAAGAAAATATAGATAGTTTTTTTGTTTTTGGGAAAAATAAGTTTTGTACTGATCCAGATTCAAATCAATTGTTGAGAAGTTACGACATTGAATGGAAATTACTTGATAAGAAAGGTGTTTTCATAAGTTCAAAAATCTACAGAAAAGAAGACTGCCGTTAAGCTTTGAAAAAAACTGATTTAATTGATAGTAAATTAAGTTGTGTTCAAGTTACTAACAATATCAAAGCAAAGAGTTGGATTAACTACGCACTTTGCTACGCACCTAATTTTTAGCCTTGATTTTATTGACTTTTTATTAATTAAATACTCTTTTAATCCGTTGGTCGCGAGTTCGAATCTCGCCCGTCCCACCAAAAAAACAAAATGAAATCAACCCTCCTTAGAGGGTTTTTTCATTTGTGGCTTGCTAAAAGTATCTAAGTCTGGAGTTGGATACTTGGCTCTTCCCAATTTGGTTTTCTCTCGAAATTTCACCTGAATGAATAGGTCTCATACCAATTTAAACATTTTTAACGCTATTGTTTGTTTGTAATAATTTTTTGCTGATGTGGGTCAGAAATTATCACTTCCTGTATTTTGTCTCAACTATTAGCGTTGACTTACCAAGTGACCGCTCACAAATTTATGCAAAACACTTGCCGCAAATGTTTGGTAAGGGATCCCCTCCTCAAGTGCACGAGCTTGCAAATTCTTTAGATCTCTACTGGAGATGCGAATATTGAGACGTTGGTCCTTTTTGAAGGTTTCCAAAGCAACGGTTTTGTGCTTTTTAATCTCTTGTTCTGAGTTCTTCACCGGTTTCAGTGCCCCAGTCTCCCAAGCTTCTAGTATGCCAAGTTCTTCTTCATCGTATTTTATTTTTGGTTTCATGATTGACTCCTATATTGCCGAGTAGCCTTTCGGCTAGGAATGATTGTTTTCAAAAAAATTTCTGTGTCGTTCTCTATGAACGGAACGGCGTAAACGTAATCATCGACCTGTACGATTGAAATCTTTTGTCCTGGATATTTTTCTTGATTTGGGTGTTCTAGAACAGCTAACTCGTCACCAGAGCCAATTGCAAAAACGATACGTTCAAATGTAATACCTCGCTCTTTTGTCAACAATTGATTTTTATCTGGGTTCCAATTGTATATTTTGGCATTTTCCATGTGTGTATTTTATGCACACACAGAGGATTTGTCAATTCCGTTGTGGAGCAAAGATCAAACGTGACATATCGAAAGACTAAAAGGAGCGCGGCGTACCAAGTTGAATCGCGCACGCAATCGCATAACGACAATTTGCGCTTTTAATCGATTGATTTTATTGGTATTCTTTGTCAATCAGACTTCTTTTAATCCGTTGGTCGCGAGTTCGAATCTCGCCCGTCCCACCAAATTCCCCCAAAAATAAAGGTACCTCCGACTTTTTATTGGTCGGCAGTTGCACCGCTGTCGCGAATGACTTTTTTCCAGCGCACGCGTTCTTGACCCATGAAGAGCGACATTGCATCGGGCGTGCTGCCAATCGGATCGAAATGCAGCTCGAGTAGCCGGTTGGCGACGTCAGGTTGTTTCAGTATCTCGGCAATCGCGCTGGAGAACTGGTTGGCGATTGCAGGCGGGGTGCCAGTCGGTGCCACCACGCCCAACCAGATGACGGACAGAAAGCCTGGTAGCACCTCTGACATTGCAGGTGTCTCTGGCAAAACGCTGCTACGCTTCTCGCTGGCAACGGCCAGAACGCGAAGTTTGCCTGAGCGAATGTGTGGCAGGGCCAAGCCGATATCGACAAACATCATATCCACCCGACCTCCCATGACTTCTAAGATCGCTTGGCTGGTACCCTTGAATGGGATATGTGCGATTGTGATACCAGCCATTGTCTTGAACATTTCTGCAGCAAGGTGCGGCGTGCTCCCACTCCCGGCCGAAGCATAGTTTAGCCGGTCAGGATTTGCTTTGGCGTAGGCGATCAACTGCTGCACGCTCTGTGCAGGCACACTGGTATTCACTGCCAAAACGTTGTAAGTGGACACGACAACCGAGACAGGCACAAAGGCATCTGGGTCGTATGCGAGCTTGGAGAAAAGGCTCTTGTTGATGACCAAAGCTGGCGGCGGAGCAAACAGCATGGTGTAACCGTCTGGCGCTGACCTGAACACTGCCTCGGCCCCCATGTTGTGAGAGGCGCCTGCACGGTTCTCGACGATCACGGGTTGGCCCCACTTGTTGTGCAACTTTTCAGCCAAGAGGCGCGTGACGGTGTCAAAGGCGGCGCCTGTTGCAATCGGGACAATGAGCTTGATCGGCTTGCTCGGATAATCCTGCGAGTGAGCGCACAATGAGAATGCGAGACCAACGGTGAAAATTAATTTGGCGAGACTTTGTAGCATCATATCGATCGTCTTTCAGGGTATTGCAGTTAACGGGTCGACTTGGCCTGGATGTTCGCTGCGACGCCACTGCGTCACCAGTCGACCCCTACCACCTCTAGCAAGGGGATCGTTCCAAGCGTTCATCGAGTCAATATCGTGGGTGAAGGGAAAGATTTAAAGGAACAGATAATCTTCCTTATTCACTTCGCGCGTTCCTGTCCAGTAATCGACGGTCGGCAGCGGCCAGTTTTGGGTTAATCTGCCACTGGCATTTTTATACCAACTCTTCACTGTTGCAGCGCCATACACCACTGAGCCACTGGCGGCATCGATGCGATCATTGAAGCGGTCCAACACTTCTTGGCGTACTTCCATTCCACGCTTTTTGGATTCCATCAGTAGCCTGATGCACTCCACAATGTAAGTGGCGCCGGCTTCAGATAGCAGCACCAAACTGGCATTGCCGTTGATGTTCGTGTTCGGACCATACAGGCAAAACAGATTGGGAAAATTGGGAACGGTGATGCCGTAATAGGCACGAGCATCATCGCCATGCCACTGATCCTGTAGTTTGACGCCACCGCGCCCAGTCAGCGGTAACGTAGAGAGGAAGTCAGCTGCCTTGAAACCTGTGCCGTACACGATGATCTCTAGATCGTGGAGCTCCCCGTCGGCAGTCTCGATGCAGCCTTCGTGCGCCTTGGTGATCTTTTCGCTCACCAGTTTTACATTCGGCTTCTTGAGAGTTGCAAACCACTTGCCGTCGTCCGATGCACAGCGCTTGGCAAAAGGTGGGTAGTCCGGCGTCATTTTCTTGAGCAAGTCAGGTCGATCTGCCAAGGATTGTTCGAGTTGATTCATCATCAACTCACGCAGCTCCTCGTTCTTTTGCGACATAGAAACCGGGTGTTTCCAGGCGGGGTCCACCTCTGTATAGGCGCGTCGACACATGCCGACCCACATTCGATAGACTCTAAACCACCGGTGGTAATTGGGAACATTGGCAAAGAGCCAGCGACTGCCTTTCTTCAAAAGGCTGTTGTAGCCGGGCGTGGACCTCACCCAGGGTGGCGACCTCTGAAACACGGTTATTTCGCCGGCGACTTCCGCAATCTTTTGGATCGCCTGAAAGCCGCTCGCACCTGTGCCGATGACGCCCACTCGCTTGCCGGTGAGATCCACCTCGTGATTCCAGCGCGCCGTGTGCCAGGCATGTCCTTTAAAAATGTCGATGTTCTCGATAGCAGGATAGTTTGGACGGTTGAGTTGGCCAACGGCGCTGATCAAGGCTTGCACGAGAAGCTGTTCGCTACTGCCATCCGGCTTTTTGAGCGTCAGGTTCCAACTGCCATCACTCTCGTTGTATTGGCCCGTCACCACTTCAGTGCTGTAACGTATGTGTTCGAGTAGACCAAATTTTTCTGCGCTGCCCTGAAGGTACTCCAGTACAGCCTCTCGGCTTGCATATTCTTCTCGCCAGTGAGGGTTCTGGTTGAACGAATAGCTGTAATTAAAGTTGCTGGTATCGAGGTGACATCCGGGGTAATTGTTTTCCGACCAAACACCGCCAACTTCGTGGTTTCTTTCCAAGATCACGAAGGGTATGCCGGCTTGCTTCAAGCGATATGCCGCGCCCACACCCGCTAGGCCAGCACCGATGATGGCCACCGTGAAATCTCTATCTGGAGCAAGTTTGGATTTATGCCACTGAGGGGCTTGCGTGTAATCGGACAGTCCCAATTCATTCAAAAGCAAGGTGAAGTGATCGTCTGAGAATGGTCCAACCATGTACTCCATGATCTGACGTACTTGGGCTTTTGCCAGTGGTGCTTGGTCGTCATAGACGCCTTTGCGCAATTCTTGTATGACGTTAAACGCCAGTTCGCGTGCATTATCTTGCGCACTGGCCGAGAGGCCTCCTTGCGGCTGAAAGCCAGCAGCAGTTTCAATGTAGTTCGGTCGAAATTCATCTCTGAGCAGTGTCAGTTGATGCGTGGCGTGAGCCAAGGTACCCAAAAGACTTGGTAGATGAGCGTCCTTCAGGATTTCCCTGAGTTCTGTGTCGATCGGAAAATTGGACATCATCACGGAATTAATGGTGGGTTTTTCAATAGCAAAATGTAGCACTTTGAATTAACCATCGATCGACGGGAAAACCCTTGTCTTAGACCCATTGTGAACGATGTTGCGCGCACGGTTTAAAGAAAAAAAATACCTTTGCTGACGGTTTGGTGATGGGCTTGAAGTGAGAATTTCTGGCGGGCCACAGTCAGCATTAGACCCATACGGGCAAGAGCTTCAAGGGTCACCTATGGGAGGCCCTTGAAGTGCAAGACTTGCAAAATTCAAGAGCAAATAAGTGCTGGCCGTGACCCTAAAAAAACGCAGTTGGAAACACGATTCCAGCCATGATGATTTTTATACATCGAATGGGGGTGGCTCAATTTTTCTGGGCACCTTGCTCTTTCGTTGATGAAAATCTTTATTAATTTTATTGGCTTGAAAAGTTGTCCAGTCAGATTTCCAAAAAATGAAGCTTTAAATTGTTTTAAGATGCGGCATGATCCGCAAAACATTGCCTCGGTCAATGGCCATCCTCTCTTCAGGGGAGAAGTTTCTGGCGGCCAGACCCTCGCGTTCATCGGACGCACTGCGGTAAGGAAAATCACTGCCAAAGAGAATGTGAGAGGTGGGCACGATCGCTCTGAGCGCGGCGATGGCGCCCTCGTGGTTGCCTTGTGCCGTGTCATAGTAAAAGCGCTGTACTTCGGCCAAGACGCCATTGGGCAGTACTTTTTTGGCGGCCTCTTTCATGTCAAGCTCTTGCCTAGTAAAGCGGCTCCAAAGAAAAGGCATGGTGCCACCACTGTGAGACCAGATCCAGTTGATGTTGGGGAACTTGTTGGCCGCTCCTCCGTAGAGCATGCTTGCAATGGTGCGGGACGTGTCGGTGGCGTACTCAATCACAGCAGGAGGTATAAAGTCAGCCGATGGATTTTTGCAGCAATTCGCAAGCAAGGGGTGTACATAGATGGTGGCACGTCTGCGGTTGAGCTCCTCCCAAATTGGCCAAAAGCGTTGGTCACCCAAATACTTGTCGCCATAACCGGTCATGAGACCAATACCGTCGGCCTTCAATGTGTCCATGGCGTATTCAATTTCTTTCATGGCACCTTCGGTGTCCATCAAAGGCAGTGCGGCAAAGGAGCCAAAACGACCTGGGTGGTCGCGTCCCAGTTGGGCTGCGTATTCATTGGCCTCACGTGCCATGCGGCGATCGAGTTCAATGTTGTTAAAGTTCGCGCCAGGTACAGGCAAGGAGAGTACTGAGGTCGCAATGCCGTTCATGTCCATGTCGTCAAGTGACTTTTGTGGTGACCATGGAGGCGCGGGGGGGCCATGGTATTTTTTGAGTTCAACCAAATAGTTGGGGGTGTACAAGTGGTGATGAATGTCAATGCGGTAGGGTTTGCCTACTGCCGCACTTGGCGTCTGTGCATTGGCGCTGAGACCGGTGCTGGCCAGCAGGCCAGCACCCACGCCAGAGAGTCCCGCCGCTGCGCCCAAGGATCCCAGACCACTTAAGAATCCACGCCGACCAGTATTGGGTTGCTGGCAAGCGTCTGGGAAAGATGACAAAAGGGCAGATTCGTTGTTATTGCAGGTGCATTGATAAGGCTTCATCTGGGTCATATTCTTTGAGGTCTTGTTATTCGAGTTGAAATCAATAAAGTTTTCGTCTTTCGGTGATGCGCTCAAAGCATACAGCCAAGATTGGATTTTGCCAAGCGAGGATTCACCGTTGTGTCATGATGCGTTTTCCACTTGCTCAAGGCTCGTTGGGAGCCTGTTTTGAGGTATTTTAAGTAAGCACTCCATCGATTTGATCGTGAACACCAAGGCTTTGAGTGCCGCACAAAAGCGGACCCTTTTGAGGGGCAATGCCACCAAATTCTTGGGTCTCAAGCTCTAAGGGATGCCCAGACCCATTGACCATTAATCCCACGCTGGCATGCTCACCAGGGCGCTTTTAACGCCGTCAGGCAGTGGTGTACGAGCTGCATTCATGAGCATGGCCAACAAGCTGTAGTATCCAAAGTGGGCAATCATGTCCACGACCCCTTGCTCACCAAAGCGAGTCACGGCACGTTTCCATGTGGGGTCACTCACGCTTTGATTGCTTTTGAGCTCGCCCAGAAAATCGAAAATGATGCCTTCATCGTCGCTCATGTGCGTCGGACGAGTGCCTTCATTGATGGATTGGATGGTCTCTTCGCTCACGCCTTCCTTTTTGGCAATGACGCTGTGGATATGCCACTCAAAAGGTTGGGACCAGTGGCGAGCGGCAATGAGCACGGAAAACTCTGAGTTTCTGAGTCCCATGCTGTTGTGGTAGCGCAAATACTCCCCCACATGCTGCAGTCGATTCATGAGCTCTGGGCTTCTGAGAAGCGGCACAAAAGGCCCGCCTATTTTGCCTCTTGGGCCATTGGTGAGTGCGGCCAGGCTGGCGGCTTGTTCAGGCGTCATCTCACTGTCCGACAAAGGGGGCATGCGGTCTTGGGTCATGATGGGTGTTCCTTTTTTAGATGGTGGATTTTAAAGCACTGTTAACCCGAGGGATCACTTGTTCGGCCATGAGGACCATGGATCTCTTGGAGATGGCAGGGTCGCTCCAGTCCAGACCCGCATAGACGAGCTCACCAAAACCGCCCAAGCGTTGATATAAAGCCAAGATCTGGTCCACCACTTCGCTCACGGATCCAGTGATCACCAATTGCTTTAAGATTTCATTGAGATCCACCGCTTGCTCAGGAGTCTTACCGTCTAGGGTAAAAACCGCATCGCGTTTGCCTTTTCTTAATTTGTAATACAAATTCTTATAATAAAAGCGGTAGGGGCTTTGTTCAGACAATCGACCGTAGTCGTGGGCCACGTGCTCGTCATCGTGAACGACGATGGTGCGCGCCACACGCCAATCGGCTCTTTGGGCGATTTGCCCCACATTAGCCTTGCCCGTTGCGTAATTGTCCCAGTGCGAATTGAGCCATTTGTCAAAGAGGAAATTGGCCGACAGTGGGTGAAAATCTTTCTCTCCCATGGCAATCACGCCCTTGGAAAAGGGGGCCACCACCGTTCCAACGATTTCTGGGCGTGGGCTTTGGTAGGGCTTGTACATCATCCCCGTGTTGCTCACCTCATCATAGGTTTTTTTTGTAGAGACCTTGAAGCGGTTGTTGGGCAAATCAATATCCAAGGGGTAGCCAGAAGCCCAAATTTTGAGGATGACCTCAATGGACTCGGCAAACATTTGATTGCGGTCTTCGTCGAAAATCCCCAGTGCCTCGGCATCTGAGGGCAACGCACCGGGGCTCACACCCAAAATAAACCGGCCCTCTGAGAGGTGATCAAACATGGCGGCATGACACGCCACCAACACCGGGTGCAGGTGTGACAAATTGGTGGTACCCGTTCCGAGACGAATGTTTTGGGTCGAATGGATCAAGGAGGCTTGAAAAAGCATGCTACTCGTGACGTTTTCCACCAAATCGGTCAAATGCTCCCCTACAAATGCATCGTGGTAGCCGAGTTGATCGGCCAAGATGATGATTTCTCGGTCCTCCTTGAGCGTTTGTGTGACGCTTCGGTGAGCGGGGTGCACGGGCATGGTGAAGTAACCCAGTTTCATGATGCTTTTTATCCTGTAAAAATGATGAGCCTAATTTAAGAGATGTGTGGGGGCATGTAAATAGGGTTTTTACATGGGTTCTTTAAAGTGTTGCGATCAAACTCGCCCTGGGTGGCGTTTCCCGATCCGCCAGTGAAGGAATCATGTCGACACCTGCAGACATCATCTGAACCTTGCGAGCTCAATGACTTTGCAAGCTTTCGTTTAGCAACTCTCTTGTGTGTAAAATTGTTGCCAGTTGTGGTTGGATAACGCTCAACATTCAATACTTCAATGAGAAGTGACATGGGGGTCATCATGAAATTTTTTGGATTTTTGCTTTTGACAGTTGTCAACATGAGTTTTGCTGTCGACCTCTATAACCCATCGAACAATCAGTTGTCGATACCGAGTGTACAAGTCGGATCAACCACCTATAACAACGTCGTTGTCACAGTCGGGAATATTCTCTCAATCGGATCATCTTCCAATAGCAATACTTACGTTCGAATTCAAACCAGCTTGGGGTCGATGGATTTTCAATTGTTTCCTGTAAATGCGCCACTCACAGTTCAAAATTTTTTGAACTATGCCAATGCAGGCTTTTTTAATGGAACGATTTTTCATCGCGTCATACCCAGTTTTGTGATACAAGGCGGTGGATATACGACAGGACTTGTTTTGAAAGTTCCAACTCAGTCTCCTATTCAACTCGAAACTCCCAACGGTTTGAGCAATGCGCAATACACCATAGCAATGGCGAGAACAAATGATCCCAACAGTGCGACGTCTCAATTCTTCATTAATTTGACCAACAATGCAGCTTCTTTGGACTACATCAATGCTTTAAATCAAGGCTATACAGTTTTTGGTATCTCCACCAATAATTTTGGATTGGGTGCACAAACCAATTCGGTCATCAATACCATTGCCAATACACCTACGCAGACCCTCAACGGTTTTGCAAATGTTCCAGTGACAGATGTTGTGATCAAGTCCGTCACGGTTTTAAATAATTAGAGGGGTTTGATCGCATTGAGAAAATACTTTTTGTCTTTGCCAAAAGAGCGTATAGTCCTTGTAAGTGGCTTGCATTGGAATCGCCATTGAATGCTTCTTAACGCATCCTTGCTGGGGACTTCATGTTAAAACTAAAAATTTTGGGTTTTTTGAAACATCGACGCATTGTGTCTTTAGGCCTTGCTGCCATTTCGGTATTGATGTGTTTGTCGTTGAATTCATGGGCGCAATCAACCTTTCCCAGTAAAGCCATTAGAATTATTGTTCCCAATGCGGCTGGTGGAGCGGCAGATATCTCGGCCAGATCGGTGGCTCAAAAACTCTCTGAACGACTGGGTCAACCCGTCTTGATAGACAATAAACCCAGCGCTGGCGGTATTTTGGCGGCCGAGCTTGTGTCTCATGCCGAACCCGATGGTTACACTTTGTTGTTGATCTCCAGCGGAACAGCGGTGAGTGCAGCCCTGTTTAAGAATCTACCTTTTGATACGGTCAAGGATTTTCAACCCATCTCCAAGATGGCCTCGTTTGATTTGATCATTGCCAGCGCGCCAAACGGTCGATTTAAAAATTACAGTGATTTGTTGGTCTATGCCAAGGCCAATCCAGGTCGTTTGAACATAGGTACACCTCAAATCGGCACGACGCAAAATTTGGCGGCTGAGTATTTTGTGGCTTCAGCAGGAATTAAAGCCCAAATTGTGCCTTTTAATGGCACGCCACCTGTTGTCACCGCAATCAGAGGCGGTGAGATCGATATCATGATCGATATCTTGGGTCCCTTGATGCCGCAAGTCACCAGCCAATCCATCAAAGCACTGGCAGTGCTCAGTGAGAAGCGGTCTGTTTTACTGCCAGATGTTCCTGCTTGCAACGAAGCTGACGCGATGGGTGGGTTTCAAGTTTCATCTTGGAATGGTTTGGCTGCACCCGCAAAAACACCCAAAGAAGTTGTCAATCGACTCAACCGTGAGTTACAGGCCATTATGAGTGGCAATGAAATCAAAAAGAAATTTGAAGACATCAGTATGATTGCTCAAAGCAGCTCACCGGAACAAGCCGCAGAGCTTCTCAGTTCGGATATTCGAAAATGGGGCGACATTATCGCAAAAGCGAAAATTGAAAAGCAATAAACTCATTGGATTTAACACCCCCGTGGGTTGAACAAACGAGGTCCTCGAAGACTGGCCTGTCATACCGAGTGGTCCTTGCCTGTCATATGTCCGTCACTTGCAAGTCATGTGGAGCCACTGAGTTCGAATTCACAGTTGACTTGATCACTGATCTGTTTTCGATTTCATGAGCTCATTTTTCAAACCCTGAATCTCATCGAGCAATTCATCGTGCTCATCGGTTGCTCGGGCCAATTTGGCATCAATTTGAAACAGCAAGATGAAAAGACACGCCGTGAAGACTGCGATGGGCATAATTTGGCTGGTCTCCAAATGAAACTCCATGTAGATTCCAACGAGTGCGCCAATGACCCAAACCGAGATTAATGAGACTTTAGAGGGTGATAAGTTCATGGTTTCAATTCCTTTGGCCTTACTTTAGCATCAAAACCACCGCAGCCGCACCGACCAATACATACAGAAAAACGTATATCTTCGCGTTTTGAAATAGGACCGACTTGTCCACTTGCTTGTACTTCCATAGATAAAAGTGGTAGATGATGGGAGAGAGAAGAATTAAAAAAAATTCAATCATCAGTTCCCAGACCTCACCCTTCATGGCTGGCCCTCTTGCTCGCTTGAGGGGAAAGTTATCTTGATCATGGTGTGACAATCCTTTGGGTGTGAACTCAATATTGTGAAGGATCCCTTGGTAGACATGGGCAGGGGACTTTGCGAAGGTGGAGTTTGTGCGTTTTCCCCCAGTTTTTCTATTGCATTCTCGCAAAGACCAAATATGAGGTTAGAGGCTTAAGTTAGAGGGTTAATCCTGAATTACAAACGCTGGTCCTTGGCTTGGGTTTCATTTTTAAAATGTGCGCGGCCCTGACTGTTTGGTTCAACAATTTGGAGTCAAGGCATTGATTGGTTTTGCTTGTATTTTTCGGGCCATATTTTCATCACCACTTCTCGGTGATCGGCAAAGGCGTAGCAACTGTTGATCAACTCTGGGATAGGCTCAGCCTTCCTTTCAAGTGAAGCACTGAAGCGTAAACCCTTGATGCCTTGAAAAGCAGTCGTTGCCATGGGAATCAGCATCTCCATCAAATGCGTGCAGCTGAGCGTGCCGCGCAGTTTGCCCTTGACCAAACGGGACCATCCTTTGCCCACTTGTTCTCCAATCAAAACTGACAAACTGCTTTCAGCATTTTTGCAAATGGTGTAGGGTGTGGTATCAGAGGAGGCCTCAATGGCCTGAATCACAAAGGCCTCATTGAGTGTCAAACGAATGAGCAAGTCGTGCAAATGGGCCCCCGGCGGGCTGGGTTCGAGCGCCATGATTCTTTGAACAGACATGGGTTTCGTGTCCACGAGATGGGACTCGATGTCAAAGAGGCCATCTTCGCGCTGATAAGCCGACATGCGAATGACCCTGTCGTGGATCGGTTTTCTGGGTGTTGGGCTTGATAAGGGCATAGAGGGGTAGCGCTTGAATGGACTTTTGGGCCAGCTTCAAAATATTCGAAGCCCTGGCACCTCACCGGTCAATTGAAATCTGGGTGAGAAGCCAGGGCATTGTCTGAGAAGAGGGCCTTAAGCTTGCTTGTGGCCCAAATTCGCCGGCTCATCTTCGATGGAGTTGCTCAAAATGCCAATGTGCTCAATTTCAACTTCTGCAATATCACCGGGTTTCATGAAAATGGGCGGTGTTCTGGCAAATCCAACCCCACCCATGGTCCCAGTGGCAATGATGTCGCCGGGTTCAAGGGGGATCCATTCGGTCAGGTATTCAATGGTCGCTTCAATGGAGTGAATCATCTCCGACGTATTTGCTTTTTGCATCACCTGGCCATTGAGTCGCATCTCAATGTTCAAGTTCATTGGATTTGGGATTTCATCGGCGGTGACCAACCAGGGGCCACTGGCACCGGTTTTTTCAAAATTTTTACCCGGATTGATTTGACTCGAGTGCCGTTGGTAATCTCTGAGACAGGCTTCATTGAAGCAGGAATAGCCAAAAATATAGTCAAACACTTTGTCTTTGGGGACATAGCGACCGGTGGACTTTCCAATCACCACAAGCAACTCCGCTTCCCAGTCGAGCATGTGGGACACGCGCGGACGCATGATGGGTTTTTTGTGCGCTGTCAAAGATTCCTTCCAACGTGCAAAGATCATGGCACGGTCGGGTGCTTTGCGGTTGCCAATGGCTTTGTTCGCTTCGCTCACGTGGTCATGGTAATTGAGGCCGACACAGAAAATCTTCCCAGGGTTGGGAACAACGGGCAGCAGGTCCACGCTGTCATAGTCATAGTCGCCCTTGCAATCGGCCACGATGGATTCGGCGACTTGTTTGCCGTCGTGCGCGATGAAGCTGTTGATGTCCGGGTACTGTCCACCCAAGCGTGCGCTCAGGTCAATCACTTTGCCGTTTTTTACTGCTCCATAATGGGTTTGTCCCGCATGAAGAAAAGAGACCAATTTCATATCAACTCCTGTTTGATGGTGTAAAAAATTGTTTTATTCAATGGATGAACTGACTTTTTTGATTTTAGTCTGCATTTTGTTTTGCCAGGCTTGTTGGCTTGCATAGTCGGGATTGTTTTCAATCAAGCTTTGGGTATAGGTATAGATTTCTTCGTCACTCCATGACAAATCAAAGGGTTTGCCATGGGGTTGTGGGACATACCAAGGGGTGTCCATGTAGATCTCGAGTCCATTGCCCTCAGGGTCTTGAGCGTAAATTGACCAGGCATTGCCGTGAGTAATCGGGTGTATAGAGCCCACCTTGGCTTGTTGAAGTCGAGTCTCGATTCGCCTGAGGTCAGAGAAGGCATCCACAAAAAAAGACATCTGAAAGACCACACTTGGGCCACTCGCGGGATCCTTGCCTTCGATCAAAACGAGTTGGTGGTGGGCTTGATCACTGCCACTCATGAACACAATTTTTCGATTGTTGAGCCGCTCGACTTGACCGCGATCGGTCACGATCAAATCAAAAACCGAAGTGTAAAACGCCTCCATCTTGGCAAGGTTCTCAACGTAAAGGCCAATGTGCTTGAGTTGGGGGATTTTGGACATTTCGGTATTTTTCAGTTCAATGACGTTGATCAAGTTCAAATCTTTGGAGATCCAAAGTTTGATATTTAGGAATATTTTATGGTTTTTGTTGAGGGTGGTTAATGAATATTTTTTGATGGCTCGGTGTTGTCAGGTTTTGCAAAGAGCCCTTGTCGTTTTATTTATTCTTGGTCGTTTAGGCCTTCAAGCTCAGGGTCTAAGTGCTCATGACTGGAATTCAGATTGAGTTGAGTATGAAGTTCTCGATGACCGTCATCAAGTGAACTGGAATTTCAACCATGGGGTAGTGTCCACTGTTGGGCAAAACTTCGATTTTGACATGTGGATACAAGCCTGGAAATACAGCCCTGGCCATCTCTTCAGAAACCCCCTGATCGTGTTGGCCAATTAACACCAAAAAGGGTTGTTTGAGTTGAGATGAAAGTTCGCAAAAGTTGGTCTCACTGAAGACGTAAAAATATTTTTTAAAGACCTCGGGGGCGACCGTGGTGTTTTTGAGTTTTAGGATCAGTTGCGTCAGTTGAGGTTTTAGGCGTTGACCCAAAGAATTTTCGATCACATTGCAAGCCATTGCGTCGTCATGGGCCGCGGCTTCAAATACAGCCTTGATCTCAGGTGGAAGAGGTACACCGCTTGCCGGTACGGGCGTGACACCGACGACACATTGGACGGTAAGGTCACTTCTGTTGAGTGCATCAATGGCCACCCTTTGCGCGGCCATGCCGCCCATGGAGTGTCCTACCAGAGAAAAAGTCTTCCACCCCAATTCATCCACCACATCAAAGACATCGCTTGAAATCTGCGCCATGGAGTGAGGTCCCACCAATTCCCGAGAGCCGCCGTAGCCGCGGTAATCAACAAAGGCATAGGTGAACAGGTCTTGGTCTATGAAATCATAGCTCGGTGACCAGATGCCGTGATCTCCAAACCAACCATGCAAAACCATGACGTGATGTTTGCCAGAACCAATCAATTGATAAGCCAAAGACATGATGTGTGACCTTTCTTGGGGTTTATTCAGGTTTGATGTCAGCCGTTTTTACCACTTTGCCCCAGCGGGTGAGTTCGCGGGTGATCAACTCTGAAAATGAGCTGGCATTGGAAGCAATGACTTCAATGCCTTGGTTTTGGAGATTGGATCTCGTGTCTGGCAATGCGAGGCTTTTTTGCGTTTCCTGCATCAATTTGTCGATCACGGCCGCAGGCGTACCCGCTGGCGTATGGAGTCCGAACCAGAGCGCTGCATCAAAACCAGGGATGCCAGCCTCCGTAAACGTGGTGAGTTCAGGAAAATTGTCCATGCGCTTTCTGGCAATGATGGCAATGGCTTTGAGTTTGCCTGATTTTATCGAGCTCATTACCGGGGTGATGGGTGTGAAAGACAAGTCCACATTACCGGTCATGACGTCTGTCATGAGCTGAGAGCTACCTTTATAAGGCACATGGGTGATTTGAATGCCCGCGGATTGGTTCAACAACTCACCATAGAGGTGGGTGAACGTACCGTTGCCAGATGACGCAAAGTTAAGTCGCTTGGGGTTCAACTTGGCCGCAATGATCACGTCTTGAATGGTGTTGAAAGGTGAGTTGCTAGAAGCAATGTAAACCACTGGGTTTTCCGCCAATAAGCTGATGGGCGCCAAGTCTTTACCAAAATCAAATTTCAAGGAATTGGACAGACTCGGGTTGATGACATTGGCGGTGGTGCTCAGCAGCAGGGTATAGCCGTCGGCGGTTGATTTGGCCACCAGGTCTGTCGCAATTGAGCTGCCTGCGCCCGGTTTGTCGTCCACCACAAAGGGCTGGCCGAGTTGGTCTGATAAGTTTCGACTCAAAGCTCTCGCCAGTAAATCAGCGGTGCTGCCAGCCGGAAAGCCTACCACGATGCGAACCGACTTTTCTGGATAGGCGGCTTGGGCCTGTACGCCAAAAATCAAGAGCGCAACACTCAAAGTGCGAAAACAGGATGTTAGAGCTATGGGCATGGTGGCTAGAGTCCTGGGTTGGTTAAACGGTTTCAAGGACAGTGTGGAGGCAGTCCCTTGAGTTTGAGCCTGATCTTGAGTAGGTATTTTGTTCGACCTGATTCATGGACTCAGCCTCTCCTTCATCCAATCACAAACCATGCTCAGTGCAGGCTCAGGTCGGTCTAAATTTACATGGGCCGCACCGCCTTCAAGTTCGGTAAAGACCCGAAGTTTTTTATGCCTTGAGCTGACGGCCTCGATGAGTTGTTGGGCCTCTGAGGGTGGGGCGTGACGATCATTGGCTCCATGAACAATGAACAAATCGCATTCGATGTTGTGGGCCACCGGTGCGAGTCGGAAGGCTTCAAGTTTTTGAAAAGCAATCTCCCAGTCGGACACGCCCAAAATGCGCAAAATTTGTTTGCCAGTGGTTCCCAGAGGAGCATTGGCCCCCAACTGGGTGGCGCCTTTTCCAGGGATGTAGCCCACCCTTCTAACCATGCAAGCATGCGTGTCGAAGACGGCGCCCATGATGGCACAGGCTTTGATGCGTTTTTCAAAAGCAACGGCCCGGGGCGCATAGTATCCCCCCCAGCTAGCCGCGACAATGCCGATGTTGTGAGAATCCACACCGTCTTGAAGAATCAGCCAATCGACAATGGCGCTGACAGGTTTTTCAAAATCGTGCTGGGCGACTTGTCCATGGATCCTGAGCGCCGAGCCTTGACCCGGGCCATCAAACGCAATGCTGGTGATGCCTCGGCGTGCCAGAGATAGCGCCACATAGAACATCTCCTCTTTGTTGGCGTCGAGCCCATCGCAAACCATGCAAACAGGGCTCTTGGGGGCTAAGCTGTTGACCGCTTTCACAATGTAGGCCGGTATCACTTGGTGCCCAAACGGAATGTCAACAAGCACAATGGCTGGTTGACTGTTGCTTGCAAATGTTTCAAAGCATGACAAATGCTTTAGATACATCGCGGGAGAGCGAGGGTCCTCAGGATCAAGCAAGCCTTCGGCCCATTGGTAATAGATGCTCGCGCGCAGCGAGAAGTCGCTCGCTGTGGTGGTATACCCCTCAGCCAAAGCCTCCTTGGCCTTGTGTTCGAGTTGTTGGCCCAACTCTTTCCACTTTGCATGCCAGGCCTCGAGGTCACCAGAGGGTTTGACTTGGGAGGCTTTTCTCAATTGAGCGCAAGCCCAATCAATTTCACCAAACAATCCGCCAGCCGCGATGGCCCTCAAAACGGCCAATGACCATCGGTAATTGTCGGGAAAATAATAAAACATGGGCGATCAAAACGTAGGGGTGCGAAAGCTTGTCATTTTCGTGTGCTCGTCACTTTATCCAGATCGGGGAAACCCTTGAGCGGTCTAGCCAAGTTCAACAAGTACTTGCGTGATTGGTGCTAACGGGTCGCGGTCGACACCCGGAGCCGGATTAATGAGTCCCAAGGGTTTACCTGCGCACTGCAACTGATGCTCGAGACTGTGGTCCCTCACAAGGCTCAGTCGCTCGAGTGGTGAACGAAGGCTTTCGTTTGGGTAGACCAATACCTCCAAAAATCAGTGTCGAAAAAATGCTTCTTAAAAAAGACCCTTGATCTACATCAATGGACAGAAAACTTCAATGCGATACGCTCGAATTTCTGTTTTTGTCGAGATCAATCACTGAGAAAGCACCAATCTAGAAGTTCATCCAAGTGACCCTTTTTTTCAATGTTTTCAACTTTCTCATGGAGCGCATTCAATGCTTAAAAAAGAACAAAATGATCTCGTGACACAAACCGGTCCAGGGACCGCGATGGGCAACTTGTTTCGCCGCTATTGGTTGCCAGTCTTGTTGTCTGAACAGTTGCCCATACCCGATGGTGAGCCTGTCAGGGTTACGATCTTGTCTGAGAAGTTGATTGCATTTCGCGACACCTCAGGCCGTTTGGGCCTGATCGATGAGTTTTGTGCTCACCGCGGCGTGTCCCTTTGGTTCGGTCGAAACGAGGCCAACGGTTTGCGATGTCCCTACCACGGTTGGAAATTCGATGTGACGGGGCAGTGCATTGATGTGCCCTCCGAGGCCGATGAGAGCGGTTACAAAGAAAAGATCAAATTGAAAGGCTACCCACTCATTGAGCGCGGAGGCGTGATTTGGGTTTACATGGGTCCAGCAGATCACACACCGCCATTGCCAGAATGGGAGTTTGCCACCGTACCGTCTGCACAGTCTTACATGTCTAAGCGATTTCAAGACTGCAATTGGCTGCAATCGTTGGAAGGCGGTATTGATTCGAGCCACGTCTCTTTCCTTCATGTCAGCAGTTTGCTCCATGACCCTTTGTTCAATTCGGCAGGCGGCAACAAGTACAACCAAACCGATTTGAAACCTGTTTTTGAAGTCGTTCAGGCCCCGGGCGGACTCTTCGTGGGCGCCAGAAGAAACGCCGAGGACGACCAGTATTACTGGCGCATCACGCCTTGGATCTTGCCCACATTCACCATGGTGCCACCACGTGGGGATCACCCTGTGCACGGACACTTTTGGGTGCCGATCGATGATCACCGTTGCTGGGCTTGGAGTTATGACTACCATCCCACGCGCGCTTTGACCAAAGCAGAAGTTTTGGCCATGAAAGAGGGCAATGGTGTGCACGTGGTGGTGGACAAGAACTATGTGCCACTGCAAAACAAACACAACGACTACTTGATGGACCGCGATGCACAACGTGCCAATCTCTACTACAGCGGTATCAAAGGCATCGGTACGCAAGATGCCTCTTTGCAAGAGAGCATGGGACCAATCCAAGACCGCACTCGAGAAAACCTGGTCTCCACCGACAACGGCATCATTATGGCGCGCCAGCTTTTGATAAAGTCTGCCAAAGCCCTCGAGGCCGACCCGAATTTCGAGTTACCCGGCATCAAACCTGAGGACCAAAAGGTGAGGTCGGTTGCGGTGCTGCTCAAACGAGATCAAGCTTACAAGGATGCTGCCAAAGAGCATATGAAGGCCCAGGCAGGTAAACCGCACGCCAGCGTGTAGTCAACAGCAAGACGCAAGATGCGCCCTGTTTGCTCATCACACTCGGGCCATCAGACGCAATGCTTTTTAGGGTTGATTTTTTGTCTTGACAGACACTCTTTTGGGCGAGTCTAAGCATTGGGCAGGCGCCTTTAGACCCCTTGTCTTACCCGCATCATCGAACGGGAGTTAGGGTAAACCTCAGTAATATTGGGTAAAGCAGACGGGGATTCAAACGGGATAATCATTGATCAAGCGCTGAGCTACCTTGTTACTGGGGTACCTTGAAGTGCTTTGCTGTGTTCAATGAACCAAAAGGGAGACCCCATGAAGTTGTCTAGACGAGATTTGATTAAAAACAGTTCGGTGGCGGCTTTGCCCTTCTTGGCTGGTGGAGCCTTTGCGCAGACCGCTGAATTCACGATGAAATTTGGCAGCAATCTGCCTGCGACCCATCCTTTGAATCTTCATGCGGTCAAGATGGCGGCCAAGGTCAAAGCGCAGACCAAAGGCCGCGTCGATATTCAGGTCTACCCCAACAACCAATTGGGCAACGACACCGATATGCTTTCACAGTTGCGTTCTGGCGCCTTGGATTTCATGACCCTGTCACCCTTGATTTTGGGCTCTTTGGTGCCGGCTGCGCAAATCAATGGGGTGGGTTTTGCCTTCAAGGACTACAACCAGGTGTGGGCCGCGATGGACGGTGATTTGGGTGCCCATGTGCGACGTCAAATTGCAGCAACAGGCAGTATTTTTGCATTTGATAAAATTTGGGACAATGGTTATCGTGAAGTGACCAACAGTGTGCGACCCATTGTGAAGCCCGAGGATCTGAAGGGCATCAAACTGCGCACACCACCCGGACCCATTTGGGTCTCATTGTTCAAAGGCCTGGGTGCCGCTCCCACACCGCTCAATTTTGCCGAAGTATATTCTTCGCTTCAGTCCAAGGTGGTGGATGGGCAAGAAAATCCCTTGGCCATCATCTTCACCGCAAAATTGTTCGAAGTGCAAAAATATTGCTCCATGACCAATCACATGTGGGATGGCTACTGGTTCATGGGCAACAAAAGTTTGTTTGAGCAACTCCCCACTGATTTGCAAACGATTGTGACCAGGAATGTTGCCGAGGCAGCCGTTCTCCAACGCGCTGAAGTCAGGCAGCTCAATGACAGTTTGCAAGCGGATTTGAATGCCAAAGGCATGGTCTTCAATACGGCCAACCCCGATTTGTTTCGCAACCAATTGCGCCAAGCTGGGTTTTATGCCGAATGGCGCAACAAGTTTGGTGAAGAGGCCTGGGCCTTGCTTGAAAAGTACACTGGTAAATTGGCTTAGACCTACCCCTTCAACCCGCCCACTGACCTGGTGAAGACCTTGAGCAATTGGTTGGCCCGTGGTGAGGTGGTCATGGGCACGCTCATCGAGTGGCTCGCCAGTTTGTTACTCTTGGCTTGCATCGCCATTTTGTTTTCGGGTGTGGTCGCGCGCTATATGTTCAATTCACCGATCGTATGGTCCGATGAATTGGCGTCCATTTTGTTTTTGTGGCTGGCCATGTTGGGTTCCATCATTGCGCTTCGACGTGCCGAGCACATGCGCATGACGGCCTGGGTGAGCGCGCTCAGTGGCCACCAACGCGTTTTACTGGAAAAACTGGGCGTGCTCGCTTCACTTCTTTATTTGCTCGTGGTCTTGAGGCCGGCTTGGAAGTATGCGCTCGATGAAATGGTCGTAACGACCCCGGCTTTGGAGATTTCTAATGCTTGGCGTGCTGGGGCGATTCCTGTTGGGATCACGCTCATGGTGATTTTCTCTCTATTTCGTTTGTTCAAGAGCGATCAACTCAAGCTGACACTGGTGGCTTGCATCGCTTTGGCCGTGGTTGCGCTCCCCTTGGTGGCCCTATCACCTTTTTTCCTCCATTTGGGCAAATTGAATTTGCTCATTTTTTTCCTGGGTGTTTCAGGATTCTCAATTTTTGCCGGCGTTCCCATCGCTTTCGCTTTTGGTTTGGGGACAGTTTCTTATTTGGGCTTGAGTACCCACATGCCTTTGAATGTGGTCGTGGGTCGAATGGATGAGGCCATGTCCCACATGGTCCTCTTGGCCGTGCCTTTGTTTGTGCTCCTGGGTCTTTTAATGGAGATGACCGGCATGGCGCGTGCGATGATCGCTTTTTTATCGTCTCTTTTGGGTCATGTGCGCGGTGGACTGTCCTATGTGCTGGTGGGCGCCATGTATTTGGTCTCGGGCATTTCTGGCTCCAAGGCCGCAGACATGGCGGCCATTGCCCCAGCCTTGTTTCCGGAAATGAAAAAGCGCGGCACACCACCCGGTGAGTTGGTGGCGCTCTTGGCCGCTACCGGTGCTCAGACCGAAACCATCCCACCGAGCTTGGTTTTGATCACGATTGGCTCGGTTACCGGGGTCTCGATATCGGCTTTGTTTACCGGAGGCATGCTGCCCGCCTTGATTTTGGGGTTGATGCTGTGCGCACTCGTTTGGTGGCGCAACCGCAATTTACCGCTTCACAACGCGACACGCCCAGCTTGGGATCAAATCTTGAAATCATTGGTGTTGGCCGCTCCTGCCATTGCCTTGCCTTTTGTGATCAGGGCGGCCGTCGTGGAAGGGGTGGCCACTGCAACGGAAGTCTCAACGATCGGTTTGGTCTACAGTTTGCTGTGTGGGCTACTCGTTTACCATCAATTTGACCACAAGCGCATCTTGCCCATGCTCATTGACACAGCGTCGCTCTCAGGCGCCATTTTATTGATCATTGGGGCAGCCACTGGCATGGCCTGGGCCTTGACGCAATCGGGGTTTTCTTTGCTAATCACCCAAATCATGAGCAATTTAGAGGGGGGGGCCTCGATCTTTTTATTGGTCTCGATCGTCGTCTTTGTTGTCTTGGGCTCAGTGTTGGAAGGTATCCCGGCCATCGTCCTCTTTGGACCCCTGCTATTTCCAGTGGCCAAGCAGTTGGGCGTTAATGAAGTTCACTATGCCATGGTGGTGATTTTGTCCATGGGCATTGGCCTTTTCGCGCCTCCGCTTGGCGTGGGTTATTACGCCGCTTGTGCCATCGGCAAGGTCAATCCCGATGAGGGTGTCAAACCCGTCCTGGGCTATTTGTTCGCTTTGTTGTTGGGCATTTTTCTCGTGGCTTTTGTACCCTGGTTGTCGACTGGATTTTTAGCCTAGCGCTTTTCAAAGCAATGGTTAAGCCTGGGTCTGGATGCGGCTCAACGCAACCCATGGCGACAGGGACGGAATTTTGGGGTCAATCAAATTTTGCGCCTGTACGCTGGACCACGTCACGCCATTTGATCAATTCGATTTTGATCCATTCGCCAAATTCCTCTGGCGTGCCTCCTGCTGACTCGTTGCCTGTGGTCGCAAACCGTTCTTTAAAAACCGGACTCACCATGGAGCGGTTGATGGCCGCATTGAGCTTGTCGATGATGTGTCTGGGCATGCCCATGGGAGCGATCACACCGGTCCAGGGGGGGCATCAAAACCCGGTAGGTCAGCCTTCGAGATGGCGGGCAGGTTGGAAAATCCATAAGAGCGTCGGGACCCACTCACGCCCAGCGATTTGATTGGCCTGAGCGTGCATGGGGCGCAATTGAATTGAGGCTCTCAAACATCATGTCAATTTGTCCCGATATCAAGTCATTGATCGCCATCGCACCGGCTTTGTAGGGCACATGCACGATCTCCGTGCCGCTCATGATCTTGAACAGCTCGCCTGCCACGTGTCCAGGAGAGCCTTTCGCCGAGGGTGCGTTGGTCAATTTACCCGGATTTTTTTAGCATACGCCATTAATTTCACTATCTTATTGACCGCTAAATTGGGTGACACCGCCAACAAGAGGTGCCCTTGGGTGACCAAAGAGGTGGGCTGGAAGTCGCGCAAAATGTCATAGGGCAATTTTGCCGTCATGTTGGGACTGATCACCATTGCACCCACGGGGCCTAAGCCCAAGGTGTAGCCGTCTGGCGGGGCTTTGGCCACCAAGTCCAGTCCAATGGTAAATCCCCCGCCGGCTTTGTTGTTAATCACGATGGATTGTCCGAGTTGAATGGCCAGTTCTGACGCCAAAATTCTCACCGCCGTATCTATAGTACTCCTGGCGGCTTGCGGCACAACTATTCGAAAGGGTTTGCCGGGATAAGCAGCCTTGGCAGGCAGGATCCAAAAGGCATTAAAAAACACCCAAAAGCAAGAGCCTTAAAAAACGGGATTTTTGTTGTAAATCTACCATGGGTGGATGCCTTTGGCTTGAAAATAGAAATCCCAACAAAACAATCGTCTCACGCTCTCTTGTTAAACACCAAGATGAAGTGCCCAAGAGGTGTTGCAAGGCCCCTGTTTTTCAGTGCCGAGTTGGCTGTGCGTTTACTAGCCTTTTGATCTTGCTGGCACTTATAGGGTTATTGGGGTGTGCGCAATTGGCGCGGTGCAGTAAAGTCATCTCTTCATTTGAGACGAGTTCCCTTCAGTCATTCGCATGCATGGTCGACCTTATCCTCTGGCGTTGTCTACTCTTTACAAGGGCTTGGTGAACTTTATTGTTTGCGGTATTGCTCTCACGAGCAATCCGATTGGCGCGCAAATCTTCACCTACGAAGGGTCTGATCGCGCGCAGCAGTTAATCGCTGGGGCGCAAAAAGAAGGTTTTTTGAGGTTTTACACCTCGATGGCCGAAAAAGACACCGATCGATTGACTTCTGCTTTTGAAAAGAAGTATGGGGTGAAGATTCAAGTGTGGCGCTCCGGCAAAGACAAGGTGCTCCAGCGCACCATTGCAGAAGCCCGCGCTGGGCGCAATGAGGTGGACTTTGTCTTGAATCCTTCACCAGAAATGGAGGCCTTGCACAAAGAGCATTTGCTCCAGCGTGTCGTCTCTCCGGTTCAAAAAGAATTGATCCCAGTCGCTTTGCCCGCACACCGCGAGTGGACTGGCATGCGCGTTTATGTCTACGCACAATCGTTCAATACCCTGTCGGTCTCAAGAGACGAGTTGCCCAAAACTTTCACCGATTTGCTTGACCCCAAGTGGAGGGGACGTTTGGGCATCGAGGTCAAGCAGCAAGAATGGTTCTACACCTTGGTGCAGGCCATGGGAGAAGACAAAGGACTCAAGTTTTTCAGGGATTTGATGGCAACGCAGGCGGTCTCCCTCAGAACAGGCAACTCTTCACTCAACGGCATGGTCATCTCGGGCGAGGTGCCATTGGCCATGAATGTTTACACCTATTTGCCCGAACAAGCCAAGTCCAATGGCGCCCCCATAGATTTCATCACCTTGTCGCCTTGCATCGCCTATACCGATGGCATTGCGGTGACCAAAAAGGCGCCGCACCCTTATGCCGCCACACTGTTTTATGATTTCTTGTTGACCCAAGGCCAAATGATCGTGACTGAAAACAAGGCCATCTCAACCAATCTGCGCGATGAGGCGACGCTTGCCAAATTCAATCCGGTTTTTATGGACGCGGCCAAGGTCTTGGAGAGCGATGAGAAGTGGATCAAAATCTTCAAAGACACCTTGCAAAACAAAGCGATTAAATAAGCGCTATTTTTACCATGACCGAAAAAGAAAATCTTTTATTGTCCCAAACTGGCCCCAACACCCCCATGGGTCAGTTGTACCGCCGGTATTGGTTGCCTGCCTTGCTCGCAAGCGAACTCGCCGAACCCGGCGGTGCACCTGTGCGAGTGACGCTTCTTTCAGAAAAATTACTGGCCTTTCGCAATTCTGAAGGCGAGCTCGGTCTCATTGATGAGTTTTGTGCCCACCGCGGTGTCTCTCTTTGGTTTGGTCGCAATGAGGAGGGTGCAATACGCTGCCCCTATCACGGCTGGAACTATGCCACCAATGGCCAATGCCTTGAAGTGCCATCGGAATCGAAGGACAGTGGATTTGCAGAAAAAATCAAATTGACGTCCTATCCTTTGCGAGAGCAAGGTGGCATCTTGTGGGCCTACATGGGGCCGATTGAGCAAATGCCCGCCATGCCAGCCTATGAGTGGTCCACGGTGCCCGACTCTCATCGCCACATCTCCAAGCGACTTCAGGCCTGCAATTCACTCCAAGCCATGGAAGGTGGATTGGACTCCTTTCATTCGAGCTTTTTGCACCGCATGTCGGTGGGCGAAGATCCTCTCCTGAAACGCGACCCCGTCAGTGCCGCACTTTTGAAGGGCGACCCCCATCCCCAATTCATGCCGATGGACTCGCCAGCAGGGCTCTACATCACGACACGCAGAAATGTGGAGCCCAATTCATACTACTGGCGCGTGACCCATTGGTTAATGCCTTGCTTTAATTTGTTCCCTCCCTATGAGGGCAATCCGTATGGTGCCCATGCTTGGGTCCCGATCGATGACCACCAGTCGTGGACCTTTAGCATTGATTACCGACCCGACCGGCCCCTGACCTCAGAGGAGGTTCAAGCCATGGCGGCGGGAATGGGTATCCACAGTGAAAACATCCCCAACACCTTCGTGCCTGTTGCCAATGCATCCAATGATTACCTCATCGATCGGCAAGCCCAAAGGAGAAAAGAAACCTTCAGCGGCGTGATGGGCATAGCTGAACAAGATGCCGCGGTTCAAGAAAGCATGGGTAGTATTTCCCGCCGAGAGAGGGAACACTTGGTGGGCACGGACAACGGCATCATCATGACGCGCAAAAAGCTGATGCTTGCGGCCCAGGGTCTTACCAAAGGCATCCAGCCCCCAGGCCTCGATGCTGCTTCTCAATCGGTGCGCGCCTACTCCAGAGTGCTGGGCAGACATGAAGCGCTAAAACCAGAGAACTGAGCCATGACAGAAGTTCATCATCAAAAAGTCCCACCTAAAGTTGGCTTGGTGGGGGCGGGTCGAATGGGGATGCCCATGATCGGGCACCTGTGCGGCAAAGGCTTTGAAGTCGTGGTGTGTGAGCTCGACACAAGCAAACATGAAAAGATTCTTCAGTTGGGCGCCCGAGTGTCGACCTTGCCAGAGATGGCCCGCGACGTCGAATTTGTGCTCATCTGTGTGGGCTTTGACCACCAGGTCCAAGAATTGGTGCATCCCCAAGGTGAGTTGCTGGGTTCACTTCAAGCCGATGCCATCATTGCGGTCTTGAGCACCCTGCATCCGAGCTCCATGGTGAAAATGGTGGCTGATTCGAAAAATCACCGCGTGCACATTGTGGATGCCACCGTGTGTCGCGGCGGTCGTGCCGCGGACAAAGGAGAGTTGCTCAGCTTTATCGGTGGCGAGTCGGCCATCTTTGATCGCTTGGAGCCCATTGTCCGGGCCTACTCCAGCGATGTGGTCCATAGTGGCGGTGTAGGCACAGCCCAAGCGGCCAAGGCGGCCAACAATTTGATCATGTGGGCTTGTTTAGTCGCCAACCACGAGGGCTTGGCGTTGGCCAAGCGTTATGGTGTGAATGTCGAGCAACTGCGCCAGGCTCTCTTGGGCAGCACCGCCTCCAACGCACCCTTGCTCAATTGGGGAGACCAGTCCATGGCCTGGGCCGAGGACGACATGGAGAAAGTTGCTGAAATGGCCAAAGATGCCAACATCGCCTTGCCGCAATCGGGGCTCGTGCGAGAGTTGTGTCGGACGTTAAAGCCCAAACGCTATGACCTCGATCGCTATGGCATCTGAATGATTGTGCGAAAAAAAAACAGCTTGACGCGCAGCGATGGGTTTGTTCAATGGTTTTAATTCCAAGCTGCTTGGAGGTGAGTGGATGGTCTTCTTTAATTCAGGAAATCACCGTGCGCTCAACCAAGCGGTCGTCGCCGAGCACGATCATCGAAAACAGCAGCTCTTGCGTGTTTTGTGCCTGAGCAGTTCTTCTGGCCAGGAGCGGGGTGGCCTTTGGATTCAAAATCAAAAAGTCCGCTTCGTGGCCGACTTTCAAATTGCCAATGACGCCTTCGAGCCCCAAGGCCTGCGCAGCACCCGCGGTGTGTTGCCACCACAGGTGCTGGGCTTTTGAGGCGTACTGTGGTGGGTGCCCACCGGGTGAGTTTTGTTGTTGGGCTGTGTAGAAGGCCCCAAGCATGGTTTTGAAGGGGGAGAAGGAGGTGCCGCCACCCACATCACTGCCCAGTCCATACATGAAGCCATGGCGCTCTGCACGGGCGTAGTCAAAGTGGCCACTGCCCAAGAATAAATTGCTGGTTGGACACAAGGCCGCCGCTGCTTTTCGCTCCCTCAACAGGGCTCTGTCTTCGTCGTCTAAATAAATACAATGCGCGTACACCGACCGCTCTCGAAGCAGTCCAAAATTGTCATAAACACTCAGATAACTTCTCGACTCGGGATGGAGGCTTTGTACCCATGCGATTTCATCGGTGTTTTCTGAGACATGGGACTGTATCCAGGTGCTGGGGTGTTGCTTGGCAAGCTCTCCAGCCCCCTCGAGTTGAGCGCGTGAGCTGGTCGGCACAAACCTGGGGGTGATGGCGTAGCCCAAGCGGTCCACACCGTGCCAATGGCGTATGAGCGCTTCGCTCTCGTCTAAACTCGTGTCGGTTTGCTGTTGGAGGCCCTGCGGCGCGTGTTGGTCCATCAAACAAAGGCCCGTGATGAGTCGCAGGCGTCTTTTTTGGGCGGCTTTAAACAAAGCCTCTACCGAATGTTTGTGGGACGAGGCAAAGGTGAGGGCCGTGGTCACGCCGTTGTTTGTCAATTCATCCAAAAAAAGTTCTGCAACCGAAGCGGCATGGTTGAAGTCTTGAAACTTCATCTCTTGCGCAAAGGTATAGTTCTCTAACCAAGGCAGCAGCCCATCTGCGGGGGAGCCAATGACATCGAGTTGCGGGTAATGAACGTGCAGGTCCACAAAACCGGGAGCCAAGATTTTGCCGGGCAACTGCTCGATGTCTTCAACCCGAAGTGCCTCTCGGTGTTGTCTTGTCCAATTGGAGAGGGTGGTGTTGTAGTCTCCCGCGGCCAGGATCACTTGCCGTGAAGGATTGTGCGCATCGGCACCCACCACCAGCAGACCGTCGCCTTCCAAGTGTGCCTCAAGCTCAGCGCCAAGACCAGAAAAGGACAAGATCGATGCTCGGTATGCTTTCATGGGGTGGCTGTTGCCTCAATATTGTTGAGGTGGGAGTGGAAGTGGAAGTGGAAGTCTTCATCCCTGAAAGTGGGATAATCGGGCAACAAGTTCTTGCGATGATTCAGGGATGGCGGGGTACTTGCGAGCGCGATTTTTTTTGTGAATTTTAAACTTGGCTTTCTGTTCAGTGGTGTTCATGATATCGTACCCCAAAACCCTTCGAGGTGGCCTATTCGCACTAATGTGCTTTTTACATGGCCTTGTATTTGCCCAAGCTTGGCCCAATAAACCGATCAAATGGGTGGTGCCGTTTCCTGCGGCCGGCGGGACCGATGCAGTCGCCAGGGCCTTGGCCAGCCAGTTGGGCCAAATTTTGAAGCAAACTGTCGTGGTGGACAACCGCGCTGGGGCCAATGGACTCATCGGAGCGCAATACGTGGCGACTGCTCCAGCGGACGGCTACACCGTACTCATGACCATTGCATCCCATGCCATTGCCCCGTCGATTTACAAACAATTGCCTTACGACACGGACAAGGACTTTATGGCGGTATCTTTGGTCGCCAAGTATCCTTACCTGATCACGGTTCCCATGTCACTGCCCGTGAACACTCTCAAAGAATTCATTGACTACGCCAAGCACCATCCAGGAGCGGTGAGTTTTGCGTCCTCTGGGACAGGGAGTGGCCCGCATTTGGGCATGGAGTTGCTGGCAGATGCGGCTGGCATCATCATGGTTCATATTCCCTATAAAGGCGCAGCGCCGGCGAACAACGATTTGATTGGTGGGCAAGTGCAGGCCATGCTCAACAATTTGATGGCGGGCAGTGCTCTGATCAAAGGCAATAAGCTCAAGGTCTTGGCGGTCACGAGTCTCACGCGTTCAGCGGCTCTGCCCAACGTTGCGACGGTGGTCGAAAGCGGTTTTCCCAACTTTGAAGTGGTGAGTTGGTATGGTGTTTTCTTGCCTGCAAAAACACCCGAAGCTGTTGTGAATCAGTTGTCCCGTGCCATCCACGTGTCTCTGAGTGACAAAGAGTTGCTCCAGCGCTTAAGCAAGGATGGGGCCACCGCCATCGGGAGCACGCCACAAGAATTTGCGGAATTTTTCAGTGCCGATAAAGCCAAGTGGCAAAAGGTAGCGAGCAAACTCAACATCACCTTGGACTGAACATGCCCTTGCTGAAAGTCACACCGAGCATTGAGGTTTTTTATGACAAGACCGACTTTCTGGATCCCTGGGTCCAGAAACCCGTCTTGATTTTGCAGCACGGCAACGGACGAAGTGGTGAGTTTTGGTACCGCTGGCTGCCCAGACTTTCTGAGCATTTTGTGGTCATTCGACCCGACATGCGAGGCGTCGGTCGCTCTATAGCCCCTGCCGATGAAACCCAAGACATCTCCATCGAACATTGTGTGAGTGACTTGGTGGCCATTATCAAAGCCGAGTCCAAGCGTCCTGTCTATTATTGTGGCGAATCCATGGGGGGAATTTTGGGCATCGTGCTCGCGGCCCTACACCCTGAACTGGTTGAGAAGTTGATCTTGGTGGCCACCCCAGTCTTCATCAGTGAGGCCATGAAGGTTCGGTACGCCATGGGGCACGGCTCACGTTTGGAGGCCATGAAAACCATGGGCATTCGGCAATGGGTTCTGCAGACCAGTGTCTTGACCCGCTTCCCACCCGATTGTGACCCAGCCTTGCTCAATTGGTATGTTGATGAGTTTGCCAAAGGAAGGCCTGAAGTGCTGGTGAGGTATTCTGAATTGGTCAATTCAGCCAACGCAAGTGTCTATTTGCCCCAAATCACTTGTCCAACACTTGCCATCATGCCGACTCTTGGACAGATCACCGATGCCGATCAAGAGGAATTGTTGCGCACCCAAATCAAAGACATTCAGATTGAGAACATTGATTCGAAGTTTCACATGATTCATTTGACGCATCACGAAGACTGTATCGATCGATTATTGGATTTTTTAGGCGTTCATCCGCGCCATTAAAGATACGAGCGTAGACTTTATGTTGAGTGCTGTTAGTGATATTAGCGCTGCAAGTCCTTTGCGACTAAACACCCCCTGGCCTTGCTTAGACGTGAAAAATGTCCACCGCTCCGATGAGTTTGTCATCAATGAGGGTGACTTTTTTGTAGGCGATTTTGAGTGCCCCATCCACGCGTTTGAGGGTGTAGTCGTAGAAGCCTGCGCGCGTGAGTGGGCCGTGCAAGCCGTAGGAGTGCACCATCCAAGTGGCCTTGAGGACGGTGTGCTCGTCGTGGGCCTCGATCAAGCGAATATTGCTCACAAGGTGCACGGTCCTGGCGCTTGGCACCGAGGCAAATGAATCTTCGGTTTGAAGTCGGTAAACGCGGTCCTCCAGATGGCTGCGACCATTCAAGTAGAGCAAATTGAGTTCGGTCTCGGGATGAGACGTGGTCTCGGTTTCATTGATCCAACTCGGCATCCAAAAGATGGCATCTTGGGTGTACATCTCTACCCACTCGGTCCATTGCTTTTGGTCCAAGTGGTGGGCCTCTAGATAAAGCAATTCCTGTGCTTGAGCCAAGACCTCTGCAATTGAGCTCATGCTGCTTGCCCCTTTTGAATCAACGCCTTCCAGGCGCGATAAAACCCATGGTAAATGACCTCGTGGTCCCAGTTGGCGGTGGAGACCTCGGGGGGTTCTTGGGACATGTTGAGTTCTCCTTCTCCGCTGTGCTGGATCGCTTTCACACCTCGGGCAAAGGTGTTCCAAGGGGAATTGGCGGCTCGGCTGCCTTCATGTACGGCTTCTAGAGCAGCCAAGTCGTCGGACGTGGCCATGCCGGTGGTGAGATAGAAATCTTCAAACTTTCTCAGGCGCGCCGCTCGTGCTTGCAGCGACTCGCCCACCGGCGCGATGCAACGCACGGTCACCTCGCAGACATTGGCCGAGATGGGCTGCATGGTTCTGATTTGGGTGGACGGGTTGTCCATGAGAAAGGCATTGGGGAACAAGAAGAGATTGCGCGTACGGTAGAGCATCCATTCCACTTTTTCAGCGCTGAACTCTTTTTCCAAACGCTCTTTTTGTATCCAAAGGGGGTGAACTTGTGGCTTACTCCTCTCGGTCCAAATGCCCATGTGACCATTGCCAAAATCATAGGAGCCCGAGGGCACTTGCCCAGTGATTCGACCCGCCTCGGTTTGCTTGAGGTCTTTGAGCGGGTTCTTGCCTTCGCGGTTGGCAATCGTGGTGGCAAACACGCGGTGAACGGTGGAGACGTGGTAGCCATCGACACCGTTCTCCGCTTGGAGTTTCCAGTTGCCATACAAAGTGTAGGTCGACGCGCCTTTGACAATTTCTAAACCCTCAGGGGACTGATCGACCAAACAATCGATCCAGTCTTTGCTGCCTTTGAGCCAATCCTTTAAGGGCGGGACATTGCCTGAGAGACTGGCAAAGACAAAGCCGCGATAGGTCTCTAGCCGGGCGACCGATGTCAAGGCCTGGTGTTTCTTAAACGACTCGTCAGGGTAGGCGCCGGAGTCCTCGTTTTTGACCACCAGGCATTGGCCATTGGGGCTGAAGGTCCAGCCATGAAAGCGACAACGAATGGCTTTGGCGTTCCCGCTCTCATGCGGCATGAGGGTGGCGCCGCGGTGTGAGCACGAGTTGAGGTGAGCGGCAATCGAGCCGTCGCCCAGTCGAATCACAAACACCGGTTGTCTGCCGATTCGCGTGCTCACGTAGTCGCCGTGCGATTTGATTTGAGACTCGTGGGCGACATAAGTCCAGCTTTTCTCAAAAATATGCTCCATCTCCAAATTGAATACGGCTTCATCTGTGTAAATGGCGCGGTTGACTTTGAACTGATGGGGTTCATCAACGATCCAATGCTTGAAGTCGGTGGAAGAATTCATCATTTTTTGTCTGGGGTGTTCAAAAGGAGATTTTCTTTGACGCAATGAGCTCGGCCATTTTGTCTCGGGTGGTCTGCAAGAGGGCGGTGAATTCGCTCGGACTGTTCATGACCACCTCCGCACCCAGGTCGCGAAACCGCGCGACAATCTCGGGCTGGTGGATCGACTTCGAGAAGTCATTGAAAATGCGCTGTGAGATGGTTTGAGGGGTGCCGGCTGGCAAAAACAATCCGCCCCAGGTGTAGGTGACCATGTCGGCGTAGCCCAACTCGGGGAAGGTTTTGACGTCGGGCAGCAGCACCGATCGAGTCTCACCCGTCACGGCCAAGGCTTTGAGTTTGCCCGCTCTCAATTGGGGTGCGGCCAAGGTCACAGAAATGAGCATGGTGTCGACTTGCCCGCCCATCAAGTCGGTGATGGCCGGGCCCCCTCCTTTGTAGGGGATGTGGATCATTTCATTGCCAGACTTGGTGTTCAAGAGTTCCATGTAGAGATGGTTGCTCGTTCCACTGCCAGGGCTGGCATACGACAGGCGATCAGGCTGGGCACGGGCCGCTTTGATCAAGTCGCTGAGGTTGTTGATCTGAGAGGTGCTTGGAGTGATCAGAACCAATGGCACGCGCGCGAGCATAGACACCGGTTGCAGGTCTTTGAAGGTGTCATAGCTCAAACCCTTGATCAACAAAGGATTGACGGGCAGGCTGTCCACCCCCATCATCAGGGTGTAGCCATCGGGCGCTGATTTGGCCAAGTAGGCCTCAGCAAGTGACCCACCGGCTCCGCCTTTGTTCTCAATCAACACGGGTTGACCAAAGGACTCGCTGAGCTTGGGCTGCAGCGTTCTCGCGATGGTGTCGGCCAAACCACCGGCTGCAAAGGCCACCACCAAATGCAGGGGCTTGTCGGGCCAACTTTGCGCAAAGCTGCTGGGTGCGAGCAAGAGCGTCATCGCGAGGGCGAACACTTTTTTCACGAAAGGAAAAGATTTCAATACATTCTCCAGGAGGATGCTATCAACATACAGAGGTTTTGGCGATGAGTCCTGGTGTTGGTCTCAACACTTTTTTGCGATGCGCGAGTCAACTCGCGCAAAATTGGATTGTTGCTTCTAGGTCGGTTTGCTCTCCAAGGTCTTGGAGATCAACAAACTGCGCACGAGTCAGCTAGAGAAAAAAAGTTGATGGAGCAGACTCGACATGATCCATCACCGACGTCTAGGGATAACCCTTGGCTTGCAGGAAGGAATTAAAATGCTTGAAATCAAGTATAGCATTTGCCCACATTTTGAAGCTCAGACTTCAAGAGTCACGTTTGATTTTCCATGCTCCAAACCCTACATCGATCAAACGCCTGCGACTTGCTGATTGAAATCGATGACTTCACCAATCCTTGGCAGGACTCCCCATGGCTTGTCATGGTCCATGGCTTTGCCGAAAGTCGCCAAGCATGGCGTGCTTGGGTGCCTCACTTTGCGCGAGACTACAAAGTATTGCGCTTGGACTTGCGAGGTTTTGGAGAATCATCGGCCATGCCCCAAGATTTTCCCTGGACAATGGATGTGGTCATGAAAGACATTGAGGCGGTCTTGAAGACGTTTTGCCAGACGCCGGTTCACTTGTTGGGCGCCAAAAGTGGGGGCACCTTTGCACTCGAATTTGCCGCCCAGCATCCTGAGCTTGTTCAAACCGTGGTGGGGGTGACCCCACCAGTCATTGCGGCCCAGGGGGTGGACCAGTGGATTCTTGAGATCAAAAGCGGTGGTGTTCTCGCCTGGGCTCGATCCACCATGAAAGGTCGCTTGGGCTCCCAGGTCAGTGACGCAGAGGTGGACTGGTGGGTCAATGACGTTCAAGGCAAAACCTCAGAGCCTTCGCTCCTGGGTTACTTGTCTTGGATTCCTGGCTTGGACATTCGTGCAAGTCTTCCCCTCATTCGCTGCCCCTCCTTGGTCATCACCACCACGGGCAGTGGCTTGAGAACAGTCGATAGCGTGCGTGCTTGGCATGCAACCATACCCGAGTCTCAATTGCATGTCATCGAGGGCGATGCTTGGCACGCCGCAGGCGCTTACCCTGATGAGTGCTCACGAATTGTGAAAAACTTTTTGCTCCCCCATTTGAAAGTGCAAATGTGAGGGCGAAGAGTGTGACACCTGTGTTAACTTTGACGCCTGCAATGAGGGGAGGAGGCGTGGTGAGCTTCGCCGTTGCAGTTGCTCTTTGGGTGTCAAGTCTGTCACTCCATGCCCAAGTGGGCGCGCTCGACTCTAGCAACCGAACCCTCAAGGTCTTGGTCGGCTACCCAGCAGGCGGGCCAGTCGACACTTTGGCAAGACGCTATGCGCCACGGCTTGCCCAGAAAACCGGACGAGTCGTCATGGTCGACAACCACGCTGGCGCGAGCGGTGTCATCGCGGCCGACTTGTTGGTCAAGTCTTCCGCCGACGGCTACCCACTCTTGTTGGCGCCTGTGACCTTGGCCATCATTGCCGGTCTTAAAAAACACTTGCCTTTCGACCCCGAGCTCGACATCGTGCCCTTGGCCTGGATTGCGAATGCCCCATTTGTCTTGGTGGCCAGTCCCAGTTTGGGGGTCAATAGCGTGTCTGAGCTGATTGCGCGCGCAAATACGCCAGGCGTTGAGGTTAACTTTGCATCGGCAAGCGTTGGCGGTATTCCGCATTTGGCCGGTGAAATTTTCAATGCAATGGCCGGTCTTAACATGGTCCACATTCCCTACAAAGGTGCGGCACCCGCCACCAGCGATTTGTTGGCCGGTCAAGTCAACCTGATGTTTGACAGCTTGGTCTCGGCGCTGCCCTACATCAAGTCCAAGCGCTTGGTGGCCCTGGGTGTCACGGGCAAGAAGCGCCTGACCTTGGCGCCAGACATCCCCAGTATTTCAGAATTTTTACCCAACTATGAGGCCATCGGTTGGTATGGATTTTTTGTCAATAAAAACACCGATTCCAAAACGCTTGTCAATCTCAATGCGTTGATCAATGAGGTGACCCTTTTACCCGAGGTTGATGCGGCCTTGCGAAGCGATGGCCTCGAGCCGGTGGTGGCCAGCAGCGCGGTGTTCAAGCGCTATTATCTCGCTGAGATGGTGAAGTGGTCAGACACCATCAAGCGAGCTCACATCACCGATGATTAGCGTCAGACGATCCAAGCTCAATGAATGCTGATTCTATGGCTCCACGACAAGGTCTCCTGCGCAGACGCTTGAAATCTTTCAATATTTCTTCCTAGGAGAGACCGATGTCACGACCTCTTGATGGTGTTACGGTGGTGTCCTTGGAGCACGCCATTGCTGCACCGTTTTGTACACGGCAGTTGGCCGACTTGGGAGCAAGGGTCATCAAAGTTGAGCGAACCACTAAGGGGGACTTTGCCCGCGACTACGATGACCGAGTCCACGGCTTGTCGTCTCACTTTGTCTGGACCAACCGCTCCAAGGAGAGTCTGAGTTTGGACTTGAAGCAGCCGCAGGCGCTGGACTTGCTCAAAAAACTCATCGCCAAAGCCGATGTCTTGGTTCAAAACTTGGCGCCTGGGGCCAGTGCCCGCATGGGCCTCAATTACGAGACGCTCAGCGTCAATCACCCTGAGCTCATTGTCTGTGATATTTCCGGCTATGGAGACAATGGCCCTTATCGCGATAAAAAGGCCTACGATTTGTTGATCCAAAGTGAGGCTGCGTTTCTATCGGTCACCGGCACGGCTGAGGCGCCTTGCAAGGCGGGGAACTCGATTGCCGACATCGCTGCGGGCATGTATGCCTACAGCAGCATACTGGCCGCGTTGCTGCAGCGCAAAAATACGGGTGTGGGTTCGCACATCGATGTCTCGATGCTCGAGTCCTTGAGCGAGTGGATGGGTTTCCCGATGTACTACGCCTACGAGGGACAAACACAGCCCACTCGTCAAGGCGCCTCGCATGCGACCATCTATCCTTATGGCCCTTTTGAAGCGGGCGACGGCAAGACGGTGATGCTCGGTTTACAAAACGAGCGGGAGTGGAAGCAGTTTTGCGAGAAAGTGCTACTCGATGCCCGTCTGGCAAGCGACCCGCGCTTTGAGATCAACGCCAAACGCAGTGAGCACCGCGAAGAACTCAAAGGCATGATTGATGAGGTGTTCAAATCCTTGAATGCTGAGCAGATCATTGCCCGCTTAAACGACGCACAAATTGCCAATGCCCATGTGAACAATGTGGCCGACTTGTGGCAGCACCCGCAACTTTTGGCGCGAGAGCGATTTAAGACCATTGATTCCCCCGTGGGTGAGTTGTCCGCGATGTTGCCGCCTGGGGTCCACAGTGGTTTTGACTACCGCATGGACCCTGTGCCGAGTGTGGGTGAGCACACCCAGGCCATTTTGCGTGAGCTCGGCATGGGTGAAAGTGACATTGTGGCTTTGCGAAAATCCTCCGCGGTTTGATCTAGGGGGTCATCAAACGGTTTGGCGCCTCTTTAGCCAAAAAGAGGCGGCAGCTCAGCGCGCAGCCGTGCGGTGTCGAGCTCTCCTAGGCTGAAGTTCCATTTCGGTTTCTTGTCTTTGTCAATGAGGGCGGCGCGCACCCCTTCGGTGAATTCGCCCTTGTGCTTCCAAAGTTTAATGAGTTCGAGTTCGAGCTTGAAGCAATCGGACAAGCCCAGTGTGTGTCCGCGCTGGAGCAAGGCCCAAGTGGCCTGAATGGCCAAGGGGGAGTTTTTTTGCAGGATTTGCAAGGCCTCACTCCCCCAGGTGCTGGTCGCGCTTTGTTTAAGCACTGAAAAAATCTCGGACACCGAAGGTTGGGAGAAGACCGTGTTGATGTCTTCGATGTGATCAGCAACAAAGGAGGGCAGACCCGTTTGGGTGGCCTTGAGATCGGTCAAGAGTTTGTCGATTTGGGCTGATAGATCGCCTCTTGATTCATTGGCGCGATGGGATGTGTTTGCCACGGCCAGCGTTTCCAGCCCTTGAAAAAATATCGGCCACTGCGCCAAGGGCAAAGACCAGTCGGCCAAATGGCAAAACAATGCATCCTGGGCATTGAGCACCTTGCCCACCATCCCCAGGTAGAGCGCCAAGGCCTTGCTGTGCCGAGTTAAAAAATAACTCGCTCCCACATCGGGAAAGAGTCCAATGGCGTTCTCGGGCATCGCCATGCGGGTGTACTCGTTCACCAGTCGATGAGAGGCACCTTGCGATATACCCATGCCACCGCCCATCACGATGCCATTCAAGGCAGCGATGTAAGGTTTGGGGTAATGGTAGATGTATTCGTTGAGCGCATATTCTTCTTCAAAAAACACCTCGTAGTCGGGATGGTTTTGGGTGACATAGCCGTGGACTGTGCGCACGTCACCACCGGCACAAAACGCTTTGTCGCCGCGGCCTTGAACCACCACGGCTTGGACGGCATCGCTTCTTGCCCATTCGTTGAGCGTGGCTTGCAGGGCGCGGACCATGGGGAGGTTCAAGGTGTTCAAGGCCTTGGGCCGATTCAAGGTGATGAAGCCCACCGAATGGCGCACCTCAACGAGGAGCTCGGGTTCGGGGACGCACAGGGGGAATTCAGGCTCACTCATGCTGCGCTCAAATGAAAAGACTTCAGGGCCTTGCTCAAAGGGACTTGGAGGGATTGACCATGCGAATGATGGCCGAGAAATCGAGTTGGCCGTGGCCCTGGGCACTGAAGCTTTGGTAGAGTTGGTGGGCCAAGGCGCCGAGCACGATGGGCTGCTTTACCGTTTTGGCCGCTTCGCAGGCCAGCCCCAAGTCCTTGAGCATCAAATCCGTGCCAAACCCGCCACTGTAGCCCCGGCTCGCCGGTGTGTTGTCCATCACCCCCGGATATGGATTGTAGGTGTCGGTGCTCCAGCAGCGCCCACTCGAGGTGTTGATGATGTTGGAGAGCACCTTGGGGTCCATGCCCAGTTCAACGCCCAAGGAGAGGGCCTCGCTTGCGGCGATCATGGAAATGCCCAGCAGCATGTTGTTGGCGACCTTGGCCACTTGGCCGTTGCCACTGGCTCCGCAGTAAAAGATGTTTTTGCCCATGTGCTCAAAAAATGCCTTGTGTTTGAGAAAGGCTGCCTCATTGCCGCCCACCATAAAAGTCAAGCTCCCCGCCTTTGCACCTGCAGTTCCGCCGGAAACCGGGGCGTCCAGCAGTGTGCAGCCCCTGGATTGGGCGCTCGCTTGCACCTCTTTGGCGCTTTGGGGATCGATGGTGGAGCAGTCGATCAAGAGGGTGCCTGGGATCACATTTTCTAAAACACCGTTGGGTCCAAGATAGACCGCTTTCACGTGCTGGGCCGCGGGCAGCATCGTCAAGATGATGTCAAGGCCTGACTCGGCAAGGGCCTTGACGCTTTGGGAAACGGTGCAAGCGGATCCTGAAACCTCGGCCACACGAGCACAGTTGGCTTGGACGATGTCATAAACCCACAAGGCGTGTCCTGCCTTGAGGAGATTCATGGCCATGGGCTCGCCCATGTTGCCCAGGCCAATCATGCCGATGTTCATGGGAAACCTTTCAACTGATTTGCTCAGCGTTGTCTTTGGAATCAAACCTGCAATGGCCTCAGTGGCCTTAGTGGCCTTAGTGGCATCATTGCCCATATTGACCAATGATGGCTCAACTATTCTGCCTTCATGCCCGTGATCTTCACAATATCGGCATAACGCGTCAATTCATTTTTGATGAGTTTGTCAAAGTCTTGAGGTGAGCCTGCCACCACCTCAGAGCCCAAGGACGCAAACCGTTCTCTCATTTTTGGGGTTTTGAGGATCTTGGCAATTTCACTGTTGAGTTTGGCAATCACCTCCGCTGGTGTTTTGGCCGGGGCCACCAAGCCATGCCACTGAGTGAACTCATACCCCGGGACCGACTCGGCAATGGCGGGGATTTCAGGGGCGGCGGCTGAGCGGGTTGCTCCCGTGACCCCCAGGGCTTTGAGTTTTCCACTTCTCACATAGGGCAGGGTGGATAAAGTGGTGGCAAACATGACTTGTTCACTGCCCGCAAGCAAGTCTGCAAACGCCGGTCCCGCGCCTTTAAAAGGAATATGCACCCAGTCAATGCCAGTTTTCATGGCAAACCAAACGGCGGCCATGTGACCCGAGCTGCCCGTGCCCGCAGATGCCAGACTCAAGCTACCGGGCTTGGATTTGGCATACTGGATGAGCTCGGTGACGCTGTTCACTTCAAGTGAGGGGTAAATCACCAAGGCCACCTCAAACGATGTCAACTGGATGATGGGGGCAAAGTCTTGGATCGGGTCGTAAGATGCTTTTTTGTAAAGCGCTGGGTTCACCGACATCTGGGAAGGCAGCACCAAGAGGATGGTGTAGCCATCGGCCTGGGCGTTGGCAACAAAATTACAGCCAATGATGCCATTGGCCCCGCCCTTGTTGTCAATGTAGACCGATTGATTGAGGGCCTGGGTCAAGGGCTCGGCGATCAACCTTGCCACCACATCGGTGCCACCCCCTGGGGGATAGGGCACCACCAAGCGGATGGGTTTGTTCGGAAACGGATCGGCATGACTGAATGCAGTGCAGACCATGAAGGCGAGAGTCGTGACAAGAAGATTGAATTTCATGGTCCGGTGTGTCCTTCAAATGCAGGCGGTTGTATCCAGCACGAGTGCCATGGTTTCATGTGTGTGAAAACATGGTCTTGCCGGCAAAGGGCAGTTTGGCTTTGAGGATCACGCCATCATGGGCCTCGGTGATGAACAAGGTTTTCATGTCCTCGCCGCCAAAGGCCACATTGGTGGTTCTCATGCCAGCACACGACTTGATGCGGTATAGCGGTTCGCCCAGTGGACTGAACACCCACACCGTGCCAAAGCCTGCATGAACGATGACCAAGTTGCCATTCTCACCCAGCGCCATGCCGTCGGGTCCCGTTGGGCTGCCCGAGAGTTGAATAAACATGCCCACCTTGCCCACGCCAGAGTGATGGGGCAATAGGGGAATACAAATGATGTTGTTGGTGCGTGTGGCCGCGACCCACAGGAGGTTCTCCTCTTTGTTCAAGACCAGACCGTTTGGGCCGGCAAAGCCATTGAAGAGCAAATCGAGTTCTCCTGTGCTGCGCAGGCGATAAGCGCGGCCTGTCGGGTCGTTCATGGCGCTTTGGCCTTGATCGGTGAAGAACAAGTCACCATTGGCGCCAAAGATCAAATCATTGAGGCCCTTGAAGCCTTCGTGATTGGGGCGGTTTTCAACAACTGTCATGTGGGCAGTGTTGGGGTCAAATGAAAGAAGCCCCAATTTATGGTCGGCGACAAAGAGTCGACCATCTTGGTGGATTTTTAAGCCGTTGGGCTCACCGTCGAACTCGGCAAATTCCGACCACTCGCCTTTGGGGTTGATTTTAAAAATCCGGCCGTAAGGAATATCCACGCAATACAAATTGCCTTCTCGGTCAAAGGAAGGGCCTTCCAAAAATGAGTGAACGGGGCCAGCGCCGCGTTTGTCCACCCAATGCGAGGGGTGTCCCATTCTTCTGAATTTATCGGGCATTCGGGTGAAGACTTCGGTCTCAATCACGGGGGGTGCTGCGTACATGAAAAACTCCTTTTGATAAAAAAAGTTTCGATTCAATAAAGTTGATTGAATAAAGTTTCAATGGCCAAAGGCGAGCTTTGAAGTCGTGCGTTTCACGGACTTTGAATGCCAGCGCGCTTGATCACTTCGCCCCAACGCTCGACGTCGCTGGCGATCAAGTTGGCAAACTGAGTTGGTGAGCCTGTACTGGGCTCTGAGCCGTTGTCCTTGAATTGCTTGTAAATCTCAGGGCGCGACATGATCTCGGCGATGTCTTTGTTCAGGAGATTGATCACGGCGTCTCGGGTGCCAGCAGGTGCGACAACACCATACCAAGGCATCACTTCGGCGCCTTTGAGGCCGACCTCGGCGACGGTGGGTACATCGGGAATGGCCGCCATGCGTTTGTCACCGGCCACCACCAAGGCTTTGATCTTGCTGGCCTGGATGTTGGAGAGCAAGGGCTGAAGTCCTGAAAACGTCATCGTGATTTGACCGCTCAAAACGTCGTTGAGCGCGTCTTGATTGCCCTTGTAAGGGATGTGGATCATCTTGGTATTGGTCTTAAAGGCAAAAAGCTCACCGGCCAAATGGTTGGTGCTCCCCACGCCTGAGGAGCCATAGGAATATTTACCGGGACTGGTCTTTAATAACTTGATCAAATCCTCCACATTGTTGACGCCCATATTTGCGTTCACCACCAAGACATTGGGGCCGGCGGCCAAGAGCACAATCGGCGCAAAATCCTGGGTGGGGTTGTAGGGCACGTGGGCCATGAGGCTCGGGTTGATGGCCATGGGTCCGGTGGTCACAATGCCCAAGGTGTAGCCGTCGGGTGTGGCTTTGGCCACCGCGTCCGCCCCCAAATTGCCACCTGCGCCCACCTTGTTGTCCACCACCACGGCTTGGCCGAGCATTTTGCTCAACGGTGCGGCCAGAAGTCTGGCCATGATGTCGACCGAACTACCGGCTGAAAAGGGAGAAATCAAGCGCACGGTTTTTTGTGGCCAATCGGGCAGAGTTGTTGGGCTCGTTTGGGCCTGCAAGGTCATGGGCAGTATCAGCCCAAGACTGAAGCAGGCAAGAATCCAGCGTTTTTGTGCAGAGGTTTTCATGGCTGAGGTTTGGGAGGTGAGACCTGGGCTTGCGTCTGGGGTTGTGTCTGGCGTTGTGTCTGGCGTTTAGGGGGAGGGATGATGTCGATCTCTTGGGTCAAGCAATTGGTGATGCTCCCAATGATTTGAGCCCCGTGCGCTCTCAATGCCTTCATCTCGGTCGACTGCAAAGCTTGCTGCATGGATTCGTGACTTTCATACCAAAGTTCAGCAATGCCGTCGACCTCAATGCCGTGAGACGTGACGTCGGGTCTATCAAACTGGGCGTGAACGGGTGAGAGGACGTAGCGCAAGAGATGCGGCACGCCTAGCGCCAAGGGCGCGTGCTCGTGTTCCCAGCGGTGTAAAAATTCCGCATGGCTCAAATGAGAATGGCGACTCAAAATAGAAAGACTCTTGATCATGCAAGGGATGAGAAGAAATGACAGAGAACGCAGTGAAGACAGTAGACTTTCACCAAGCTTTAAAAATGGATTTGAACCGATGAATTTGTCTTGCTGCTGGGTCTTACTTTAGCGCAAAGCTGAGACCTTGAACATCTAGGTTAATACTACTTTGAAGACTCAGTTTGCAAGATAAAATAAGTTGCTCTCAGCTTGTTGACCCAAATCACCAGGGGGCAGTTTTGAGAGGTTCTTTTTTAGATTTCAACATGCCGCTTAAGCCCACCCATGAAAATCTGAGCCCCTTGCCCTTGAATGGCATACGGGTGATGGAACTCGGTCAAGTCTTGTCTGCCCCCTTTGCTGGTTCCATCTTGAGTGACCTGGGCGCTGAGGTGTTGAAGATTGAAAAGTGCGAAGGCGGTGATGATGCGCGCCACATGGGTCCCGCATTTCGTCGCGGCGATGCGCTTAATTTTCACCTCTTCAATCGCGGTAAAAAATCCATTGCCCTCGACCTTAAAAGCCCAGAAGGGCTCAAAGACTTGGATCTGCTCCTGAAGGACACCGACATCCTGATCCATAACTTGAGACCCGGTGTCACCCAGGATTTGGGAATTGACGGCAAGACCTTGTGCGTGCACTTCCCCCGCTTGATTTACTGTGAGATTTCGGCCTTTGGCCACACCGGTCCCATGAGCATGAGGCCCGGCTACGAGCCCTTGATCCAGGCCTTCAGTGGCTTGTCGAGCACCAATGGGGGCCCCAAGGATCCGCCTATTCGCATCGGTGCTTCGGTGTGCGACCAAGGCACCGGCATGTGGGCGGTGATCGGCGTCTTGTCCATGCTGGAAAAACGCCGTCACACGGGTCTTGGAGGGGTGGTCAATGCATCCCTTTTGGAGACCGCCTTGGTTTGGAATGGGCAAAAGAGCGAGGCCTATTTGAACCAGCAGCAGCTGCCCGTGCGGCATGCTTCGGGTCACCCCAATTTTGTGCCCTACGAGGCGTTTGATACCCTAGATGGTCCATTGCTCATTTGTTGTGGCAACGACCGTTTGTTCGCCAAATTGAGTGCTGTGCTAGGGCAACACCAGTGGCCCGCAGATCCCCGATTTGCGGGCAACCGACAACGCATTTTGAACAAGGATGCGTTGCTCAAAGAATTGTGTCCCATCTTGCTCACCCAGTCGCGACTTCGCTGGGAAGAGGTGTTCGAAGCCGCGGGCGTTCCTTGTTCCCCCATCTATTCGCTGCCCGAGACCTTGGCACACCCGCAGGTCGAGGCCTTGGGGCTCAGGCAAGCTGTGCCGGGGGAAGACTTCTCGCTCACCGGGCTGCCGCTGTCATTTGATGGCGTGAGACCGGCCATTTCGGCGGGCGCTCCAGCACTCGGAGAGCACAATGACCTCTGCCAGTCTTGAGACACGGGTGTTGTTTGCCTAGATCCTTTAACAGGGTGCGCGGAAATCCTCTGCGTTAAGGGGGAGGATGAATAGCGCGGACACCGAAGGTGTTTCGGGTTGTCGGCTGTTGGGGTGTTTGCTGTTGTTCGATGTTGTTCGATGCTGTTCGATGTCTTGGCGAATGATCGCTACCGGAGCGCCACCACACGAGGCTGCAAAATAAGATGGCGACCCTAGCGCGTTGCCTCACAGCTTTTTAGCAACGCTTGGATATTGCTTTTGGCGAATCATTAACACAGTGTCTTCCTTGGCGAATCTCGTTGTTATTTCTCATGGACCAAGGCATAATTCAGGCATGAAACGCTTGCAAGCCAACAAATTTCTGATAAAACCGGCTCAAACAAGCGGAGTTCTTGTGTGTCGCTTGTGGCTACGCTGAAAATGCTGATGTGGTGGGCGCGATCAATATTTTAGAGCGCGGGCAGCGCTTGTTGGCCTGTGCAGAGGAAGGCTCTGGCCGGGGTCGTCAGACCATGACGAAACCAGCCTCAGTGAAGCAAGAACCCACTGAAGTGACTGCGCATGAAGTTTCTCAAGCGCAGCACCGTAGGAATCCCGGTCTCTTCAGGGCTGGGAGGATGTCAAGCTATCAGTGGGTGAGTGAGCCCACTTCAACCCTCCACAAAGAAATCGTGATGAAAACCAAACCTTGGGTAGCGCTCGTTGAGTATGGTTGCGTTGGGGCTCTTGGCCTTTTCTTGGCAAACGCGCTCGCGCAGGACTTTCCAATCAAGCCCATCAAGTTCATCGTGCCTTTTGCGGCAGGCTCTGGCAGTGACCAGGCGGCCAGAACTTATGCTCAAGTGATTTCGTCGCTTTACGGTGTGCCTGTTTTGGTCGACCCCAAGCCCGGAGGCAACGGCTTCATTGCGGTTCAAAACGTCGCCAAAGCGCAGCCCGATGGTTACACTGCACTCTACACCACCAACACCACGCACGCGGCCAATGCGCATTTGTACAAGAACTTGCCCTACGACCCCGTCAAAGATTTTGCACCCGTGGCTTTGCTCTCCATGGGCCACATGTCTTTGGTGGTAAATGTCAACTCCAAGTACAAAAGCGTGGAGGACATCGTTTTGGAAGCCAGAAAAAGACCGGGTGAACTCAATTTTGGCAGTGGCAGTTCATCGAGCCGCGTGGCCAGCGAAATGTTCAAGCAATTGGCCGGCATCGACGTTAAAAGCATTCCCTATAAGAGCAACCCCATGTCCATCACCGATTTGATGGGCGGTCAAATTGATTTCATGTTCACCGATGCGGCGACCGGTGTACCGCAAATCCAATCCAACAAATTGAGGGCCTTGGCGGTGAGCGGCCTTAAACGACTGGCGGCCATTGCAAGCGTCCCCACCATGGAAGAGGCGGGCATCAAAGGTTACGACATGTCGTATTGGAATGCGGTGTTCCTGCCGGCCGGCACACCGCTGGCGATTGTGAATAAATTCAATGAGATGCTGGCTCGGGCCTCAACCTCGGAGCCCGTGCAAAATTATTTGCGCTCCACCAGCAGCGAGCTGTCTTTGTCCTCGCCTGAAGGCCTGGCGCAATTTCAAGCCAACGAGTCGGTGCGTTGGGGCAAGGTCATCAAGCAAGCCGGCATTGAGCCAGAGTAAGCCACCCCCTTGTCTTGTTAGGGGGGCGTGGCGGGAAAGGCGGGAGCAAGCGGGTTTTTCAATGCGCGGTATTTCACTGCCAAGGATCGACGACGCAATGGATGGCGCCCGATTGACCTAGTCCGCCAACGGTCATGAGTGCGTCTTTGAGTTCACCCAAACCGAAATGGTGGGTGCAGAGTTTGTCCAGGGCAAATCCTTTGGAGGCAATGATCTCTAGCGCCATCTCCACCGCTTGGTAACTGTGTCCTCTCATGCCGCGCAAGGTGAGGTGTTTCCTAAAGAGTTGATCGCTATGAAACTGCTCGACGGGGACGCCTTTTCTGCCGCACAGCATCACTAGGCCGCCTTTTCTGGCGATTTGAATGGCCGAGACAATGGTGTCGGCCCCGCCCGAGGCGCAATCAATCACCACATCGGCCATAAAGCCACCGGTCAACTCACCCACCGTTTCCAATAAGTCCACTTCATCAACACACAAGGTGTGATGCGCGCCCAGTTCCCTGGCCAAGGCCAAGCGGTGAGCGTCGCGCTTCAAACCCGTGACGATGATCAAGGAGGCCCCGGCTTGTTTGGCCGCGACCACGCAGGCCAAGCCTTGTTGTCCGGGGCCTTGGATCACCATGCATTTGCCCAGTGTTGCTTTGCCCTGTAAGACGGCCCACTCGACCCCATTGCCCAGGGGTAGGGCCAATGTCGCCAAGTCGGAAGAAATGTTGGAGGGGACTTTGTGAAACACGGTTTTGGCGTGCAGATACTGGTACTGGGCATAGCCACCCCAAAGCGAGGGTTCAAGGGCCGTCGGGGTTGAGCCATATCGCACCCCGTTGCCAAGCAAAGTGTCCGTTTCATCGCAAAGCCGAAAGTCCCCCGTTCTGCAGTAGTGACAGTGTCCACAGGGCAAATACTCTTCGAGTGCTACCCGGTCGCCCTCTTTAACACCCCATCTAGAGGATGCTTCTTGGCCCTGCGCAGTGATGGTGCCCACGGTTTCGTGGCCCAAAATCATCGGGCCTTTGCTGCTGGGGTAAGTTTTAAAGTAGGGCCAATCGCTGCCGCAAATACCCGTCTTGTCAACCTTCAGTAAGCCCGTTGATTCGGTGACTTCTGGCGCAATGAACTCTTTCAACTCTATCGTCAAATCGGGGTAGGCGACCGCGGCCAGCACCTGTTGGGGTTGGGTCATAAAAGCTTTCTAAAAATCATTCGAGTGTGATGTCGGCTTTCTTGACCACTTGGCTCCAAATTTTGATTTCATTTTTCACCAAAGTTTCGAGCTTTTCGGGGGGGCCCCCAGACGGGGTGACGCCCATTTTTTGCATGCCGAGTTGAACCTCGGGCAGCTTAAGAATTTGATTGATCTCGGCATTGAAGGCATTGAGCGCATTGGGCGGCACATTGGCGGGGGCTGAAATTCCAAACCAAGCGTTGATCACGGGCATCGAGTAGCCCGATTCGATGAAGGTGGGGGTGGTGGGGAACTGTGCGGCGTGGCCCGTGCCCATGATGGCGAGCATGCGCATTTTGCCGCTTTGCACGAGTTGAGTGGCGGTTTGCAGGACCACAAAGCCCGATTGGACGTGTCCGGCCACAATGTCAGTCAATGAGTTGGCGCTGGCTTTGTAGGGCACGTGGGTCATTTGCAAGCCCGTGTACTGCAAAAACATCTCCATGGTCAAGTGGTGAACGCTACCAACTCCAGGAGAGGCATAGTTGACTGTATTGGGGCGTTGTTTACCGACATAGTCGACAAACTCTTTCATATTTTGCGCGGGAACAGCATTGTTGACGACAAAAACCAAGGGGCTCGTTCCGAGCAAGATCACAGGAGAGAAATTTTTGATCGGGTCGTAAGGCAAATCGTTTCTGAGTGCTGCCAAGGTGCTGAAAGCGGTGGCAGAAAACAAAAAGGTTTTGCCGTCAGGAGTCGCCTTGGCAACAGCATCGATGCCAATCAAGCCCCCCGCGCCCAATCGGTTGTCCACCATGACCGGGGTGCCTGTGCGCTGGGTAATCTTGGCACCGATCAAGCGGGCCAATTGGTCCCCGGTGGTGCCTGGAGAGGAGGGCACGACGAACTGAAGTGGGGCAGTTGTTGGTGGAAGTGGGGCAGTGGTTTGTGCAAACCCTGTGGATGCGGTAAACAAAGGGCTCGTAACGATGAAGGCCGTGAGGGCGACAGCCCCAAGAAAAGTGCTTTTCATGCAGGGGGCCTCATTAAACCGAGATCACGGAGACGTGTGATTTGCCCAAAGAGGCTTTTAAGTTTTCTGCAGCCGCTTCCTTGAAGGGGACACCCACTGGCAACTCGACCGACGCCGAGCGCACAAAATGCGACTCTTGATCGAGTCCTGGAGGAGGCAAGCCTTTGTCCAAGTTCTTGGCGGCCTTTAATAAACGGTTGCGCGCCATGATGATGGCGTTGTCGGTTGAGACCAAATTCTCCAGGCTTCGGTCTTGAATCGTGCCCATGCTCTCTTGCAAGGAGCCGTCTTGCATACCGATGCCTTTGACGCCGCTGTAGAAGCGTCCCGATTTTTGCAAGTCACGGTCGATCAAGTAATCGTTGCGTTTGTTGGCCACGGCTTGGTAGGTGCCGGGGATTAATTCGGCGTACATGCCTTCGCCGTTGTCCATGGAGTGAATTTCTTCCTGCGTCAAAGCCACTGCCGGTTTGTGCGTCATGCTCCAAACCCAGCAGTTCTCATCGTCGATGGGCACAAAGGCGTGTCCATTGAGCGCGTTCTCGCCGTAAGGCGGAATCATGGTGTACCAGGGCATGATCCATTGCGAAATTCTCCAATAATAGGAGCCCGCTTCTGCATTTCTTCTCGCGCCAATGAGAAGACCGCCGCTGGACTCTTGGACCTCAAAGATGGGTTTTTTGTCGCCTTGGAATTTGGCGCCTTTGGTGCCTTTGTGCAAGGGGTCGGTGTGCAGCTCACCACTGTGCAAAAAAGACACGTGGCTCGAATCGATGCCGCCTTCCATGGCTTGCAAGTAGTTTGACTCCTGCAGCCGCTTAGAGACATAGCGGTTGGCGTGTGGCACCAAATTCCATTCGAATTTGGGTAAAGGGGGTTGCTCGCTTGGTTCTCCCATATAGGCCCAAATCACACCGCCTTGCTCAACGCAAGGATAGGCTGTGAGCTTGATGCGTTCACTGTAGCCACTGTCGGCCGCTTCCGAGGGAACATCCACGCATTGACCGTTAACGTTGTATTTCCAGCCATGGTAGGGACAGCGTATGCCGTGTTCTTCATTGCGACCAAACCACAAGGACACACCGCGGTGGGCACAAAACTCGTCAATGAGTCCAACGCCGCCATCGGTACTGCGAAACGCCAAGAGCTTTTCTGACAAAACCGTGACCCTTAGGGGCGCACCATCATTGTCTGGCAACTCACTGGAAATAAGCAAAGGAATCCAATAGCGTCTGAATAGACGGCCCATGGCGGTGTTGGGGCCCGTGCGGCAAAGGGTTTCGTTGACATCTGGAGAGATAGACATGGGTTCGCAATGTAATTGGAAAAAATAGAAATGTGAGGACTCAAAACGAGCTCTATAAGAAAAGGCATTTTAACCGACAAGTTCTGCTGAATTTTATGAAGACCAGCAGAATTGCACAGTGATTGGCAGAAGAAAGCCCTGGCTTTTATGTGGCTCTAAAAAAATGCGAAGGCCAATAGACTTGAGCACTCAAGATTGGCGTTTCAGGGCTTGATTTGTTGGGCGAGTTGCTCTTGCCAATGGCCCATGGTTTGGTAGCCGGCAATGGCTTGGACTTTTTGAAAAGTACAGGCGTGAATTTCGGCGTCAGTACTGTCCAAATTGAAAACTTCGCCATAGGGTTGTGGGATATACCAAGGGGAGTCGAGGTAGATTTCAACGCGGTTGTCCTCGGGGTCTCTGAAGTAGAGTGACCAGGCGTTTCCGTGGTCGATCGTTTGAATCAAGCCAACATCGCTTCTGGCTTTGACCAGGGCGTGCATGACGCGCAGATCCTCTAGTGCGCTCACTTGAAAGGAAATTTGCTGCAAGCCAAAGCCTGGGCCGGTGTGCTCGGAGCGCCCGGTTTCCATGACGAGTTGATGGTGGGATTTCTCATCTCGGGTCAAAAACACCACATCGTGTCCACGAACGTGACCCGAATCGGTTTGGGTGAAACCCAGGACCTCTTTGTAAAAGCCCGACATCCTCTCAATGTCACGAACAAACATGCCAAGGTGGCGCAGGGTCAAGTGGGGTAGGTGGGTCATATTCAAAAGCATCAAGGGCCAAGGTTAGAGACTTGAATCTAACATAAAGAGCATCTTTCATCTAGAAGACAAATACCGAAGCAACCGTGGAAAAATATCACTAGGATAAGGCCAATATTGAGATTTTTTTAAACCCCACCCTGGAGTGCCTGCACGATGACCACCCTTACCATTGAACTCTTGTTGTCTAGACGCACTGCGGTGCTCAAGATGGGGATCGCTGCCTTGCTGAGTTCGGGGTTGGTGTTTGCCCAAACACCCACCAACGACTACCCCAACCATCCCATTAAAGTGATTGTCCCCCAAGCCGCTGGGGGTGGGACCGATTTGATTGGTCGCCGAATCGCTCAAAAACTCAGTGAGCAATTCAAAATCGGCACTGTCGTGGAGAACAAAAGCGGGGCTGGCTCTTTGATTGGCACAGAGTTCGTGGCCAATGCGCCAGCGGATGGGTACACGCTCATGATTGGTGGCTTGGCCAATATGGTGATGAACAAGGCCTTGATCAAAAACTTGAGCTACGACCCCGACCGTGATTTTGTGCCGCTGGGGTATATCTCCGGTTACTCGTTTGTATTTTTGACTCGCCCCGAAATGCCAGTCAATTCACTGGCTGAATTCGTTAAATTTGCCAAGCAACAAAACAAACCAATTCTGTTCGGTTCGGCTGGAATCGGCACACTGCAGCACGTCTGGGGGGAGATCTTGCTCAATGCCCTTGGCATTGAGTCCATCCATGTCCCCTTCAAGGGGGCGGCCATGGGTTACCAGGAAATGATGGGAGACCGCGTTGATGTGATGTTTGACAACATGTCTGCGTCCAAACAATACATCCTCAACGGCAAGTTAAAGGGCTTGGCCCTTTCTGCCCAAGAGCGCTCCCCCGTCTTGCCCTTGGTGCCCACCATCAACGAGACGGGCATGACTAAATTTACCGGTGAGAGCTGGTTCGGTATCTTTGCGCCCAGCAAAACGCCAGTCGCTGCAGTGAGTAAGTTGCGCCAAGCCATGGTGGTGATCAATAAAGAGCCGGAATTCATCGCCCAGGTTGAAAAAGATGGCGGCAGGATCATCAACGTTCCCGTCAACGAGCAGCAACAGTTTTTAAAAGATGAAATTGTCAAGTGGGTGGGTTTGGTTCAAAAAAACAATATCAAAGTGGAGTGAGGAGGGGGAGGCCTTGAGGCTGTAGCGTTTACCTCGCTCAGGCATGACCACAACCACGACCACCAACACCATTGATATCAACACAGCAAATCATGGGCAACAGACTGAAATTTCTTTTTAAAAACAAGAGGCTTGGCAAGAATCTCATTTCAAAACGGAGGTTCAATCGCCAAGAATTTCCTGCTTTTTTCAACATGTGCTTGCGCTTTCTGCGCCTCTTTGCATTGATCCTGGGTGTCCCCGCGATGAGTTGGGGTGCAGCCCAATCACTCGACTATCCCAATAAACCGATGCGGTGGATTATTCCGACCGCCCCGGGTGCCGGAACCGACTTCACCGCCAGAAAATTTGCCCTTATTGCCGGCGATGCGCTTGCCCAACCGGTGATTGTCGACAACCGCTCGGGAGGATCGGGCATGATTGGTTTGGACCTCATTGCCAGTGCACCAGCGGACGGCTACACCCTTGGATTCATCAGTGTCTCGCAGTTCATCGATGCCCTCTTGATGCAAAAATTTATCTTTGATGCCAGCAAAGATTTCACCCCGATCTCCATCTTGGCCTCGACCCCCTTGGTGATTGTCGCCAACAGCAACTCGAGCTTCAAGAGCCTTCGTGATTTGATCGTTTTTGCCAAAGCCCATCCCGGTGAGATCAGTTATTCCTCGGGGGGCAGCGGCGGGCTCACCCACTTGGCCATGGAAGTTTTTCTTGCCCAAGCGGGTATCAAAGCCACCCACATCCCTTACAAGGGCAGTGGCCCAGCCCTGGTCGACCTCTTGGCTGAACGGGTCCAGTTGACATTCTCCACGCCGCCTGGGGTGATGCAGCACATCAAGGTGGATCACTTGCGGGCCCTGGGCCTGGCGACCCTATCGAGATCCGCTTTGATGCCCGAGGTTCCTACCGTGGCGGAAGAAGGTGTGCCGGGCGTGGTGATTTCCACTTGGTATGGTTTGATTGGACCGGCCAATATGAACGCCGAGCTTGTGAAAAAGATATCCCTCGCCATTTCTCAGGCAAGCCAAGCCAAATCGATTCAAGACTCGATGCAAGCCAGTGGCATTGACGCCCAGGTGAGTTCTCCAGAAGATTTTGCCAAGTTGCTTGCATTGGAGAAGAAACAGTGGCTTGATGTTGTGCGGAAAATTGATTTTAGAAAAGACAAGTGAATCAATGTCGCGATTGGGTCGTCTCACCGTTGACCCAAGCCTGTGATGGACCCTGTTGAAAAAAACTGGAGAAGGAAAAACCATGAATTACGATTTGGCTTCCAATTACGAAGTCGTCGAGCGCGATGTGCAATATCGAGACGTGGATGGCCACGCGGTCCTCAGTCATGTCTATGAACCGCAAGGCAAGGGGCCGTTCCCCATGCTCATCGATTTGCACGGCGGAGGCTGGAACCGATTCGACCGTATGCGCAACCGGGCCGTTGATTTGGAGTTGGCCCGACATGGTCTTTTTGTGGCATCCTTGGATTTTCGGCTCAAAGGACAGGCCGAGCATCCCGCGGCCATGCAAGACATCAACTACGGCATTCGCTGGTTCAAAACGCATGCCGCGGACTTCAATGCCACACCGATGGGGATGGGCGGACTTGGGTTTTCAAGCGGCGGCCATCAAATGTTGCTCGCTGGCATGCGACCCCATCACCCCGAGTACTTGACGGAGATGGATGCGTTCCAAGTCGACGCCAAGCTCGACTACGTGATTTGTAGTGGCTGCGGTTACGACTTGCTCTACACCGTTTGCCACGCTTCGCCCAGCCACGGCAACACTGTTGACGCCTTTGATTTGGTGAATTATTTTGGTGGTATTGCTGGCGTTAAAGAAGAAAGCCCCATCCATGTCCTCCAAAGCGCGGAAGAGACTCACCAACCCGCCTTGCTCTTGATCCAAGCCGGAGGCGATGTGCTCCCCGGGTTTACCAATGAGCGCGCGAGTGAATTCTTGCAAGCTTACACGGACAAAGGTGGACAAGTCGAAATGATTGTGATGCCCCAAGCCCCCCACATTTTCATCAACCCAGGTCTTGTGGACCCTAGCGAAAACATGCAGCGAGGTCTCTCGGCCTTGAAGTCCTACATTGCCCGTCAGTTGGATTATTTGAGTCACCCCTTCGTGCCTGCTGGCGGTCAATAAGCTCGGTGCATCAAAACAAGGTCATTTTGATACTGGCCTGATCATTGTTTTTCGATGCCTTTGAGATCCATAATTTTTTGCCAGCGCTCAACCGTGAGAAGAATGCGGTTTTTTTATTTCCTCTGGCTGATCCCTAGGGTATAACCGCTTATTCCTGAGCTTCTAGGGGTGCTACATTGAATCGCTTTGACTCTCTCGAGGGTCATTTTTTTTGATGATCTTGGCATTTTGATTCGAGGACTTTCATGTACAAAAAATTCTCTCCCTTGGGCTGCTCACATGGTCTACAAAGCTGTGGCGAATGTGACACGCAGGACCTGGTCGTGCACGGCGGGCAATGGCTGCGCCCGAGCCGGCGCAACCTGTTGAAGTCGGCGACCCTGGCTTTGGGCTCACGCGCGGGCTCGTTGGGCGCATTGTCTGCATTGTCCGCATTGGGCAGTGTGGAGAGTTTTGCGCAAACTACGCAACCCACCCAACCCACCCAACCCACCCAACCCTTCCTGGGCCCCTTGATCGATACCCACCATCACTTTTATCCACCCGAGTACTTGAAGGCTTGGATGGATTATGAAAACCAACGCAAGATTCCCCATTTTCCACAGGTCGAAAACTGGACCATGGCCTCTGCTTTCAAGCAGATGGACCAAGCGGGGGTGAGCAAAGCAATTTTGTCCTTGGCCTCAACCCCTGGACTTTGGTTTGATTTGCCAGTCCCTGAGATCAACAAAATGGTCAAACTGGTCAATGACTATGGTGCGCGCATGGTCAAAGAGAACCCCAAGCGTTTGGGGCTCTTTGCCGCCTTGACCATGCTCGATGTGCCCAGCACGTTAAAGGAAATTGAGTATGCCTTTGATGTCTTGGGCGCTGACGGGGTGGGGCTGCAAACCAACTATGGCGACAAGTGGCCTGGACATCCTGACTTTGCACCGATTTTTGCGGAACTCAACCGCAGAAAAGCCGTGGTCTATTTCCATCCCTTGGTCGCGGCTTGCTGTGGACGGCTCAACACCGGCACCTTTGGGGGAGTGATTGAAGTGCCTCACGACACGACGCGTGCAGTGGTGAACTTGTTGCTCACTGGGAGTTTTGTCAAATTGCGTGACATCAAGTGGATCTTCTCGCATGCGGGTGGCACCATTCCGATGCTTGCCGGTCGGATCAATTACTTCCATGGAACGGCCAAAAATGTCGCTGATTTTGCCCCCAATGGCATTGAAGCGGAATTCAAGCGCTTGTACTACGACACGGCCAATGCGACCCATCCTGCGACCATGGCCGCGTTGATGAAACTCGTGCCCAGCTCCCAAGTCCTCTACGGCAGCGACTACCCTTATGTGGCCATGGATACCCAAGCCAAGGCTTTGACGCAATTGGGACTGAGCGCAGAGATCGTTGAACAAATTCGCCACGCAAACGCAGAACACGTGCTGGCGAACCACTAAAGATGTGATACCGCTTGGGCTACCTTGGCCCAATCCAGTCTTTAGGATCTCTTAAAAGAGTTGTAAACCATTTTCGTGAAATTCTCAGCCATTTTGGGATTGTCCGCCCAGGTGGCATCGAGGTCGGCCAAAGGTTTCTAGGCCAGCACCTCGGCCTCGGTCGAGCCGTCGTTGTAGAGTTTCTCGATGCGCGTTCTGGCGGTCGTGAGCATGAAGAAACGCTGATGTGGTCGGCGCGATCAATATTTTAGAGCGCGGGCAGCGCTTGTTGGCCTGTGCAGAGGAAGGCTCTGGCCGGGGTCGTAAGACCACGACGAAACCAGCCTCAGTGAAGCAAGAACCCACTGAAGTGACTAAGCATGAGGTTTCTCATGCGCAGCACCGTAGGAATCCCGGTCTCTTCAGGGCCGGGAGGATGTCAAAAAGGTTTGGTTGGCGCGCTCCATACCGCGCACGTCGCCTCCATTGGCAAAGTCGATGGTTTGGTACTTCTTGTTGTTGTTAAAGACATCTCCGGTGCAAAGCACATTGGCGTCGGCAAAGTAAACATAGGTGTCCCCGTCCGTGTAGGCGTTGTAGACATGCGTCAAGACCGCTTTTCTGCCGCCAACTTCCACGGTTTTGCTCCCGCCGTCATACGTTTTTGTCGGCAGGTTTTTTTGCGGCAAGGATTATTTGCAATTGTCCTGGTGATAGCAGGTCAACAGCGTCAAGACAGATTGGTAGCAGTGGGCGTTGGGATTGTCACGGGTGGACAAGCCCTCCAAAGCCTTCGCAGCATCGTTCAAATATTTCTCTGCATTGAGGTCTGGACCGACAAGCGACATTTTGCTTTTGTCCAAGGCGCTCGCTTTCAGTAAGCTTTGGTGGGCCTGCGCACCATTGTGCACCGCCTTCGAGTTGGTGCAATCGAGGGCGTCGGTGAAGAGCATCTTCATGCTGAGGTTCTCATAGGCCATAGAAGGCAGGGCCATCAAAGCTGTGACACTGAAGAAAACAAGGCGTTTCGGTGTCTTCATGCCTGAGTCAAAAATGCTTTTTTTTAAAACGCTGCCAAGTTGGCCTCGGGTGTGTCGTTGAGCGTGGTTCTTCTCAGCTCACGGCGCTCGCTCAAGTTGTAGCGACGGCCCCGGTGCAAGGTGCTGCGGTTGTCCCACATGAGCATGTCACCCACACGCCACCGATGGGTGTAGACGAAGGGCGCTTGGGTTGCATGCTCGAGCAAGTCAAGCAAGAAGATGCGCGCCTCGGCCACGGGCCAATCGATGATGCGGTGTGCATGCACCCCGACAAAGAGGAGCTTTCTGCCAGATCCTGGGTGGGTTTGAACCAAGGGCCAGATGGCCGGTGCAATGGCTTTCTTTTGCTCATCGGTGTAGGCGTCGTCTCCAAGCAATTGACGCGTGTGCAGTGCGTAGTGTTCGGCTGACAAGCCCTCGACCTCACGCTGGAGCTCAGGAGAGAGGGCATCATAGGCCGCTCTCAAATCGGTGAACTCGGTGTTACCGCCTTCAGCCGGAATGATCAAGGCGTGGAGCATGGAGTAGGCCGCCTTGGGCGACATAAATGAGCTGTCGGAGTGCCAGAGTTGATTGGCAAAACTCGATAAATTTTTGGGGGAGTCGCGTTGGTTGACTTGGCCATGAAGGTCGACATTGGAGATGTCGATGAGTCGCTCGTCGCTCAGGCGCTCTTTGCGTTTGAACACCCGCTTGAGTCCAATGTCCAAGGGGCCAAAGGATTCAGAAAACGCGATTTGCTCGTCTCCACTCAAATGTAGGCCGCGCCAGACCAAGACGCCATACTCGTTCATGGCAGCATTGATGGCTTTGCGGTCTTGGTCTTTGAGGGGTTGGGTCAAATCCACCCCGCTGGCTTGGGCCACAAACAAGGGGTGCAGGGGTTTGAGTTCTAACGTCATGGTTTGCTTTCGCCGCGGGGGGGAATCTATAGGGTGTCGCTGTCGTGTCTAATCTGCCGTGATTTTGGATTCGATCACGACTTTGGACCATTTTTTCATTTCAGCGAGTAAAAAAGCATTGAACTCTTCGGGCTTGGAGGCAACGATGTCCATGGCAAACTCATCGCTTCTTTTTTGCAGATCGGGCATGGTCATGACCTTGGCGATATCACTTTGAATTTTTTGCACAATAGCGATCGGCGTGCCCTTGGGGGCGATGAAGCCGAGCAAGGCATTCACATTGAATCCTGGTACCACCTCTTGCACAAGGGGGTAGTTGTAACCCTTCAGTTTTTTGTCACCCAAGGTTGCAATCACCTTCATTTTGCCAGCCTTCACGTAAGGCATCACCGACAAGAAAGGATCCACCACCACGTCCAGGCGACCGCCCAACAACTCACCATGGGCTTGTGCACTGCCTTTGTAGGGGATGTGGGCGATTTGAAAACTGGCGGTTTTTTTCAGCAACTCGGTGCCCAAGTGGGTGGTGCTGCCCGTTCCAGGTGTGCCGTAGCTCAGCTTGTCGGGATTTTTCTTGGCATAAGCAATCATCTCGGCCAAGGTATCAAACGGGGCATTGGGTTGGGCAACGATGGCGAGTTGCAAATTGGCCACCAAAGTAATGGGCTCGATGTCCTTGATCGAGTCGTAGGGCAGGGCTTTGTACAAAGAGGGATTGACCGCGAAGGCCGAGTTGATCATGCCGATGGTGTAGCCGTCAGGGCTGGACTTGGCCACATAGTCCACGCCAATGACCGTGCCTGCGCCAGCTTTGTAGTCAATGATCACGGGCTGCCCCCAGATCTCTTGCAGCTTCATGCCGATCAGGCGCCCCAAAGTGTCGGTGGGACCGCCGGGAGGGAAAGGCACGATCATTTTGACAGGTGAGTGGGGGAAGTCCAAGGCGGGCGCCGCAAAAGAGCAGAGCGTGTGAAGCGCCAGCACCCAACCCAGCACCCAATGGGGCAAGAGGCGTGTGGCTTGTTGAACGTTGATGTGCATCGGTGGTGGAATTGTCTGTGGGGATGACACCCTTGAGCGGCGCCAAGGGCAGGGATGGGTTGAGGGGAGTACAGCGCCATCCCAAATCGAGGCTTTTGAAGGGTTCAGGGTGATTATCTTGGACTTTTTCAAGAATTTAAAACCAGGAGGGTCCTCCAGGACTAGGGTTAACCTTGTGAATTAGGGATTTTACTATCGCTCGATTCTATCCAGTGCTTAAAGTGGCTACATCGCGCACCGTCCTTGGTGGCCCTCGATCTTAATTCAAGCAGGAGTTTTTCATGAGTCTAGACAACAGTGCCCCCTTTGCGCAAGACGGGACAGAGCGCAGAAGCTTTTTAAAATCGGCGGGCTTGATTGCCTCGGTCGCGGGTGTGGGTGCAGGGTCCAACGTCGCCATGGCGCAAGCGGCGGACAAGAGCACTTCAGGCGCCATGATGACCGCTCACGCAGAGCACTTGGCGGGTCCCAAGCACGAAGGCCCCATGACACGGCGCTGGATCGAGCAGCGATGGGTGCTCGACAACATCATCCGCGCCAATGGCATCGATTGGGATCAGCCCCGTTCCATTCTCTACAACGGGCCTTGTGGACCCGAGTCCAATTCTGATTTTGCTGCGGTGCGCGCCAGAGTGACTAAATACGCCGACATCAATCCCGCTTTTGAAGCGCAGGCCAAACGGCGCGAAGTCCTGGGCAAAGAAAGTGAGCTTGAAGGCGACTGGATCGCAGCACGCCAACATTACTACATCGCCGCGGTGCACTGGGCGGCTTCCCAGTGGACCTTCGACACCAACAGCGAGCACAACGTCAAAAACAATGAACGAAAGCGCGCTTGCTATTTAAAGTACGCGCAATACGCCGAGCACAAAGTGGTGGCGGCTTGGGTACCTCTGCCGAATGGTCAAAAGTTGGCCGGGTGGTTTCATGTGCCCAAGCATGCCGCAGCGGGCAAGGTGCCTTGCATCATTGCCATTCCTGGTATGGATGGTTTCAAGGAAACGGGGATCGCACTTTATGGCGATCGCTACATGGAGCGCGGCATTGCCGTCTTGGTGCTGGAAGGGCCAGGTCAGTATGAAAGCGCGGTCCTTGGGGTGCATGTCAGTATGCAAGCCTGGAAGGAGACGGGACGTGCGGCCATGGCGTGGCTGGCACAGCAGCCCGAGGTTGACCTCGAGCGGGTCGGGATCACCGGGTCTTCGTTTGGATCTTTCTTTGCCACCATCGCCGCTGCTTATGAGCCCCGTATCAAAGCGGTGGCGGTGGGGTCGACCTGTTTGGAGCCTGGCTGCCACACCATTTTTGAAGAAGCGTCGCCCACATTCAAGATGCGCTTCATGTACATGTCCGGCATGACCGATGAAAAGGAGTTTGATCAGTTCAGGCAAACGCTCACCTGGGTGGGCCATGCCGACAAAATCAAGGTGCCTTATCTCTGTGTGGCGGGAGGCTCCGATGAGCTCAGCCCCATGATCTTTACCGAGCGTTTGATGAAGACGCTGCCAGGGTCCAAACAGCTCATGGTCTACCAAGACTCGAGGCATTCGGTGGGTCTTGTGCCCAGTGCCAATTTGGGGCCCAACCCAGGGGGCTACACCGCGCAGTGGATGTTGGCCAGGCTGAGCGGCAAGCCCATGACCAGCAGTGAGCGATGGTTCATCGATGCGAGTGGGCGGATTGAAAAAACCGACATGGCCGCTTACTTGAAAACAGTGGACCTGGCCTGAGTCGATCATCCTTGAAGGCGCGCAAGGGCCAAGGCGAAATGCACCCCTGGGGGCCCTATTTTAGTAAGCGGGGTCTTTGTGCGCCGCTCGAATGGCATCGATCGCGTCAAGCGTTCCTGGGGTCAGTGTTGTGCCCCAAGCGTCACAGTTTTCATCGAGTTGCGCCACCGTGGTGACCCCAATGATGGTGCTGGTGACTTGCCACTTGGTGTAACAAAACGCCAAAGCCATTTGGGTGGGCGTCAAACCTTGGTCCCTTGCCAGTGCGTTGTAAAGCCTCGCGGCGACCCATGCAGACTCGCGACCCCACCGCTGCTTGCGAACCGATTCGAATTTGGCAATGCGAGCATTTTGCGGTGCGGTGGGTCCAACCGTCCCTGATGCGTCATATTTTCCGGTGAGCAGTCCAAAGGCCAAGGGGGAATAAGCGAGCAGGGCCACTTGGTAGTGGTGAAGACTCTCGTCGAGCGCATTCTCCACCAAGCGGTTGACCAAGCAGTAAGGGTTTTGCACGCTCGCCACTTTGGGCAATCCATGCTGCTCTGACAATTTGATGAACTCACCCAGTCCATAGGGCGTTTCATTGGAAAGACCCACAGCGCGCACTTTGCCAGCCTTGACCAATTTGCCCAAGCCCTCGAGCTGCTCGTGAATGGAGGCAGCGCAGGCGTCAAGCATCTTCGGGTCAAAGTCCCGAATGCCAAAGGCTGGGACATGGCGCACGGGCCAGTGAATTTGGTACAAATCAATGCAGTCGATGTTCAGGCGCTTTAAGCTCCCGTGGCAAGCCTCTTCAATGTCCCCGGCCGTCAGGTTGGGACTGCCACCGCGCACCCAGGGCATGCCGCGAGAGGGGCCCGCGACTTTGGTGGCAATGAGGATTTTGTCGCGTTGGCTCGGCTTGGCGTGCAGCCAGTGGCCGATGATTTTTTCGGTGAGGTTGAAGGTCTCGGCCTTTGGCGGCACCGAATACATCTCCGCCGTGTCGATGAAGTTGATCCCTCGCTCGATGGCGTGGTCCAAAATCGCGTGCGAGTCGGCTTCGCTCACCTGTTCACCAAAGGTCATGGTGCCCAAACAAATGGGGGAGACTTGGAGGTCAGAGCTGCCGAGTTGAACTGTTTTCATGGGGGTCTTATGTTGAATGCCAAAGGGCTAACCATGACCCCTGGGTCATGGCGCGCAAAAACACACTTTAGCAGACCGCTGTGAGCGACAATCTCTAGGGCGTTCAAAGACAGTTGCGTTCGCAGGCCTTTTTATCGGTGAACGGGTAAATCACTCGGCTTTGACGTTGGCGGCAGAGATCACCTTGGCCCATTTGACGATTTCGTCACCCAGGAATTTACCCGCTTCTTCAGGTGAGCTGCCCACGGATTCGATCCCCAGGTTTTCAAATCTGGCGAGCATCTCACTGCTCTTGACCGCTTTGGCCACTTCCACGGACATTTTGTTCACGATGTCTTTGGGTGTACCAGCAGGGGCCAAGAAAAGCACCCAGGTCGAACCATCAATCGCCGGTCCACCCGCCTCGGTGATGGTGGGCACTTCCAAGGTGCCGGGAACTCGCTTGGCAGAAAACACCGCCAAGGCTTTGATTTTTCCAGCACGCACTTGGGGCATCAACGCACTCGGTGTGTCGGTCAAAATTTGGATGCTGCCAGACATCAAATCGCTCAAGGCCGGGGCCGTGCCCTTGTAGGGCACATGCACCATGTCGATGCCACTGACTTGTTTCAAGAGTTCTTGGGTCAAGTGCGCTGCAGCCCCCACGCCAGAAGACCCAAAGGAGAGTTTTCCTGGGTTGGCCTTGGCATAAGCAATGAGGTCTTTGACATCTTTCACGGGCAAGTCGTTGTTCACGGTCATGAGCAAGGGGGCAATGCCCACCAAGGAGACCGGCGCAAAACTCTTCACCACATCAAAGGGCAGTCGGCCCGAATAGAGAGTCGCATTGGCCGCATGCGCCCCAATGACGGTCAAAAAGGTGTAGCCGTCGGGGTTGGCTCGCGCCACCACATCGGCACCCAAGATGGAGTTGGCACCGGGCTTGTTGTCAATGACGATCGTCCAAGCGCTTTGCTCTTGCACCTTTTGTACAACCATGCGTGTTGCGCTATCGGTGATGCCCCCAGGTGGGTAAGGGATGACCCATTTGATCGGGCGGATAGGCCAACTTTGGGCGAAAGAGTGGTGCCCCCAAGCGAGCAAGACCAGCAAAGTCACAAAATGAAGAATGAATTTTTTAAACATAAATAACCTTTTGAGGGTGGTCTTCATTTGCAAAGCTTACAGACAATGCTCATGCGGCTTTTAACATTTGAAGAAAAGCGATCAACTGGCCGTGTTCAATTAAACAAGATGGAGGGCGCTTCACCCCATTGTCCTGTCTTGTGCACGTTTTCTGATAGGTATATATCCTTAATGCTAGGAGCACTTGAGCGGGGAAAATTGTGGGTCTTGTTCGTGTGCCAAGCCTTGGGATAAACTCTTAAATTCTGAGGGCCCTCTAGGGCGGCTTTAGTCTCCTCGGGACTTGATGTGCAAGCCCGCCGCCCACGCTGGGCGACTTGAAATTAGAAGAAAGACCTCTATGCGACAGATCAATGGACACTGGGTTTTGTGCTTTTGGGTATTGGCCTGCGTGGCCGTGCCAACCCACGCCAATCCCTTGGTATTCACCAGCAACGAAGGCAGTCAATCGATTTCGGTCATCGACGGGGTCAAAGACGAAGTCGTGACCACGATTCAAGACGTGGGCAAACCAAGGGGCTTGACCCTTTGCGCCCATGACCCGAACTTGTACGTCGCCGATCAAAAAAACGAACAACTCTTGGTCATCGATGTGGGCACACTTCAGGTGAAGAACCGAATTGGACTTGGCCGCTCACCCGAGGGCGCCTATTGCTCCCCTGATGGTCATTGGGTGGCTGTGGCGAACGAGGAGAGCAACGCCATCAGCTTCATTTCCACCCAAGAGGCGAAGCTCTTGTTCTCCGTGGCGGTCAAAGGCAAAAACCCAGAACACGCCGTCTTCTCGCCCGATGGACAATGGATGCTGGTCTCCGCTGAGGAGTCGGATCGGGTGGATCTCATTGACCTCAAGGCCAAAACGCAAGTCGACTCCATTGTGGTGGGTGAGCGCCCCCGCGGCATTGCCTTCACGCCCAATGGCGAGATGGCCTTCGTGGGCGTTGAGAGTGAGAGCATGCTCGTGGTGATTGACATGAAGGCGCGCAAAGTTCTGCAAAAGCTGAAAGTGGGCAATCGCACCAATGGAGTTCTCATGCACCCGAGTGGCGAAGTTTTGTTTGTCACCAATGGTGGAGACGCCAACGTGGCGGTGGTGGACACCAATACGCTGGAAGTCTTGGCCCGCATTGCGGTGGGTCAGCGACCTTGGAATATGTCCATCAACCGTGATGGCAGCAAACTCTATGTGGCTGCTGGGCGCAGCAACGCCGTTACGGTGATCGATGCCGTCCACTACACCCTTATCAAATCCATCCCCGTGGGTCTCTTACCTTGGGGCACCGCTGCGAATTAGAGCGCAAGAATGACATGAACAACGACTCCAAATACCATAACATCTCTATTTTCTTGCATTGGATGGTGGGCTTGGCAGTCCTCGCCCAATTGTCTCTGGGCTTTTGGATGGAGGGTGTGCCCAAGGCGCCACCGGGACTGAGGGCTGGGTGGTTTAATTTTCACAAATCGACAGGTATGATTTTGGCGATCTTGATTTTGTGCCGCGTCGTTTGGCGCTTGACCCACCGGCCACCCGAATTGCCCGATGTTTTAACGCCATTGAAAAAAACGCTGGCCCAATGGAACCACAGGCTGCTTTATGCCTGCATGCTCATCATGCCGTTGAGTGGTTTTTTGGGGTCAAGCTTCACGCCTTACCCCATCAAATTCTTTGGCACTCCTTTACCCCGGTTTTGGGGGCCGATGCCAGAGATGAAAGAATTCTTGGCGGTGGTGCATGCGAGCACCGCGTTGGGGATTGTCGGTATTGTGGTGATCCACATTGTGGCCGCTCTAGCCCATGCATACCAAAAAGACGGCGTGGCGCAAAGGATGTGGTTTTCTTTTCAACCCAAGGCGCCAACACCACTTGAAAACACGCCTTGAGCCCATTTTTTCTTCAAACGCATCCACCATTGCATTGACATCCTTTTAATTTTCCCATCCACCAGGCTCTAGCCCATGAATTTGAATTTCTTTCCCACACCCGCCCGAGCCGATCGTCTCCAACAGCACCGGTTGCGCCAAGACTTCAAGCACACTGCCTTGCTGCTTGTTTGGGGTTTGACTGCGCTGGTCTTGCACGCCCAAGATATCCCCAACAAGCCCATCACCATGGTGGTGGGCTTTGCAGCTGGTGGAGGTTCGGACACGGCAGCGCGCTTGATTGCTAAAAAACTCAGCGAAAATTTAGACCGCTCGGTGTTGGTGGACAACAGGCCAGGTGCTGGAGGCAACATTGCCCATCAAGCCATTGCTCGCGGCGAGTCCGATGGTTCGGTCATTTTGCTCGGCTCCATTGGTCCTTTGTCGATTGCCCCGCACATGATGAAAGTGGGCTACGACCCGCAAAAGGACTTGGCGCCCATCACCATGGGTCTGCTTTTTCCAAACGTTTTGGTGGTGAGCCCAAGCCTGGGTGTTAAAACCTTGGCGCAATACATTGCCTTGGCCAAGGCCAAACCCGGTGTCCTCAATTACGCCTCCACAGGTTCGGGTTCGGCCTCGCACTTGGCTGGTGAGCTCTTTAACCAGGAAGCGGGCATTGACATCACGCACATTCCCTACAAAGGCGGTGCGCCCGCTTTGACCGATTTGTTGGGGGGACGTGTTGCCGCTTACTTTTCAACACCTTCCTCGGCGGCGCCTTATATTGAAAGCGACAAGGTGATTCCCTTGGCGAGCACTGGCCTCACGCGCTCCCCTGCTTTGCCCAATCTCCCAACGGTTGCTGAGTCGGGTTTCAAAGGCTTCAATGCCGTGAATTGGTATGCGTTTGTGGGTTCGGCGCAAATGAACCCGAAGGTGCTTCAGCGTTGGAACACAGAGATTGTGCGTGTCTTGCAGTCCCCCGATGTGAAAGAAAATTTGATCAAACACGGCTTGACGCCCGAGCCGAGTACTCGCGAAGAGCTCGCCCGCTTCATCGAAAGCGAGTCAAAGAAATGGGGGCAATTGATCCGAGAGAGAAAAATTGTTGCCGACTGATGGCGCAAAGTGCGCCATTACAAGTTTCTGCTGAGCTTTATGCCGAGCACCCAGTTGCGCGGCAAGCCGGGCTCAAAATACCCAAAGCTCGACGAGTTGACAATGACCGAGCCCACATAGGACTTGTTGGTCAAGTTGTTGACCGACACGAAGGCTTGAATGCTGTTCGATCCCACGTCAAAGCGCTCGTGGACTTTAAGGTCCATCGTGGCGTAGCCACTCGCATAGGCATTGTTGGTGGTGGTCGTGGTGTTGCCGTCATTGCCCCATAGGCAAGACCTCCCACTCAAATCAAGTTCGACCTCGGTGCCACTGGGCGACTGGGTGGTTTTTTGAGAATACCCTTTTTCTGACCAGGCCAGTGAGGTGTAGAGTGTCTGGTTGGGAACAGCGGGCATGGCGTTGCCAGTACTGATGAGGCCAGCACTTGAGGTGAAGTTGCTGTTGTACTGGGCTTTGATGAGGGTGAGCGATGCTTGCGCCTTGAGGTGCGCATGGGACAAATCCTTCATCGCAAGCTCAAAGCCTTGCCGGCTGGTTTGGCCGACGTTTTGGTAGACGCTTTTTCCAGACGAATTCACAGTGGCCACTATGTCGTTGCTGGTGTTGATGTAAAACGCCGCGGCGTTGAACGATTGACGGGGTGAGGGCATCCATTTTGTGCCCAGCTCGTAGTTGTGACTTTGAGCGGCTTTCAATCCAGCATTGAAGTTGGCCACCACGCTGGAGCCCGCCACCGAATAAGCGGTCTCGGCCGTGGTGGGGGTTTCAAATCCAAGACCGGCATTGCCATAGACATTCAAGTCATCCGCCAAGTGCCAGGTGAGTCCCACCACGGGCGTGGTGTTGGTAAAGGTGGACGCACCCCCATAGGGGGCAGTGAGGAGGTTGGTGTTGCTGATTTGAACCTGGTCTCGACGCGCTCCAGCGGTGAGCGTCCAGTCGTCATGGAGCAAAATGTTGGCTTGCGCAAAGAAGTCGTTGTTGGTGGCCACATTTTTGATGGTCGTGGGTGCTGGCGTTATGACGCCATAACTGGTGGACCCCGACTGGCGGTTTTCGTTGGCGCTGTCGTAATCAAAACCCATCGTCCAGTTCCAAGGCACCGTGCCGCTTGTGTCTTTGCCGGTCAGTTGCAGGCCAATGCCGTTATAGCTGCGTTGCAGCCCCACAAAGGTGCCGCTTTGGGGTGCTGTGGTGCTCGAAGAGGCCTGGGTTTGGGTGTTTCCTCGGTTGCCAACGTAAAGGCGAGCTTGAAATCGCAAATTCGGGCTCAAGGTTTGCTGCAGCACCAAACCCATTTGGTTTTGTGTGATGCTTTTTTGCGTTTGGTCAAGAAGCGCATTGCTGCCCGCTTGTTGCGGGTTGGTCTTGAGTTGCGCTTGCGTGAGTCCCAAGGGGTCTTGGGCATTGGGCATGTTGAACGAATTGAGGACCAATTTCCAACGGGTGTCCACTTGGGGGTCGTAGGTGATGACGCTATTGAGTTGATTTCTCTCCGCGCCACTGTTTTGTCGGTAACCGTTGATCTTGAAGGTGCTCAGATCGGCCACGACCCCGACCTTGTTCAACCTCTCGCTGGCTTGCCAGTCGGTGCGCACCATGCCAAAAGAACCCCCATAGGTTTGGATGGAGCCTTCGGGTGTTGTTCCAGCCTCGCGGGAGTGGGTTTGGATCACACCGCCAGAAGAATTGCCATAAAGCTGCGCCAAGGGGCCACTCAAGACTTCGAGTTGCCCCACAGAGGGCAAGCTGATGGAAGACGCCTGGCCTTGGCCGTCGGGTGTGGTCAAGGGGATGTCGTCGGCAATGAGCCGGATGCCCCTCAGACCAAAGGCTGTGCGAGAACCAAAGCCGCGGATGGAGATTTGCACGTCCTGGGCATAGTTGTTGCGGTTCAAAGAGACGACGCCCGGCGCCAAGCTCAAGGCGTCGGAGAGATTGACCTGATTGCCGGTGTTGGCGATGAAGTTTTGATCGACGAGGTATGTCGCGGCCGGTGTGTCGAACTGTTTGACTTGGAGTCGACCCGCTGTGACTTCCACCGCAGGCAAAGTGGCCCCTTCTTGGCCCAGGCAAAGCAGGGGAGTCAGCAGGGTGCTGGCCAAATAAAGCAGCGTGAGCGCTGGTTTAAAGCGCAAAGGCGGCGTGCACAAACGTGAGGTCATGGTGGGTTTTGAGACAAGTAAGGATTGGAACTCCGCTCAAGAGTCTATTTTAGTGTTCGTCAAGGTTCGATGCTGAATGCCAAAAACACATTGCCGGGGATGATGCCCGAGTGGTGGGAGTAGCCTGAGTTGGTAAAGACCATGGGGCCGGCGATGGCGACTCCACCGTCGCTCATGGAACCACCATTGGCCTTGACCCCATTGACGGTGTCAAAAGGCTTGGCGCTGTCATAACTCCAAAGAATGGCACCGGTTTTGGCGGAGTAGGCCCTGAGCGTGCCGTCGATCGCGCCAGAGAACACCAAACCTGGTGCACTCGTGACAGAAGACGTTTGCACTTGACCGCAAGGGCGTTTGTCGCCACAGCCCGGGTGAGGGGTCTTCCATTGCAGCTCCCCAGTGTCTCGACTCAAGGCCACCAAACCGCCCCCAGAGTTCGGGTCGGTGACGTTGTTCACACGTTGGGCGTCCGACAAGCCGGCGTAGATGTGGGTGTCGTCCACGGCGGAGCCAAACATGATCCCGCCCGAGGTGCCGCCAGGGCTCACGCGCTTTTCCCAAACGGTCTTGCCCTCATGGTCAGGGTCAAGCGCGTAAATCAATCCAGACTTTTGGCTGGCGATCAGTAAATCCGACTTGGCATTGGAAATCAAAATGGGTGGGGCGGCAAAATCAAAGTCTGGGGCATCCAGTTTTGCGCAATTGGTGTGATCTTTGGTCGTCTCAGGGCAACTGCCATTCCACATGTCGTTGGGGGTCACTTGCCGAGACCAGACGATCTCGCCACTGGCGAGTTTGAGCGCCACCACCGAGTCCGAGCGGCTCGCGTTGGGTGAGGTGTAGGAGTTGCCCGTGCCGATGTAGAGCACTTGGCGTTTGACATCGATGCTCGGCGAGTTCCAAACGGCAACGCCTGCGGGCCCGAAGCTGGGAGTGCCATTGCTGCTCACGCCTTTGGGCTCGGCGGGGGTGTCGATGAGATAGGTTTTCCAGCCCAGGTCTCCGGTTTGTGCGTTCAAGGCGACGACACTGCCCCTGAAGGTGCAGCAAGGGTATTTTGGGTCACCTGCCATCGACTCCTCGCGAGAGGACACTGGAATGTAGAGCGTGTCCTTGTAGAGCTTGGGCGAGCCGCTCACGCGGGCCAAGGGGTGGGTGTCAATTTTCTTTTTCCAAAGCAATGCGCCATTTGTGGCGTTGACGGCGTAGACGTTGGCCGCGAGATCGGCTACATAAAGTGTGGCGTCTCCATGGTCCTTGGGGGCGATGAACATGGCGGCTCTCACGCCGGCTTCAGCCTCCATGTGCCAGGCGATGCAGCCTGTTTTGGCGTCCAAGGCAAACACATCGCCTTCCCAGCTCGAGACATAGACTCGCTCTTTGTAGACCAAGGGCTGGGCACTGGCGCTGGCCGCGCCTGGAAAACCAAAGGCCCATTTCAACTTCAGTTGCCCCACGTTTTGATCACTCACCAGCGTGTTGGCGGCGTTTTGGTAGCGCGAGTTGGACAAATCCCCGCCCCAGGCCAGCCAAGCTGGGCTCAAGCTTGCCGCTGCAAGCATCGCTGGACTTGCGGTCTTGGTACAAAATGCCCTGGCTGGGTAGCTGAACTGACCCTCTGGCCCCAAGATTTTTTGCGTGACGTACTGGGCAATGGCGACTCGCTCCAAACGGCTTCTCTCCGCTCCCACCTTGGACATGGCACCTTTCTCGAGGGTGGCCAGCACATGCTCGGGGGTCAATAGCTTCAAAACCTCGCGCCCAGGTGCTTTGTCGTTGGCGTTTCCTTCATGGCAAGATGCGCAAAAGGTGTTGAAGAGTTTGGGCCCGTCCTGGGCCCAAGAAGTGGGCAGTGACAAGAGGGTGAGGCCTGTGAGCAGGGTCAATGACAGGAGGCGGTGCATGGCAAATCTCCAAAGAAGGGGCAATGACGTTCAAGGCATAGTTCTGAGTCAAAAGCCAGAGTAAAAAAACTTTTTAATCGGCTTTGAAAAAAGAAGGTCAAAGCGCACGGTGATTTATGGCGCAACATTGATCTCTTTGTCATTGGCCAGGGTGCGGATGTAGGCCCAGATGAACTCCATGTCCGAGGGTGAGATCACTCCCTTCCAAGGGGGCATTTGGTTTTTGCCATTTTGCACAGAGTTTTCAAAGCGAGATTTTTCGCTCACTTTGAGTTTTCTCAAGTCAAAGCTTTGTCCCGAGTTGATCAAACTCTCACCGTGGCAGGTCTGACAATAATTGTTGTAGATTCGTTCACCCTTGTCGGCCATGTCATTGGTTTGGGCCAACGCACTGGGGCCAGTCACAAGGGTGAAGAAAGCAGCAAGAGCAAACGCAACGTTGCGCAAAACGCATCTGAATGAGGAAGGGGTCTGGGTCATGGCAAGTTTCAATGAACGGAGGGGTAGCCCAGTTGGTTGAGGTAGGCTTCTACCTCGGGGCGGCAGTCATCCATCAGGGGGTGAAGATCTTTGTCGGTCAAGTCAAAGAGCACACGTTCGGAGTTCCAGCCATCCTCCACCAGGGCTTTGAAGCGCTTTCCCACGTCTTCCTTGGGGTTGGTCACTTGGTCGATCGCCGATTTGACCTTGGTAAATTCACAAGCTTGAGCACTGCCAAGGATCAGTACCAAGGCCCATAACAAACCGAGCAAGAATGGATTTGTAGCGACGCTACAGGATGAAATTTGAAGCACCATGGTCAATGAAAAATGGGTCCAAGGCGCCATGTCCCTGGACCCCGTTGTGGAATAATCCAGTGTTTATTTGTCAAACAAACCGAAAGTCCACAAGCTCGCGCCACTGGGAACGTTTTTCAAATTGGGGTCGCCCGCAAACAGGGCATAAACCCCTCCAATACCGCTCATGATGGTCACGTACTGCTTGCCATCCTTTTCCCAAGTGACGGGTTGGGCCAAAATGCCCGATGGTGTCTGAAAACTCCACAGCAGTTTGCCCGTGTCCGCATCCAACGCTTGGAACTCTCCAGTCATCACCCCAGTGAAGACCAAATTGCTGGCGGTCACCATGGTCGAAGACCAGTTGGGAGACTGAAACGGCGTGGCCCAGGATGCCTTGCCCGTCATGGGGTCAACCGCTTTCAAATAACCCCTGACATTGGGGTCGTCAAAGAGGGGTTTTCTTTTCACGGTTCCGGGTCCAGAGGGTTTGCCTGCTTTATAGGGCTCAGTCTCAGGGGGGGCTTCATAGCTCATGCCGATGTGCAAGGTGTTGATGTAGAGTTTTTGCGTGATCGGGCTAAACGACAAGTGCTGCCAATTGGTGCCGCCACTCGAAGAGGGCCAGATATCAACTTTTTTACCCTGCAGCGCCTCTTTGTAGGCATCGGTGTAGTTGAGTTTACCAGTGCTCAAATCGACGGAATCGGCCCAATTGACTTTCTCAAAGGGGTTGGCGGCTAAAAGTTTGCCACTGGCCGCATCCAAAACGTATAAAAAACCACCGCGGTTGGCTTGCATCACCACTTTTTGAGTTTTGCCAGCGATTTTGAGATTGGCAATCACAGGCGTTTGCACCGCATCATAGTCAAACGGATCGCCAGGAGAGACCTGGTAATGCCACACCATCTCGCCGGTCTTGGGGCGCAATGCCACAATGGAGTTGGTGTAGAGATTGTCACCTGCCCTCGAGCGTGGGTTCCATGGCGACGGGTTGCCCACCCCCCAATAAACCAAATCGAGGTCTTTGTCATACGTGCCCGTGATCCAGGAACTCCCACCCCCTGTTTCATAGGACTTGTCAGCCCAGGTCTCGACCCCAGGCTCGCCCGCAGCAGGCACGTTGTAGTGGCGCCAGAGGTGTTTGCCACTGTTGGCGTCATAGGCTTCAATGAAGCCGCGGTGTCCATATTCGGCGCCGGCGACACCGACCACCACCACCCCACCCACCACCAGGGGGGCGCCGGTCATGGCGTAACCGTTCTCGGGTTTGACAGGATCGGGGGAGGCTGTGCGCCAGACCTCTTGACCGGTTTTCATGTCCAATGCAATGATGTGGTTGTCCATCAAGGCGCGGATGATTTTGCCTTCATAAAGTGCTGCTCCGCGGTTCACAATGCCGCAGCAAACCACGCGCAAGGTCTCAGGGGGATAGTCGTGGGCGACCTTCCAAATTTGTTTGCCTGTCAGGGCATTGACGGCGACGGTGGCGTTGTGGGAGGTGACGTAAATCACACCGTCTTTGACCAGGGGAAAGGACTCCGACCCCCGGCTGTCATTCATAGAATAAGACCACAGGGGGACCAATTTTTTGACATTGGATTTGTTGATCTGTTTGAGCGGACTAAAGCGTTGTCCCTGATAACCCATGCCATAGACCAAGACGTCTTTGGGTGTGGTGGCGTCATTGAGCAAGTCTGCGTCGGTTTGCGCCCAACTCCCTTGGCTCAAAAGACCACTGCTGATGGACAAGATGAGTTGAGCGATATTTTTGATTTTCAATTTTGATCTCCCTGGGTGATGGGGGCAATATACTGTGCATTGGTGGGCCTTGGATCTATGATTTACCATTAGACTTTTGGTTTTCAGTCCCCAAACGATCTGGCTATACTGGTCTATGCATGGAGAGCCAAAATGAAGAGGGACTTTTCATTCAGACCCCTTTCCTTGCGGTGAAATATGCCCCATGTCCCCCACTCTTGAAGGTAATTCATGACTGACCCAGCACCTCGTCGAAAGCTCGCTGCCATTTTGGCGGCCGATGTGGTGGGATTTAGCCTCAAGATGGGCGAAAACGAAGACCGCACGCTTAAAAATCTGCGCGCCTGTCGAGCCATCACCGACGAGTTTATTCGGGCCCACCACGGCCGAATTTTCACCACCGCTGGCGACTCGGTGATTGCCGAGTTTGCCAGTCCGGTTGACGCGATCGAGGCGGCGCTCGGGTTTCAAAAGAGCCTGCTTGCTCGCAACGCCAGTTGTGATGAAGTCGACCGCATGGTGTTGCGGGTGGGCTTGAACTTGGGGGACGTGATCGTTGAAGGGGACAACCTGTTGGGGGACGGTGTCAATGTGGCGGCCCGAATTGAGTCGAGTGCCAAGCCTGGCGGAATCCATGTCTCGGCCAAGTTTCATGACGAGGTCAGGCGCAAAATTGCCGTGGATTTTGAAAGTCTGGGTGAGCAACAGTTTAAAAACATTGTTGAACCCATTGCCACCTTCAGGGTGATTTTTGAAGGGGAGGCGGTCAAGCCCTATCGCCAGCACGATCGCCAGCACGATCGCGCAGAATCGGCGTCTCGGCCTGAGCCCGCCGCCCATCTTTTTTTAAGACTGTTGGCGTCTCCCTTGGCCAGGGGGGTTGGTGTTGGCGTGATGGTGCTGTTCGTTGGTGCGGGGGGGTACTTGGCGCTGCACCGCAGCCCCAAACCCAATATCAACCCATTTTCAATTGTGGTGATGCCGTTTGCCAATTTGACGGGCGACCCCAACGATGCCTATGTGGCCGATGGAATGACAAGCCAAGTTGCCAGAGACCTTTTGCGCATTCGCGACGCCGTGGTGCTCGATGCCGTCAGGGCCTTGCCCTACAAAGACAAACCCACGCCAGTGGTGCAAATCGCGCGAGAGTTGGGGGTGCGTTTTGTTTTGCAAGGTGAAGTCAAAAAAAGTGGCAACACCCTACAAATCAATGCCCAGCTCTCGGACGCCAGTGCCAATCAACAACTGTGGACGCAGAGCTTTATCGGTGACATGTCCAATCTCTTTGAATTGCAAGACCAAGTGACCAACCGAATCAGCGGCAGTTTGGGGCCTCGCATGCTCATTGTGGCGGCCAGCGAAACGGAAAAGAGAAAAAGCAATCCGCAAGCCTCGGACTTGATTTTGCGCTCCCGGGTGTTGTTGGAAAAAGGCTTTGATGTCGAGACCTTGGATCAAAGGGTGGCCTTGTACCGCAAAGCCTTGGTGATTGAACCCGACAACCTTGAAGCCATGAGCGGCTTGGCACAGGCCTTGGGGATGTTGGCGCCACGCTCTCCCGAGCAAGACCAGCGTGCCAAGCGATTCGAGGAGTTGCACCAACTCGCGCTAAAGGTCAAGGAACTTGATCCCGCCAACCGAGATATTTATTCAGCCTTGATTTTTTATGATCGCGAAAAAGGCGATTTGATCGGGGCCAAGCAAAATGCAGAAAAAAATCTTCAACTCAACCCCAAATCCAAGTCGCCCTACATTACACTGGGCAATATTTTGAACCAAAGCGGCGAGCCCCAAAAGGCGATTGACGTTCTCACTCAAGGCCTGAACTTGGATCCGCTGAACCCCACAGACAACAATTTATCGGCGCTGGGGCGTGCCAACATCATCTTGGGCCACACCGATCAAGCCATCGAGTGGCTCACCAAGGCCAACCAAGTCAACGCCAAAGTGGCTCAGATTTGGGCCTACTTGGCCATTGCCTACACGATGAAAGGCGACTCCGACAAAGCTGCCATGGCACTGGCCCAGGTGAAGACCTTGAATCCCAATTCCAATGAAGCCACCTTGACCTTTTTCATCAAACCTTTGCCCGACAGTTTGCCAGCCTATAAAGACTGGTATGAGCAAAAATTTCTGCCGCTCTATCGCAAAGCCGGTCTGCCCATTTGATTTGACATCCTCCCGGCCCTGAAGAGACCGGGATTCCTACGGTGCTACGCATCAAAGAATTTTTTGTATGCGCGTACCAGCTCTTAAAGCACCCCCTGAAATAGCTGTGAAGGGGTGTCCTTGAGCCACCAAGTATCAGGCTCTTTTTTCCAAACAGGAAGCCATTTGCACATTGCAAAATGGTGAATGAATTTCTCACCGGCTTTGTGATTTTCAATCTGCAGTGCCAGCGCTTTGTTCCAGACGTACCCGCAAGAACCAGCGATACGACGCATTGCACGCTGCTGTTCTCCATTGGGCTCCATCAGAAATTGGTAGGCTTGTAAGCGTTTCATGCCTCAGTTGTGCTGTGGTCTATGAGAAATAACAACGAGATTCGCCAAGGAGGACACTGTGTTGATGATTCGCCAAAAGCAATATCCAAGCGTTGCTAAAAAGCTGTGGGGCAACGCGCTAGGGTCGCCATCTTATTTTGCAGCCTCGTGTGGTGGCGCTCAGGTAGCGATCATTCGCCAAGACATCGAACAACATCGAACAACAGCAAACACCCAAACAGCCGACAACCCGAAACACCTTCGGTGTCCGCGCTCTTCATCCTCCCCCTTAACGGAGATGATTTCCGCGCACCCTCTTAAATTCAGGCAGTTCAAGAACTCAGGCTTGGATCTTGGCATTGCAGGCCTGTGATTTCTGCCTCAATGGCCAGGTTGATTTTTAAAATCTTGCTGGGCGCAGAAGTGAACAGGGCTGAGCGCAGGAAGTTGATCCGTCCCTGGGGAGTTGCAATGAAGTCGTGCAAGTCAACGTCTTTTGCCCGCCACTCCTGGGCCAATTGAAAGCCCAGTTGCGAGCCGTGGTGTTGTGTGCAACTGGCCAAAATGTCGGCCTCGTTCATCAAAACGGTCGACCAGTGCAAATTCAATTCGAAGGGGTGTTGGCTTGCCAACACGTGGTTGTGGGCGATCGTTTGGGGGTCGGTGTGCTGAATCATGTATTCAACCCGGCTTTGACTCTCAGTGTCAATCGCCTCGGTACGCCAGACCTCTCGCAGGGCTTCTATCGTTTTGTTTTCAATTTCGAATTTATTTTGATTGTTCCCTCCAGGGTGCAGGTAGTCGTGCGCCGTCACCGTCAATAGCAGCAAGCTCGCCCAGTAAGCATCCAGGTGACCGCTGCGTTCACGCTCCATGGCCAACAAGATGGTCATGGAGGTCAGTGCGTCGGCAAAGTGCAGTCTGTTGTGGTAGTTGGGCTCCCAGGACAGTGGTGCGAGCCTTTCTGTTTCCTGTGCGACGAGCCGAGCGCAGTGGAGGTGAGCTGCGATCCGAGGCTCATAACGCCACTCCAAAGGGATGAGAGTCTCGATGCAAACGTCCAGCAACGCGGGCAGTCCAAGCCAATGATGTTGCCAAGACTTTCGCAAAAAAGTCAGGGAAGAGTCGAGCAAGGTCTGCCAGTCTTGGATGCCCGATAAATTCAAGTATTGGGCGCGATCAAGCCCGTTGTTCATGGGGGTCCTCACTGGGCCTCGGGGCCAGCGGCGCGGCTTTTTTTAAGCTCATTGCTCATGTTTTGCTGCAGCAGCAAGGCTTCAAACACCGGGACCAAGAGCGGGGAGGCGCCGTAGAGCAAGGCGTTGGCTTCTTCGGTGGTGATCACCACGCAGTCCACACCATCCAAAGCTTTGACGGTGGCGCCGCGAACGCCGCCCTTTAAAAAAGCTTGTTCCCCAAAGGACTGGCCGGTGCTGACTTTCGCAATTGGGACTCCTAAATCTGTGAGCACTTCGACAGTGCCACTTTTGATGAAGTAAACCTTGTCGGCCAAGTCGCCCGACGTAAAAATAAGCTCACCCGGTTTGAAGCTGATGTCTCTGAATTGACTCATGTGAGGGATCTCTCCACCATGTTGTTCAGAATTTTTTGCATCACGGTGGGGAGCTTGGACTTGAGGTGCACAATTTTGCTCAGCGGCAAAACCCGGGCTTGAACTGCGCAGGCACTGATCAAGGTTTTGGGGTAGGGCAAGCCCTTGATGCCTTCGGCCAACCCGATGACGGCGCCTGGCCCCAAGTGTTCGATGTGGTCGCCATCCACCGTGATCAAGGTGCCCGAGACAATGAAATAAGCAGAGGTGATGGGGTCACCCTTTTGTAAAATCTTTTTCTTGGCCTCAAACGCCACAGAATTCAAATCCTGGCAGGCCCATAGGCTGAAATAAAGGCGCTCGTTGCTGCTCAATTTGCCGGACTCGTATATCTCCATGCTTTTATAAGAGGTCGCGTCCAAGACACCCAGCTTGTGCAGGTGATCGATTTCAATTTGAAATGAGGCGTTGATTTGGGCCAAAAGGAATCTATCCAATAAGTAACTAGCTGGCGGTTTGTCAATCAATCCGACGTGCCCTCACGTGCAGAGGTTTTACTGTATCAGAACGATTGTCGTTTACAAGCGCTGGTTATCCATGATGGGTACGCCTTGGTTCTTCCCGACTGCGAAGAGCGACCAAGTTTAGCCCACGGACAGTCTTGCCCACAGTTCACGGTCTTGATTGTCCTGCCAGGCTTTGAGTGAGGGCAAAAAACAACGGCAGACCTTTTTTAAATCGACTTTACGCTTGTTTCCAGTTGTTACTGATTTACGCAAAAATCTGGATCAAAGACAGCGATCTCATGCGGTGAAGCTCTTGGTTGCAGCTTGATGCCGATCAATGATCTCTTCATTCGCTTTTATTACCCCACCATCACCCTTACCATCACCCCTACGACACCCCTTGTAACATGGGGCCTGGAGGCCTAAGTCTGCTAAAGTGGGTTTGTCGCCTGGTGAAATTTATCCCATCAACCACCTCACTTTATGACCGCAACATCACTTTCTGTCACGGCGTCCAACACCACAGCGTTGAGCGGTCAATACGCCAACTATTTGATCACCCCCGTGGTCAACGGCAACACCCCTGCTGGCTTGTCTATTCAAGACAATGTGGGCAACACCGGCACGCAGACCATCAATTCGAGTGTTCAGTACCTGAGCTTTGGTTCAGGATCCAGCACCAGCACTTACACGCTGCAGAATTTGACCTCAACTGCGGTGACCTTGTCTGGCGACTCCAACGTGATCGCGGTCGACCCCCTGGCCAATGCGGCCATTACGGCGGGAGGCGGCAACGATATTATTTTTGGCGGCGCCAATGACACCATCTATGGGGGCAAAGGCAGCACCACGGTTGCTTTTTCTGCAGCCTACAGCAACTTCATAGTCACGGCCTTGTATGACGGTAAAAATGGGGCGTTTTCAGGCTACTCCATCACGGACAGCACCAAAACGGGCGGTCTGGGTGTCACGGCCATCGATACATCGGTCAAGTTTTTGAGTTTTGGTGGCGTCGGCAATGGTGCGACTTTGCTCACCTTGAGCGGCACCGGCTCCTTCACCGTGAGCGGCGCAACGCCCACCCCAACTCCAACCCCTACGCCCACATCTGCAACCGCACCTTTTGGCACCACCACTTTTGGCGGGCAGTACAGCAATTACCTCCTTACCCCTTTGTACACGGGTGCAAGCAACACCTACAATGGTCTTAATGTCAAAGACAATGTCGGTAGCACGGGCACATCCTCGGTTGCATCAACGGTGCAGTTTTTGACCTTCAATGCTGGGCAGACCTCGGTCACGGTTCAAAACCTGACCTTGGTCTCGACCACCTTGTCGGGTGACGCCAATGTTGTGGCGATCGACCCCACCGCCAATGCCTCCATCACCGGGGGCAGTGGCAACGATGTGGTGTTTGGCGGCCCCAATGACACGATCTATGGAGGGAAAGGAACGACCACCGTTGCCTTCGTCTCTCCTTACACCAACTTTCAAATCACCCCGCTTTACGCGGGCAAAAACGGCGCATTCTCTGGTTTCGCGGTGACGGACAATGCTGGCAGTTTGGGTGTGACCAAGATTGACGCCGCGGTCAAGTACTTGAGTTTTGGGGGGGCGGGCAGTGGGGCGACCTTGCTCACCTTGGGCTCGAATGGCAGTTTCACGGTCGGTGGTTCTGCTGCGGTGTCCTCCACCACACAAGGCGCAGTGCTCACTTTCACCACCAACCTGGCCTCGATTGCAGCTTCGTCCTTTACCATCAACGACACCAATACCAATGTCGCGTCTGGCATCGACAGTTTGCAGCAAAACATCTCCAAGCTCAAAACCATCAATCTTACTTCGGCGTCATCGACTTTATCCATCTCTAACGCCCAGTTCACCAACGATGCCGCCGTCTTGGCCCTCATTGGCAACACCTACAGCATCGCCTTGTCTGCCGTCCCGCTCTCGAGCCTCACGACACTGGCACAAAACGCCAAGGTCACATCGTTGAGCGTGACGGACAGTTCAACCAACATTTCCACCTACCTCGACAGCATTCAGTCCCAAGTGGGCAAAGTCAGCGCCATTGCGCAATCGGATTCGCCAGCGCTCATCAGTGTGAGCGCCACACAGTTGACCAATGATGCCAAAGCGCTTGCCTTGATCACTGGAACTTATGCTTTGAGTGTCTCGTCTGTGCCGGTCTCGTCTTTTGCCACCACCTTGGCCTTGCCCAACGTGAGTTCGGTGGCCATTCGAGACACCGACGCCAATTTTGTGGCCAATTTGTCCCTGCTCAATGCAAGTGTCAATAAAATTTCCACCATCACCTTGACCGACAGCAGCGTGCTCTCGATCACGCCCGCACAGCAAGTGACCGATGCCGCCTTGCTCTTGAAAATCTCAGGCGGCTACACCATCACCCCGACCACGGTCACACTCACCCCGGGGCAGGTCTATAGCGCACTCGCCAACCAGGTTATCAATGGGGTGTCAGGCTTGAACACGGTGACCCTCATCGAGCCCTATGCAAATTTCACGGTGACGGTCTCGGGCAGCACGGTCACCTTAAAAGACAAGGTGGGGACTCTGGGCAATGAAACTTTGAACAGCATACAGCGCGTCAAGTTCTCCGATGGGAGTGTGTTGGCGCTGGACTTTCAAGTCGGCCAAAACAGCTTTAAAGCCGCCATTTTGGCGGGCGCCGCATTTGGGGCAAGTTTGGTGCCCACGTATTTCTCAGCAGCGGTGTCTTTGGTCGATCAAGGCCAATCGAACGCGAAAGTGGCCTTGTTGATCGAGCAAAATTCTTTGATCGAGAGCCAACTCGGCATTGCCAACACCAACACCCCGGCCAGCAACAAGGCCTGGGTGGACTTTGTCTATAAAAACGTGGTGGGTGCTTTGCCTGATGCGCTCTCTGAAGCAATTTATGTCAGCGGTTTGGCCAATGGAACCTATAGCCGAGATCAAGTTCTCACCTTGGCCATCAATGCGGCGGATTCGGGCGCATTTCCTTTGTCCACTCAAATCAATCTGACCGGACTTCAAGCCAATGGCTTGCTTTTTAAAACCGCATTTTGATCCTTCATGAGCGGCGCTCAAAACCTCTTTCAGGTCTCTCAGCAACTTCGCGCGGGCTATCAATTTCAAACGGCGCACGAGCGCGTGCAAGAGGCCGCTCGCACCCAAGCTTTGCCCCATGATTATGTTTGGGCGCATCAACCCATCTTGTGGTCAGATATCCGTGCCGGTGTTTGTCAGTTGACACGGCGCAAAAAAGAAGACACCAACTTCATGGTTGAAATTTGGAAAAACAAAGACTTTGTTTACGATTTTCATCGCCACGCCAAGGATTTGACTGCGGATCCTGTGCTCCTGGCCATGACCTTGAATCAAGAGTACATCTCCATTCTCACCGAAATCAATCAATTGCATTGGATTGTGCGAGACCGCAGGGGGCAAGCCTTTGGGCTTTTGAGTCTCACCAACATTTCCACACAAAACAAAAGTGCAGAGGTCTTGCTCGGTGTGTTGCCCCTAGCGCCCATGGGCTTGGCCACGGCGGCAATGCTCATTTGTTTTCAGTTTTTCTTCAAAGCCATGGGCTTTCACAAACTCTATTCTTTTGTCTATGAAGACAATCCCCACTCGCTGAAAGGAACTTTGCACCTGGGCTTCCAGCAAGAGGGGGTTCTAAGAGAGCACATCATGGACCCGGCCACAGGTCGTTATGTCAATCTGATCCAAACGGGCTTGCTGGCCTCGGAGGTTGATTCAAAGGCAAACCATCGACTCATGGAACGGTTGCTGAAATAAGTCTCCCGACTGCACCCTGGGCTTGATGTGGACCGTTTTTCAAAGGCCTACTGGCGTCAGGGTCAGATCAAGCTATCAAGCCTCAAAGATGCGCTTAGACTCTTTGGACCTGAGTAACCATTGACCCGATGAGTTGCTGACAAAGGTGTCCTCATAGCGCAAAATCGACAGGGGTTGCATGGGCGCGGGTAAGGTATGGGGATCCTTCATATCACAACGGTAGACCAAGCACAAGTAGCTGGCACTGGCCTCGGATTCGTTGTGGATGTTCACGACCAAGTTTTGCACCATGTGTGCGGTCACTCGGCCATGGGGCCTTTCCTTTAAGGCGTTTAACACCTCATCAGGACCTTTGAGCGCTTTGCCTTGACGCTGCCACACACCCTCGCTTGCCACGAGGCTTGCCACCGTTTGTATTTCACCGGCATCAAGGGACAGATAAAAAGTATAGACCGCTTGTTGGCAGTCAACGATGGACATGGTTTTTTGCTGGTAGTTCATGGTGTTCAAGTTTCTTTCACGAAGGTGTTGGTCAAATGCCCGAGACCACTGATTTCAATGTCCACCACATCGCCCGAGACCAAATTCGGAGATGACCCGTCGGTGCCCATCCACATCACGTCCCCAGGCCATAAGGTGAGGTATTTGGTGATTTCGACCAAAAAGGTGGGCACATCAAAAATCATGGAGTTGGTTTTGTAAACCGTTGAGGCGACACCATTGACCTTGACGGTGGTGGTGGCTTGGTTGGGCGTGAAGTTGGTGTCGATCCAAGGACCCATCGGTTTGAAGGTGTCGGTGTTCTTGCTTCTCCAAAAGGTTCTGTCGCTGCGCTGCCAATTGCGCTCACTCACATCGTTGCCAATGGTGTAGCCCAGGACGCAGGAGAGGGCATTGTCGAGCGTCAAGTGCTTGGCTTTTTTGCCAATCACGACCACGAGTTCGCCTTCGTAGTGAATCTTTTCTGTCGCGTCTTTGGGGATCACCACATGTTCAAGGTGGGCGATCAAGGCGTTGTTGGCTCGGTAGCCAATGTCGGCCTTGGTGGGCAAGACCGGATCGATGCCTTGCTTTTTGGCCGACTCAATCACGTGCTCGGAGTAATTGAGCCCAGCGCAGTAAAAGGTGCGGGGCACAACAGGGATCTCAAGCTTGACCTCTTTGAAAGACCGAAAAATGTCAGTCTTCTCATAAACATCAAAGGGGTTGCCCTCGACTTGCTGAATTTGCTCTCCGTCTAGAAGTCCGTAGTGGGTTTTTTGGTCAAAGGTATACCGAATCCAACGCATGAAGCTTCCCCATTTAGTGAAAATCAAAATCTATCTTTGACTCATTTTAGTTTGCCAGTGCCTATTTATAGGCATCGATCTGAGGGGTAAACCCGAGGTTCATGGCATGCTGGCAAGTCTTAGAGGCGCTAACACATGATTGGCTAAACCAGTCGCTCTGGTAGCAATTGAAAGTGTGGTGTCTGGGTTGACCTCGGGCGTTGGGGGTGTTTTCATCCATGTTGCCGGTTGACTTGGTGGCAATGATCCAATCATCTCGAGGCTGTCCCAGCTTTTTGATGGCCGTACCCAGCAATTCTTGCGATTTTCCCAAAGAGTAGACGTTGGCCGTGTCAATGAAATTGACGTCTTGATCAAATGCTGCCCTGACCAAGCGGATCACCTCGTCTTGACCCCCGCCTCCCATGACGACCCAAAAACCTTGGGCTCCAGAAGTCATGGTGCCCAAGCAAATTTCACAGACTTAGAGACCCTTTTTACCCAATAATCTTGAGAGCATGGTGGTGTTCCGGTGTGGTATGGGTTGTTCCTGTTGAGGACAAGGTCTTGGTGCTTGAGTATTTGCACAAGCTATTGGATTTTCTCAATTGTCCAATCTCAATTGTC
>CAILYC010000062.1 GCA_903838355.1 uncultured Burkholderiales bacterium | reverse complement strand
TTTGGTGGAGCTGGGGGGAATTGAACCCCCGTCCACAAGCCTTTTTCGAACAGTTCTACATGTGTAGCCAGCTGATTTGATTCTCATTCGACCTGCCGAACAGTGGCACCCTACAGGTCAAACCAGCACCCTTTTTTCTCACAAAACCTCAAGGTACCCGAAGTTTTGCCAGCCCATATTGATTACCTTGCAGCCGGGAGGTTTTTATACCCCCTTGCCCAGCCTATCGGCCAACTGTTGCAAGGCTCACCGGATTAAGCGGCGAGTGCGAAACGTTCGTCGTTTGCAGTTAGTTTTTTTTCTGCTGATTAACGAGGTGACAGAACCTCGACATGCCCTGCGTCGCGTCCGAACCCGTGTCGAAACCAGTGCAGCCCCAAGAGTGTCCATTTTAAGCTAAAGCCAAACAGTTGAGAAGCGAAAGTGGCGTATTGATTTCATAATGGGCACCCCACTCCCCCACATCGTTGCTTTCCCCCACATAACCATAGGTGGCGGCCACACTCACCATCCCCGCGGCCTTGGCCGCTTGAATGTCTCTCAAATCGTCTCCCACATACCAGCACGCCTCAGGGCTGCCCCCCAAACGCTTGGCCGCCTCAAAAAGCGGTTCAGGATGGGGCTTGGCATACGGCGTCGTGTCACCACAAATCACCACTCCCGCGGTTTTAAAAAGCTCAAAATGAGTCGTGATCGGATGGGCAAAACGCTCGCTCTTGTTGGTGACCACGCCCCAACCCAAGCCCGCCGTCAACAAGGCGGAAATAGTGTCAGACACCCCCTCAAATACACAAGTGCGAAGAGTCATCATGCCCTCATACTGCTGAAAAAATTCCTCTTTCATGGCCTCATAGCCAGCACTCTGAGGCGTCAGGTCAAAGGCGAGCTTCAACAAACCCCTGGCTCCCGCACCGCACATGTGCCGATAGTGCTCCGCACCCAAGCGGGGTAAACCACGGGTATGGCGCATCTCGTCCACCGCAGCCCCAAGGTCCAAGGCCGAGTCGATCAAGGTGCCATCCAAATCAAACAGCACAAAACGGGGACGCCCCGCCTTCATGGCGCGTTTTTTTGGGTGGCCACCCAATAGTTGACGCTCGGGTCGCGACTCACCCAATAGCGCCGTGTGAGGGGGTTGTAGCTCAAGCCGCGAATGCTGTGCTGCGCCAGGCGGCTTGCGCGACAAGACTGGGCCAACTCGCTGGGCTTGATGAATTTTTGGTATTCATGGGTGCCGCGGGGCAACAAATTGAGCACAAACTCGGCCCCGACAATGGCAAACAAAAACGATTTCGGGTTGCGATTGAGGGTCGAGAAAAATACCCAGCCCCCAGGTTTTACCAAGCGACTGCATGCCTGCACCACTGACTCAAAATCCGGCACGTGCTCGAGCATTTCCATGCAAGTCACCACATCGTATTGGGCCGGCGTTTGCGTGGCCAAAGCCTCGACACTGCATTCGCGGTAATGAACATTTTTGACGCCCGATTCCAAGGCGTGCAATTGCGCCACGCGCAAGGATTTGGTGGCCAAATCGATTCCAAGCACTTGAGCGCCCTCTCGCGCCATGGCTTCGGACAAAATCCCTCCTCCACAGCCCACATCCAGCACCTGCAGGTCCTGCAACCGGGTGAACTCTTGAATCCAAGACAGCCGCAAGGGGTTGATCTCGTGCAGGGGGCGAAACTCGCTGTTGGGGTCCCACCAGCGGTGAGCGAGTTCTGAGAACTTGGCCAACTCACTGGGGTCAACATTGGTGGAATTGTTCATGAGCACATTATCCCTGAGTGTGGGCGGATTCACCTCGATTGGACTTGGATAACCCCATGATGGGGCACACAGCAAACCCCGAGGGTATTAAAAAACCCGCCGAAGCGGGTTTTTTAGAGCTTAAAAGAACTGGAAATTAGTTGGCACGGGTGCCCACGACTTCGAGCTCAACGCGTCTATTTTTGGCGCGACCTTGGGCTGTTTTATTGTCAGCAATGGGCTGCTTTTTGCCTTTGCCTTCAGTGTAAATGCGGTTTTTCTCAATGCCTTTACTCACCAAATAGGCTTTCACAGCTTCAGCACGGCGCACGGACAATTTTTGGTTGTAAGCAACCGTGCCAATGGCGTCGGTATGACCCACAGCAACAATCACCTCCAATTTGATTTGTTTGATTTTGGAGACCAAGTCATCCAATTTGGCTTTGCCTTCGGGCTTCAAGACCGATTTGTCAAAGTCAAAGAACGCGTCAGCTGCGTAGGTCACTTTGGAAGCAACGGCAGGTGCAGGTGCAGGTGCGGGTGCAGCCTTGGGAGCTGGGGCAGGAGCGGCAGCGGCAGCGACAGGTGCAGGCGCAGGAGCAGGCTTGAGCGCACCATCACAGCTTGGATCGGCCGTGGCGGGTGTCCAGTTGCTGTCGCGGTAGCAGTCGCCTGATGAATTTTTCCATGGACCCGAGGCACCTTGCCAGTTGTCATTGGCTTGAACGCTGGTAACAGAGGCCACCAAACCCAAAGTGGCGAGAAGCAGGGACCATTGATTTAATTTTTTCATGTTTTTACCTCTTGTAACGATACGAATACAGACCTTAACCCAAGGGTGCTTGATGCCATGCACAAACAGGATCCACGAGCAGATGACGCATTGTGCCACAGTGGCCGAGTCGTTGTATGAAGCAACTTTACGTTGCTGAGCCAAGTCAACCCAAAGATTTAAATTGTTGCGGTAAAGCGACAAAAAACCAGTCCAAATAGACATTTACAATGTCCACTTTGAATGAAGATCGGCTTGAATCAATGACCCAGTTCGCAAAAGAAACCTTGCCCATCAGCCTAGAAGACGAGATGCGTCGCAGCTACCTCGATTACGCCATGAGCGTGATTGTGGGGCGTGCTTTGCCCGACGCCCGAGATGGCCTCAAACCCGTGCACCGGCGCGTGCTGTTTGCCATGCATGAGCTCAACAACGACTGGAATCGTCCCTACAAAAAGTCTGCCCGTATCGTGGGTGACGTCATCGGAAAATACCACCCCCATGGTGACTCTGCGGTGTATGACACCATTGTTCGCATGGCCCAAGATTTCTCTTTGCGCCACATGCTCGTGGACGGTCAAGGCAATTTCGGCTCGGTTGATGGCGACAATGCGGCCGCGATGCGTTACACGGAAATCAGGCTGGCCAAAATCGCCCATGAAATGCTCGCCGACATTGACAAAGAGACCGTGGATTTTGGGCCCAATTACGACGGTTCAGAAAAAGAGCCCTTGGTCTTGCCAAGTCGGATTCCCAATTTGCTCATCAATGGATCGGCCGGAATTGCGGTGGGCATGGCCACCAACATTCCTCCACACAACCTCAATGAAGTGATCGACGCGTGCTTGCATTTGCTGCAAAACCCGGAGAGCACCATCGATGAGTTGATGGGCATCATTCCCGCACCAGACTTCCCAACGGCGGGAATTATTTATGGCATCAATGGCGTAAAAGACGGTTACCGCACGGGCAGAGGCCGCGTGCTCATGCGCGCCAAATGCCACTTTGAAGACATCGACAAAGGTCAACGCCAGTCCATCATCGTGGACGAATTGCCCTACCAGGTGAACAAAAAGACACTGCAAGAGCGCATGGCCGAGTTGGTGCATGAAAAGAAAATTGAAGGCATCAGCCACATTCAAGACGAGTCCGACAAGTCGGGCATGCGGTTGGTCATCGAGCTCAAACGCGGCGAAGTCCCCGAAGTGGTGCTCAACAATTTGTACAAACAAACCCAACTCCAAGACACCTTTGGCATCAACATGGTGGCGCTGGTGGATGGACAACCAAGGCTTTGTAATCTCAAGCAGTTGCTCGACATCTTTTTGCAGCACCGACGCGAGGTCGTCACCCGTCGCACCGTCTTTAACCTCAGAAAAGCGCGCGAACGCGGCCACGTCTTGGAAGGCTTGGCCGTTGCCTTGGCCAACATCGATGAGTTCATCCGCATCATCCGCCAAGCGCCCACCCCACCGGTGGCCAAGGCCGAATTGATGACCCGCTCGTGGGACAGCCAATTGGTCAGAGAGATGCTCACCCGCTCAAGACTGGATGGCCAATCGGTCGACCCCAAAGACTATCGCCCCGACGGACTTGAAGCCAACCTGGGCATGGGCACAGACGGCCTTTACCGCCTGAGCGAAACCCAGGCGCAAGAGATCCTTCAAATGCGCCTGCAGCGCTTGACCGGTCTCGAACAAGACAAAATCGTCAACGAGTACAAGGAAGTGATGGGCGAGATTGATGACTTTGTGGACATCTTGTCCAAACCCGCTCGGGTCTCGGCCATCATTTCTAGCGAACTCCTCGACGTTAAACAAGAGTTTGGCCAAACCAAACTGGGCATGCGCCGCAGCGTCATCGAGATGAACGCACAAGACTTGGCCACCGAAGACCTGATCACCCCCACAGACATGGTGGTGACCTTGTCCCACAGCGGTTACTTCAAAAGCCAACCCTTGTCTGAATACCGGGCGCAAAAACGAGGGGGTCGCGGCAAACAAGCCACCAGCACCAAGGATGATGACTGGATTGATCAACTCTTCATTGCCAACACCCACGACTACATTCTTTGCTTTTCTAACAAAGGAAGACTCTACTGGCTCAAAGTCTGGGAGGTCCCCATGGGCTCCAGAGGCTCGCGAGGTCGCCCGATTGTCAACATGTTCCCGCTCCAAGAGGGCGAAAAAGTCAATGTGGTCTTGCCCTTGACGGGTGAGATGAGAAGTTTCCCCAACAACCACTTTGTCTTCATGGCAACCTCCATGGGTACCGTTAAAAAGACGGCGCTCGACGAGTTCAGCAACCCCAGAAAAGCCGGCATCATTGCGGTGGACTTGGATGCCGGTGACTTTTTGGTGGGGGCCACCCTCACCGACGGTCAACACGACGTGATGCTCTTTAGCGATGGCGGCAAAGCCGTGCGTTTTGATGAAAATGATGTGCGGCCCATGGGCCGAAACGCCCGCGGCGTGCGCGGCATGAGTTTGGATGAGGGTCAAAGCGTGATTGCCATGTTGGTGGCCGAAGACGAGCAGCAAAGTGTGCTCACGGCCACTGCCAATGGTTACGGCAAACGCACCCCCATTGGTGAGTACACCCGACACGGGCGTGGCACCAAAGGCATGATTGCCATTCAACAAACGGAGCGAAATGGCAAAGTGGTGGCCGCCACCCTGGCCCACGCCGACGAAGAGATCATGATGATCACCGACCGGGGCGTGCTGGTGAGGACCCGAGTCGCGGAAATTCGCGAACTCGGACGTGCGACCCAAGGGGTCAAGCTCATTGCGCTCGACGAAGGTTCCCAATTGAGTGGCCTGCAGCGCATTGTGGAAAACGATGCGAATGTTTTGGTAGAGTTGGATCCAGATGGCTCGAACGAAGAGGGCAGCGTTGATGCAGCCCCCAATCCACCGCACGACGCGGCGTCCAACGACAAAACCTGAGCGGGGCTCACCCTGAGGGGTGTTCCTCGCTTTTTATAGTCCCCCGACCATGAGAGCCTTTGTTCATGCGTGCCTTTAATTTCTCTGCCGGCCCGGCCGCCATTCCTCTGGAGGTCTTGGAGCAAGCTGCCCAAGAGATGAGCGACTGGCACGGCTGCGGTATGGGTGTGATGGAGATGAGTCACCGCGGGCGCGAGTTCATCTCCATTTATGAGCAAACCCACCAAGACCTCAAGGAGCTCTTGGCCGTTCCGGACCACTTCAAAATCTTGTTTCTGCAAGGCGGCGGAATTGCAGAAAACGCCATCGTCCCGCTGAACCTGAGCCAAGGCCAAGGTGTTGACTTTGTGCTCAGTGGATCCTGGAGTCAAAAGTCTTTTTCAGAAGCGAAGAAATACTGCACTCCTAGCATTTCTGCGAGCGCCCAGGCCGATGGGTTTCATCACCTGCCCAACCCGAGTTCTTGGCGCTTGAACCCCAAGGCGCGTTACGTGCATTTGTGCACCAATGAGACCATCCATGGCGTCGAGTGCCACGAACTCCCCGACTTGAAAGCCTTGGGGGTGGACACCCCCTTGGTGATTGATTTCTCCTCCCATGTGCTCGCCCACCCAGTGGACTGGGGTCGGGTGGGATTGGCCTTTGCCGGTGCGCAAAAGAACATTGGACCGGCAGGCCTCACCTTGGTGATTGTGCGAGAAGATCTCCTTGGACAGGCCATGGCCATTTGTCCCAGCGCCTTCGATTACAGCGTGGTCGCCCAGTTTGAGAGCATGTACAACACCCCGCCCACCTATTCCATCTACATCGCCGGATTGGTCATGCAGTGGCTCAAGCGCCAAACTGAAGACGACTTGAGCGGGGTGTTGGCGATCCAAGCACGCAACCATCAAAAAGCCAAACTGCTCTATGACACCATCGACGGCTCAGCACTTTATGAAAACCGTGTTGTGAAGGCCAACCGATCGGTCATGAACGTACCCTTTTATCTCAAAGACGAGCGACTCAACGAGCTTTTCTTGCAAGGCGCCAAAACCCAAGGGCTCTTGCAACTCAAAGGCCACAAGTCGGTGGGCGGCATGCGCGCGAGCCTCTACAATGCCATGCCCTTAGAAGGGGTCCAAGCCCTGGTGGGTTTCATGCGGGAATTTGAACGCAAAAAAGCATGACGCCAGGCTTGGCGAATGCAAGTCCAGCCTTCAAAGTGGTCTTGGGCTCTGTTTCAAAGGCCTGGTCAACACCGGTGACAAAACAGCCCTTCTGGGCTTAAACTTGAGTCCAACCTGGCTTGAACACACGGCTGAGCCGCCACGCTCGAGCAAACGATTGATTGCCCAACACCTTCCAACGCATTGACCCCATCTGCCTTGCCCCCTGTGACTGAACTGCAAACACTTTTCCTCCTATGACCCAACCCTTAACCCCACAGCACAACCCCATCCAGTCTGAAGGTCTGGGCGCATTGCGTGTCGAGATCGACCGGGTGGACCAGCAACTCTTGGCGCTCATGAACGAGCGCGCCCAGTTGGCGCTGCAGGTCGGCGAAATCAAAATGCGCGAGGGCTCAGCGTTTTTCCGGCCAGACCGGGTGGCCCAGGTCATCGAGAAAATCAAAAGCCAAAATCCTGGCCCGCTCGAGTCGTCTCACGTGGCCCACATCTGGCAAGAAATCATGTCGGCTTGCTTGGCCTTGGAGGCCCCCCAGCGCGTGGCGGTTTTGGGACCACAGGGAACGTTTTGCGAAGAAGCGGCCATTGAATTTTTTGGCGCCTCCTCCCAACTGCTGTATTGCGCCAATTTTGACGAGGTGTTTCATGCCACCAGCGCTGGCCAAGCCCAGTTTGGCGTGGTCGGGATGGAAAACACCTCTGAGGGCGTGGTGGCCAGGTCCTTGGATTTGTTCTTGCGCTCGAGCGTTCACGTTGTGGGCGAGGTGAGTCTTTTGGTCAAGCACCACTTGCTCAGGCAAAGTGAGTCCTTGAATGACATCGAAGTCGTCATGGCCCACCCACAAGCGTTGGCCCAGTGTCAAACCTGGTTAAACAAGAACTTGCCCCAGGTCGAGCGCCGCGCGGTGAGCTCCAACGCCGAAGGGGCTCGTTTGGCCAGCACCAACCCGCATTGGGCGGCCCTCGCGAGCGACCGAGCCGCTGCTCAATTTGGCCTGAACATTGTGGCCCACGCCATTCAAGACGAAGCCCTCAACCGCACCCGGTTTGCCATCATTTGTTTGCCCCAAACACTGGGCACCCCTCCAAAAACCGGCAAAGACTGCACCTCTTTGGTGGTCTCCGTGCCCAATCGACCCGGTGCAGTGCACGACCTCTTGGTGCCTTTGAAAAAAAATGCGGTCTCCATGACGCGCTTTGAGTCTCGCCCAGCCAAATCAGGGCAGTGGGAGTATTTTTTCTACATCGATTTGCAAGGCCACATCTCTGAGCCCCCTGTGCACGCTGCACTTGAGGAGCTGCAAGGACTTTGTGCGTATTACAAAGTCTTGGGCTCATACCCTGTGAACGATTGAGGTACCCAGGGCATGCATTTCGATAAATTGGCCCTGATCGGCTGCGGTTTGATCGGCGGCTCTTTTGCCCTCGGCCTCAAAAAACAACAATGCGTCGCCCATGTGGTGGGCTTCAGTGCGTCCGAGTCTTCAAAAGACAAAGCACTGGCGCTCGGTGTCATTGACAGCAAAGCGTCCAGCCTTGCCTTGGCCGTGGAGGGTGCCGATTTGGTGCTGGTGGCCTCTCCCGTCAACGCCATCGAGGGCTGCTTGAAAGAGATGCTCGCCCACCTCGCCCACAACGCTTTGGTGATGGACGTGGGCTCGACCAAAAGCGAGATTTCTACAAAGGCCCAGGAGATCTTGGGCGAGCGTGCCCATCAGTTTGTGCCGGCCCACCCCATTGCAGGCAAAGAGCAGCACGGGGTCGAGCACGCGACAGCCGATTTGTTTGTCAAGCACAAAACCATTTTGACGCCCACGAGCGTGAACTCGCAGGCCTGGGTCGAGCTCGCCCGTGAGGTCTGGGTTGGCTTGGGCAGTGAGGTCCTTTGCATGGGGCCTCAAGAGCACGACCAGGCCTTGGCGGGCATCAGCCACCTGCCCCATTTCATCGCCTTTGCGGCGGTCAACGCTTTGAACGCGCAAGACGAGCGCGAGACCTTTTGGCGCTTGGCGGGCCCGGGTTTTCGAGACTTCAGCCGCATCGCTGCGAGCTCTCCCGCGGTCTGGCGCGACATCTTTTTGTCCAACCCCACAGAAATTTTGCTTCAATTAAAAGCCTTTCAAACCGCACTGGCAGACCTGGAGTCGGCCTTGAAGCACCCAGACTCAAGCCGCGACTTGGAGCGCATGATTGAAGCGGCCAGTGTCTCGCGCCAAGCCTGGCGCCACGGTGCACAAGGCGAACAAGACGAACAAGGCAAATAGGACACCCTCGTCGCATCCCTTGCTCTGGATCAATTCGGCGACTTCGTACACCCTCCCTACCCCCCGATCATGTTCAATATTCCTCACCTTGACCTCCCAAGCCTCGAGAGCATCTCGGGCGTGGTTCAATTGCCGGGCTCCAAGAGCATCTCCAACCGCGTGCTCTTGCTGTGTGCTTTGAGTCCCGGCGTGAGTGTGGTGCACGACCTCTTGGACTCCGATGACACCCAGGTGATGCTCGACGCCTTGCGAGCGCTCGGCTGCACCATTGTCCCCAGCACTCACGATGACCGCCGCCTAGAGATCAGCGGCATGGACCTGGCGCGACTCAAATCGCTGAGCAGCAAAAGCGCCGAGCCCTTGGCTTTGTTTTTGGGCAATGCGGGCACGGCCATGCGACCCCTCACCGCGGCCCTGACGGCCTTGGGTGTTCCCTGCACTTTGAGTGGGGTCACGCGCATGCACGAGCGCCCCATTGAAGACTTGGTGGACGCCTTGCGGCAACTGGGGGCTCACATTGATTACTTACAAAACGAGGGCTTTCCACCCCTGCAAATTATGCCCTCTCGCATGGGCATCGACTCGCCTGTGCGAGTTCGAGGTGACGTCTCGAGTCAATTTTTGACAGCCCTCCTCTTGGCCTTGCCGCTTTTGAGCGATCAAGGGGAGATCGTGGTTGAAGTGGTGGGCGAGTTGATCAGCAAGCCCTATGTGCTGATCACCTTGAGGCTGCTCGCCCAGTTTGGCGTGCACATTGAACGCACCGACTGGCAACGCTTTACCATCCCCAAGGGCTCGAGTTACCGCACACCTGGCGAGATTTACATCGAGGCCGATGCCTCTTCGGCGAGTTACTTCATCGCTGCCGGTGCACTCTCGCGCGGGGCCTTGCCCCTCAAAATCGAGGGACTGGGCAAGAACAGCATTCAAGGCGATATTGAGTTTGTTGCCGCTGCCCGCGCCATGGGCGCCCAAATCGAAGAAGGGCCCAACGCCTTGGTGGTGACGCCAAGCCTGCAGCCGCTCAAGGGAATTGATCTGGACTGCAACCACATCCCAGATGCCGCCATGACTTTGGCCGTGATGGCACTCTTTGCGAGCTCTCCCACCACGCTTCGAAACATTGGCAGCTGGCGGGTGAAAGAAACCGACCGCATTGAGGCCATGGCCCACGAATGCACCCAATTGGGGGCACGGGTCACCACGGGCGACGATTGGATTGAGATCCACCCCATTCCTTTGGGACAATGGCGAGCGGCCAGCATCCACACCTACGACGACCACCGCGTGGCGATGTGCTTTGCACTGGCCAGCCTCAACCCAGATCACCAAACGGTGCGGATTTTAGAGCCGCGCTGTGTGGGCAAAACCTTTCCCGACTTCTTTGAAACCTTGTTTTCCTTGGCCCAAACACCCACCCAGCGCATCCCCGTCATCTGCATCGATGGCCCCACGGCGTCGGGCAAAGGCACCCTGGCCAGCCTCGTGGCCAAGCGTCTGGGCTATGGCTATTTGGATTCGGGCGCGCTTTACCGCATCAGCGCTTGGCACGCCCAATCACTTGGCATGGCCTTGACACTCGAGCACCAAACCCGTATCGCCCAGTCAGTGAGTGAGCTCTCACTTCAGTTTGAAGGCGAGCGCATCTTGGTCAATGGCCATGAGGTGAGCGAGTTGATCAGGAGCGAGGCGGTCGGGATGGCCGCCTCGCAAGTCTCGGCCTTGCCCGAGGTGAGGCAAGCGCTTTTTGAGCTGCAAAGAAGCTCACGCCGCCTGCCCGGGCTCGTGGCAGACGGGCGCGACATGGGCAGCGTGATCTTTCCCGATGCAGAACTAAAGATTTACTTAACGGCAGACGCTGCCACGCGTGCAAAAAGAAGACATAAACAATTGATTTCTAAAGGGATTCCAGCTAAAATGGAGGACTTGCTTACAGATTTGCAGGCCCGCGACGCGCGCGACACAGAGCGCACCGTGGCGCCTTTGAAGCCTGCAGCAGGCGCAATGCTCTTGGACAACGCTCAACTCTCGATCGAAGAAACGGTCGAGAAAGTCTTGGCCCAGTGGCAAAGCAAACAAGCGTTTTAAACCTTTAAATCGCTTGGGGACCGTCTCCTCTTCACTGGGTGCATCGCGCATTTTGATGGGACGGATTTTTTACTTTAACCCGCGGGTTTTTCCCGCAAACACCAACTCCATTGCACTGTCCACAGCACCGGCCCCTTTGCCCCTGGTGGTGAGCGGTTGGCCCTGCGCTTTGTCCTTTGAGTTTCAAGGAAAATTGAATGTCTGAATCTTTTGCCGAATTGTTTGAAGAGTCCCTCAAACGCTCTGAAATGCGCACCGGTGAGGTGATCACTGCTGAAGTGATCCGCGTCGAGCACAACCACGTGGTGGTGAATGCAGGTCTCAAATCTGAGGCCTATGTGCCGATTGAAGAATTTAAAAACGACCAAGGCGAACTTGAAGTCCAAGCTGGAGACTTTGTCTCTGTGGCCATTGGCAGCGTTGAAAACGGTTATGGCGACACGATTTTGAGTCGCGACACGGCCAAACGTTTGGCCTCTTGGTTGTCGCTCGAAAAAGCCCTGGAGTCGGGCGAATTCGTCACCGGCACCACGAGCGGCAAAGTCAAAGGCGGACTCACCGTCTTGGTCAATGGCATCCGCGCCTTCTTGCCAGGCTCCCTCATTGATACTCGCCCCATCAAAGACTTGTCTCCCTACGAGAACAAGACCATGGAATTCAAGGTCATCAAACTCGACAGGAAGCGCAACAATGTGGTCTTGAGTCGCCGCGCCGTGGTGGAGGCCTCCATGGGCGAAGAGCGCGCCAAGCTGATGGAGACTTTGAGAGAAGGCTCTGTGGTTCACGGTGTCGTCAAAAACATCACCGAATACGGCGCTTTTGTCGATTTGGGTGGGATCGATGGCTTGCTGCACATCACCGACATGGCTTGGAGACGCGTGCGTCACCCCAGCGAAGTGGTGCAAGCCGGTCAAGAAATCACCGCCAAAATCCTCAAATTCGACACCGAAAAGAACCGTGTGTCCTTGGGCCTTAAGCAAATGGGCGAAGATCCCTGGTTTGGTGTGGGACGCCGTTACCCACAAAGCACCCGCATGTTTGGCAAGATCACCAACATCGCCGATTACGGCGCGTTTGTGGAACTCGAGCCAGGCATCGAGGGCTTGGTGCACGTCTCTGAGATGGACTGGACCAACAAAAACGTCGCCCCCAATAAGATCGTCGCTTTGGGCGATGAGGTTGAGGTGATGGTTCTCGAAATTGATGAAGACAAGCGTCGCATCTCTTTGGGCATGAAGCAGTGCCGCGCCAATCCTTGGCAAGAATTTGCTGAAGCCACCAAACGCGGTGACCGCGTCAAAGGCCCCATCAAATCCATCACCGACTTTGGTGTCTTTGTCGGCTTGGCCGCAGGCATTGACGGCTTGGTGCATTTGTCCGATTTGTCTTGGAACGAAGTGGGCGAAGCCGCGGTTCGAAACTACAAAAAAGGCCAAGAGGTTGAAGCCATTGTGTTGGCCGTGGACGTTGAGCGCGAGCGCATCTCTTTGGGCATCAAACAACTCGATGCCGATCCCTTCACCACCTTCGTGTCGATCAATGACAAGGGTCAAATCGTCACCGGCAAGGTCAAAACCGTGGATGCCAAAGGTGCAGAGATTGATCTTGGCGAAGACATTGTGGGCTATTTGCGCGTGAGCGAGATCTCTCGCGACCGCATCGAAGACGCGCGCTCTGTGCTCAAAGAAGGCGACGAAGTGTCTGCCGTGGTGGTCAACGTTGACCGCAAAACACGCAACATTCAACTCTCCATCAAAGCCAAAGACGCTGCCGACCAACAAGAAGCCATGGCCACTTTGAGCCAACAATCTGTGCGTGACAATGCCGGCACCACCAGTTTGGGCGCCTTGCTCAGGGCCAAATTGGACAACAACGGTTGATTTTTTCTTCAACTGCCCTTGGTTGATCAAGCTTTGAAAGACCCCAGCATGGCATTGGCCCATCGACTGGGGATCTCAGTGGCTTGACTCAACTTCGGGCCCCAACAGTAAATCCTCATGACACGAAGCGATTTGGTGAGCGAACTTGCAGCGCGGTTTGCGCAACTCACTCACCCCGATGCCGAGTCTGCCGTCAAGACACTCCTTGACGCGATGAGTGTTGCCTTGATCAAAGGACATCGCATTGAGTTAAGAGGCTTTGGAACCTTTACCATCAATCGCCGCGCACCTCGCATGGGCCGCAATCCGCGCTCAGGACAAAGTGTCGCCATCCCAGAAAAACTTGTCCCCCATTTCAAGCCCGGCAAAGCGCTCAGAGAGGCTGTGGACCCCAGCATCATTTCCCCCAAGCCATGAAACGCTCACGCGGCCTGGTGAAGACATCATTCATGCATGTCGCCAATGTACTTGCTGTGCCCCCACAAGGCGAGCGGGCATGAACAAAATACTCTCTTGGCTGTTTGCGCTTTTAAAGCTTGGACTTTTTTTCACGCTGTTTGCCTTTGCGCTCAACAACCTCGAGGACGTGAACCTCAAATTCTTCTTTGGCAAGCAATGGACTGGACCGATGATTTTGGTCGTCTTGGCCGTTTTTAGCCTAGGCGTCATGGTGGGCGTGCTGGGCATGTTGCCACGCTGGTGGGCGCACCGCAAATGGGTCACCAAAAACACGCCTGTGCCCAGACCTGAGAGCGGTCTCTCCGGCGCCGAGTCGCCTTACGTCAACGCCCCATCCCCCGATTTGTCTAGCCCAGCGATCGTGGGCGTGAACCCAACCCGAGCGCCCCCAAATGGACTTTGATCTGGGATGGATTTTGCTCGGGCTGCCCTTGGCCTTTGTGTTTGGGTGGCTCGCGTCTCGCTTTGACATTCGACAACTCAGACTTGAAAACCGCCAAAATCCCAAGGCCTACTTCAAAGGCTTGAACCACTTGCTCAATGAGCAACAAGACCAAGCCATTGACGCCTTTATCCAAGCCGTTCAACAAGACCCCGACACCAGTGAGTTGCATTTCGCGCTGGGCAGCCTGTTTCGGCGTCGCGGCGAGTTTGACCGCGCGGTGCGCGTGCACCAACATTTGCTGGCCAGGTCCGATTTGAGCCGGCAAGAGCATGAGCGCGCCCAAAGCGCTTTGGCCTATGATTTTTTAAAAGCAGGACTCCTCGACCGTGCTGAAGAGGGCTTTGCCAAACTCAAGCACACAGCCCACAACCAAGAGGCACAACTGGCTTTGCTCAGCATTTTTGAAAAAACCCGGGACTGGCAAAAAGCGTTTGACACCACCCGCGAAATTGAACCACAAGAACTCGGTGACTTTAAGACTCGCCAAGCGCATTACCTGTGCGAATTGGCCGCCGCGGCGCTCACCCAAACACCCGCGCAATTGTCTTTGGCTGAAAATCTCTTGCAACAAGCCCAACTCATCGCCCCCCAGCACGCTCGTGCCTATCTCGCCAGTGCAGACTTGGCTCACGCTCAAGGTCAATTGGCCCAGGCTTACCAAACGCTCATGGAGCTCGCTGAGCGAACCCCCACTTGCTTGCCCCTTCTTTGTGAGAGGCTTCTCAGTTGGGGCCGATCTCTTGGCAAAGTCAAAGAGATTCACGCCCTCTTTTTGGCGTCCTACAGTGCGCACCCTTGCCTGGATGTCTTGAAAGCGGTGGCGAGCTTGGAGGGCACGTCTGAGCGCGCGCAAAATCTGCTGAGCCAACACCTGCGACTGCATCCCTCCCTTTTGGTGGCATCTTGGTGGCTTGGACACGAACAACTGCAACACGAAGAAGACCGTGCTTTTGTGCAAAAGGCCTTGGACCGCGCGACCGTGGCCTTGAACCGATATCGCTGCGCGGCATGCGGCTTTGAAGCGCAAAAACATTTTTGGCATTGTCCAGGCTGCCAGGCCTGGGACAGTTACCCCAGCCTTAGAATTGAAGAATTATGAAGCCTGTCCAGCCCCAAGCCCTGACATCAGCCCGCATTTTGGTGGTGGGCGACGTGATGCTCGACCGCTATTGGTATGGCGCGGTCGATCGCATCAGTCCCGAGGCACCGGTGCCGGTCGTCAAAGTCTTGCGCGAAGAAGAGCGCCTGGGTGGCTCGGCCAACGTCGCCTTCAATGTGGCAAGCCTGGGCGCGCACGCGAGTCTGTTGAGTGTCGTGGGCGAGGATCCTGCCAGCCACAGCTTGGAGAAACTCATCGAGCAAACAGGGATTGAACCCTTTTTGGGCCGAGACGCCGAGCTCACGACCACGGTCAAGTTGAGAATCATTGGACGCCAGCAGCAACTCATTCGTGCCGACTTTGAGGCTTTGCCCAAGTCTGAAATCTTGGCCTCGCAAACCCGCCGTTTTGGCGAGCTCATTGCGTCTCAAAATGCGGTGCTCTTTTCTGACTACGGCAAAGGTGGGCTCGCCCACGTGCAAGACATGATTGAACTCGCGCGTGAACACCAGCGCCCGATCTTGGTCGACCCCAAAGGCAGCGATTACTCTAAGTACCAATTTGCCAGCGTCATCACCCCCAACCGCGCAGAACTCCAAGATGTGGTGGGCACGTGGGAGAACGAAGCGCAGCTAGAAACCAAGGCACAAGCGCTTCGCCATGAGCTTCATCTCGGCGCAGTGCTGGTCACCCGCAGCGAAGAGGGCATGAGCCTTTTTGACGATGAGGGTGCGATTCACGTGAAAGCCCAAGCTCGCGAGGTCTTTGACGTGACAGGGGCAGGAGACACCGTGATCGCCACTTTGGCGTGTCTTTTGGCGTGTGGCTTGACCCTTCGTGAAGCACTCCCCTGGGCCAACCGCGCAGGGGGCTTGGTGGTGGGCAAGTTTGGCACGGCCGGGCTGAGTTTTGAGGAGCTATTTGCATGAGACTGATTGTCACAGGGGCTGCCGGATTCATTGGCAGCAACATCATTCGAGGCTTGAACGAGCGAGGCATCACCAATATCGTCGCTGTGGATCATCTCAAAACCGGTGATAAGTTCAAAAATTTGGTCAACTTGCAAATTGAGGACTACGTCGACAAGGCCAATTTTTACGATCTCTTTGCCAAAGAACACTACGGCCGAGTCGAGGCCGTGTTTCACCAAGGTGCTTGCAGCGACACGATGGAGCACGATGGCGTCTACATGATGCAAAACAACTATGAGCGCACCTGCCAACTCTACGACAGCGCCCAAGCGCAGGGCACTCGACTGCTCTACGCCTCGTCCGCTGCAACCTATGGCAACGCCACCACCTTCATTGAGTCTGCCGCATACGAACTTCCGCTCAACGTCTACGGTTACTCCAAATTGCTCTTTGATCAGCGCATGAGAAAACTCTGCGGTGAGCAATGGAATCTCAACAAATCTCAGGTGGTCGGGTTTCGCTACTTCAATGTCTACGGCCCACAAGAACAACACAAAGACCGCATGGCCTCGGTCGCCTACCACCAACACCACCAATTCTTGAACCAAGGCCGGGTCAAACTCTTTGGTGGCCATGCGGGCTACGCCGCCGGTGAGCAAATGCGTGACTTTGTGCACGTCTCGGACGTGGTAACGGTCAATTTATGGTTTTTTGATCACCCCAAACTCAGCGGCTTGTTCAATTTGGGTTCGGGCCGTGCCCAGCCTTTCAACGACGTGGCCTTGAGCGTGGTCAACAGCCACCGAGCTTGGCGGGGCGAAGGGGCTTTGGACCTGAACGCGGCTGTCGAACAAAACCTCATCGAGTACATCGACTTTCCCGATTCCTTGAAGGGCAAATACCAAAGCTTCACACAAGCGAACTTGGACAAACTCAGGGCCTCGGGGTGTGATCACACTTTCATGGACGTTCAAACTGGGGTGAGCCACTACATTGAGCAGCTGCTCAAGCTGGCCGCATAAGCATCACAGATACAAGGGGTGTGGCAAGGTTTGCAAAGTCCGCAAAAATTGCTCTCGCTCGCAATCCAGCACTCAGGGTCTCCTCACCCTCAGGACCCAATTCTTGGGCTCTCCACCATCAGCGCTCAGCCCAATCGCTTTGACGCTCAGTTTTTAAACCTTTTGCACCAGTGCTTTGTCGAGCTCACCTGCGGTCTTGAGCGCCGACACCCAGGTGGGGGTCTTGCCGCGACCAGTCCAATTCAAATGCGACTCGGTCGGGTGCTGGTATTTGATCGGCACTTTGATGCCTGCGCGACTCGAGGGCTTTTTGCTCTTGTCTGATTTGGACGCCTTGGTCAACTTGGTCAACTTGGCCGATGGTGCCGTTTTGCTGGTCCGGGCACCCTTGAGTGTCAGTCCATGACTCGAACGAGCACCTTTGCCCAACTTGGCCGAGATAGAGGCCGCTGTATCGCCCAAGTCCGACTTGGCCGGGGTGCCCTCAAGGTAATGCACCAAATCATCAAGACCCAAGCCTGAGCCTTTCATGATCACCTTGATTTGTGCAATCGCTTCCCTGTAGGTTTTGTTGATCAAGGCTTGCTCTTGTTTTTCAAGGGCCATGCGCTCTTTGCGCAATTTGGCAATTTGGGCAGAAACAGACAATGGGGTCATGACAATAGTTCTCATTTATATTTCACCCCTTTGATTATAAGTGAACAATCAGATTAATAATGATTTTGATTATGAATGGATTATGCGGGGATTATGCGGGGATTATTGATGGATTATTCATTCATGATGGCGTCATTATTCCCCGAACAATCCGCTTTTTGGCTTGGGTGCAATAAAATGTAAAATTCTTGCAACCCAGGTTTAAATCTCTCTTCCATGCACAACACCTCAACAAGACACGGCCATGAGTGAAGCACTGGTCATTTGCCTGGGAGCATGCGTGGGCGCGCTGCTGCGCTGGCAGTTGGGTGTGGCGTTCAATGGCCTGGTTGCCGTGCCCTTGGGCACCCTGGGGGTGAACTGGCTGGGTGGCTACCTGATCGGTGTTTGTGTCGGTGTCTTTCAAGCCTGGCCGAGCTTGGACCCGCACTGGCGACTGCTCTTGATCACTGGTTTTTTGGGCACCCTCACGACTTTTTCAACCTTCAGCGCCGAGGTGGTGGGCTTTTTACTCAATGGCCGCTATCTTGTTGCGGTCTTGAGCACGAGCCTGCACCTTTTTGGCTCCCTTGTCTTGACCTATCTGGGACTGCGGACTGTGAGCTGGCTCAACGCGGCCGGTGCAGTTTCCTGAAAACAGTTTCCTCAATAGGGACTTAACCCACCGCCTTGAGGTTTTTGGCCTCAGCCACATTCATCTCTTTGGGCAGCACCACTTCGTTTTTCACGGCCAGAATCTCCGCCATGATGCTCACGGCAATTTCGGCAGGCGTTTTGGAGCCAATATATAGACCAATGGGACCTCGGAGTCTTTGCAGCGACGATTCGGTTTGACCGAAATGCTCGATCAGTCGGTTTTGGCGGGATTGATTATTCTTTCTAGAGCCAATCGCGCCAATGTAAAACGCCTCACTGGAGAGCGCTTCAATCAGCGCCAAGTCATCGAGCTTGGGGTCATGCGTGAGGGCCACCACACAGGTTCTGCGATCGGGCTTAAAGGACAACACCACATCATCGGGCATCTCCTGGGTCAAGTGCACCTTGGCCACGGACCAAGCGGATGAATACTCTTGGCGAGGATCGCACACCGTCACTGCAAATCCATTGAACAATGCCATGGTGGCGAGATACTCGGACATTTGACCCGCGCCAATAATGAGCATGCGGTACTCGGGCCCAAACGTGTTGCTCAGTCGCTCGCCATTGATTTCCAAAGCTCGGGGAGCGAGACATGGGGTGAGACTCACTTGACCCGTGGCAATCAGAGTGTCTCGCGTGACCAACTCACCACCGTCCAAACGCTTGACCAACTCAGACAACAACCCAGCATCGGGATTGAACTCAAGGAGTAATTCCAAGGTGCCACCGCAGGGCAAGCCAAATCGGTGCGCCTCATCGGCGCTGATGCCATATTTGAGTTGCTTGGGTGGCCCCTCGAGCTGTTCGCCCAAGCTCGTGCTCGTGCTCGTGCTCGTGCTCGCGCTCGCGCTTGCTCCCGCGCTCGCCAGGTAAGAGCGGGTGTAGCGTTGAATCAAATCGTCCTCAATGCATCCGCCAGAGACTGAACCCATGACACTTGAATCTTCGCACAGCGCCATGATCGAGCCCACCGGCCTGGGTGAAGAACCCCATGTGCGGGTCACGGTCACCAAAACTGCCCTTTGGCCCTTGAGTCGCCAGTCCTTCAAAGCGCGCAATACCATCACATCGACGTTTTCCATGTCATCCCTTATTTTCTACTCTGCGTTCATGCAAAGAAGTGCTTTTATAGCAAAAAACTGAGCATCATGAGGCCAAAGTTTTCAGATAAACCACTGAAAAACCAACAATATTGTCCAGAAATGCTGAAAAGAACATTCTTCAGGCAAAATATTCACTGTTGTTTATTTTTAGTTTTGTACCATGGTTCACAAGCTCTGTCATGACTTTGATCAACCTTGGGCTTGAAGTCCGCCTGCTTGAATTGTCCCTTCACAACCCCAATCTTCACACTGTACACCCATGAAACACCTGGCTTTTCTTGTCCTGATCTTGATTGCGCCTGGAGTTTGGGCCGATTGGGAGCAGTTTGAAGAAACCGAAAGTGCCGTGGTCTATATTGACAAGGAAAGAATTCAGAAAAACGCCCAATTTCCAACCATTTGGCAACTCACCGATTTGAAGCATCCCAATCCAAGGCACGTGCTCTCGACCCGGGTCTTGATGGAATTCAACTGCGATGAAAAATCCAGGCGCACCATTGCCTTTACCTCACACAAAGAGCACATGGCCGAGGGCAAGCCCATCTTCAAGAGCTCGCAAGGGGGCAACTGGCACAACGTTCAAGATGACAGCATCGTCGACAAGATGATGAAGCTCGTGTGTGAGCCCTGAGTTTGATGGCCCATGCACTTTCCTGGCCGATGATGCCTTGCTTGACCCAGGCTGAGCTGCGCCATGCTTGAGGGAATGTTGTCCCGCTTCAAAACGAAGCGCTCGCCACTAGAGCCCAAGACCGCTCCCCTGGGATTGGCCAGTCTTGAAGCCTCTGATTTGGACCAACGCTTGAGGGTCACCGAACAAGCGCGCAAACTCGCCGCCAACAATTTACCCAACGCGCAGGCCCAGTCGCTCAGTGGTATTGAGATGCAAATCATCCAGACGATTGAACAATTTCGCCAAAAACGCTTTGAAGCCACGGTTCAAGCCCTTCAGAGCGTTCAACAAGACATCTCCCAAATCAATGAATTGCCAGACTTGCAAAACATCTGGCTCATCGAATCCGAGTTTCAGAAAAACGCCAGTCAAATCGTCTCTGAGCAAAGTCACCTGGTGCGACGCTTGGCCAGTTCGGCCAAGCGCCAAGTCAAAGAGCTCGAACGCTTTAAACAACACCACCAACTTCAGCGCGATGCCGACTACCCCAGCAGCTCTGGCCAATTCTTGCGCTACTGCTTGTTGGTTTTTTTGATTGTGATTGAGGCACTCTTCAATGCAGAGTTTTTCTCTGAAGGACTCTCCAGTGGCCTTTTGGGGGGGTTTACCTACGCCGCCTCATTGGCCGCTGTCAACATCTTGATTTCATTTTTTCTGGGCAAGAGTTTGGTGCGTTGGATTTTTTACCGTGATAAAACCAAGAAAGCATTTGGTTTTTTGGCGCTTTTCATCACCTTGGGGTTTGTGTTTTGCATGGCACTTGGCATTGCCCATATTCGCGATCAACTCGTGCTGGAGTCCGTCGATCCTGCCCGGTTTGCTTTGGAGAGTCTACAAACCCACCCATTTGTTTTGGGGGATTTGTTTTCTTGGCTACTTTTGGCGGTGAGCCTGTCCTTTGCCATTGGCGCCATGACCGATGGGCTCTTGATCGACGAGGTCTATCCCGGTTACGGCAAAATGGCCAGACAAGCGCAAATTGCCTTGAATGATTATTTGGATGAGCTTGACGAAATCAGGCAGGAATTGGAAGACAACAAAATAGAGTCCTTGTCGCATCTGGACAATTCCATTGAGAAAGCCAAGCAATCCATCCTCCAATACCGTGGGCTCATTGAGAAGAAGAAAACCATGCGCATGCAGTTCAATCAAATGCTCAGCGAGTCCTCTCGCACCCTGGATGTTTTGATTCAACACTTTAGGACCGAAAACGAAATCCACCGCACCGATGGTGTGAGACCCGGCTATTTTGACCTCACGCCCACACTCAAAGTCTTGGAATTGCCTTGGGTCGAACAAGACGAGCAGCAACTCATCCTTCATACCCGCTTGATGCAAACCCTCGCTTCACAGTCCCAAGATATCCGTGACAAATTGAACCAAACTTTCCAACACTATTTGGAGCAACTCACTTTCGTGCCCATTGAAGAGTTGGACCCCTTGAACACGAGGTATTACTGATGGCGAGGCTCAGTCGACGTGCCAAAAAGCAACAAAGGCGGGAAATTGTCTTTGGTTTATTGATCATCTTGACGGTGTTGGTGATTGTTGCGTTGGTGGGCTACCAATTGACCCACCGCTCCGATGGCTATGATCCAGAGACTCTGTGCCCTTTGTCGGGCCCGCAAGGCCACTACGTCCTCTTGGTCGACAAAACCGATCCCTTGTCTTTCACGCAAAAAACCGCCCTGCAAACCCTGTTCACTGACTTTGTAGAGCACAAAGTCCCCCAAGGCAATTTGATTTCGGTCTTTGTAATGGGAGAAGACTTTACCCTCAATGCCAAGCCCTTGGTTGAAATTTGCAACCCCGGCACGGGGCAAGACAAAAGTGAGCTCACCGCCAATTTAAAACAACTCAAGCGCCAGTACAGCAAAAAATTCCTCAATCCCTTGAGCCAACAATTTCAATCCATGCTCAGTGATAAGTCGGCCAAATACTCGCCCATTTTGGAGATGCTACAAATGGTCAACTTGGAGTCTTATCAGCGCCACCCCATCGAAGGGGCGCGGCATTTGTTGATCGTCTCCGACATGCTGCACAACACTCAGGGCTTGAGTTTGTACAAAAAAATCCCCAGCATTGAAGAATTCCAAGCCAGCAACTATGGGCGCAAATCCTATTTGGAGCTCAAAGACGTGGACGTTGAACTCTATATGCTTGTGAATTCGCCCCAATACCAAGGAGATGAGTTGATGGAGTTTTGGCGCACCTATTTCGATAGTGTTGGCGCCAAACTTTCAAAAGTGGTGCCCATGCCTGGTTGAGTGACCCGCATGACCAGATCGCCAACACGCACGGCGGTATAGGACTATCTGCGGATCTATCTAAAGATCTTTCTACCGATCTATCTGCGAACCTATCTGCGAACCTATCTGCGAAACAATCTCCGGCTCTATCCCCACTTGGTGCCTCAAGGCGACCTCTCGCTTTTCCATTGAAGACGTGATGGCCGCCTCGCAGACCTCCAAGTTCGCCGCCCCCCAAGCCCCTGTGTGAATGGGTTTGGCCGCACCGCTCAGGGCATCCCAGAGCTCCTTCAAAACCAAGTCCCGGGGAGAAGTGTCCAAAGTCAAATCAAGGATCTCGCGCCCATTTGGGCCATCGATGCTCAATCCCTGGGGGGTTTGTCGGATGTCACCCCCTTCACAACTCACCAAGGTCAAGCCAAAAAATGGTTGATGATCGGCCAAGGCAGGTATGGCCGTTGCCGCGCGTACTTTCTTCGCCTTCAATTCCTCTTGGGCGCTAAGCACTTGTCCTTCGGAGGGCTTTCTTCTCCAATTGCGCTCGCCCAAGGCTTGCACAAAGCCCCACTCGGAGATGTCAAACGCCAGGTCCATGCTGGACAAGCCCCCATAACCGTTGTAAACCGCGGTTGCAGCTGGGCCCGAGTCGAAATCCAAGAAGACCGTGTGGGCGCCCAAGCCTTGTCGCTTGGGGTCCCAGTCAAAGGTTTTGGCGCGCACGCTGCGCACCAAGCCCCCACACAAATAACGAATGATGTCAAATTGGTGTGCCCCTTGCCGATAAGTGACACCTCCACCCAAGCGGTAGTCCAACTCCTCGGCTCGCCTGGGTCGATACATCCAATCCGTGAAGCACCAAGTGTGGACCATTTGCACGCGACCCACAGCGCCCGATTCAATGATGCGACGCATCTCCAAAATTGGCCGGTCGTAACTGTGCGAATGCCCCACCATCAGCAGCCGATCCATTTGCCGTGCCGTCTTCACCATCTCCAAAGCTTCACTCAACTGGCTGGCCATGGGTTTTTCCACCAAGACATGACAACCCACAGAAAGCGCCGCCTTCACATGCTCCAAGTGCAAATCGGTGGGGGTGGCCACATAGACCAAATCCAAGGTTTTCTCATGGGCCAGCATCTGGCCAAGGCTTGCATAAGCTTTGGGGGCCAAGGCGGCGCTGCACGTGTGGGCGTGCTTTTCACGAAGTTGCGCATCAGGCTCGGCAAAGGCCACCCAAGAAAAACTGGGGTTCTTGGCGAATGCGGGCAAAAAAGCCTGGGCCGCCGCGCCCAAACCCACAATGCCCACAGACAAGGGCCGTGAGGGCGGGATCTTCAAAGACGGCGTTGTATCGAGAAATGTTGGAATCATGTCAGGGTGTCAAGGGGAAATGAACGATCGCATTGGGACTTTCTACATTCGGTGAACTTCCAAGAGCTGTGTTGGACCTTTGCCAAAAAGCCTAGAAAAAACAACGCAAACGCCCGTCAAAGAAGAAATTCAAACGTGAAGTTTGGACTCAAAAGCCCAGACCTCTTGATTGTCTTGGCGCGGCAAACCCCCTAGGGTAGGATCGCAGTCTCGCCTGAGATTGTCCACCATGGCGAGCAAGGTGCGACGGGTGACAAGAATGTCTTGGGCGCTAAGCCCTTGCAAGGCCTGGGCGTTGATGTTTTCTGCCTCGGGGACCATGACTTGTTTGAGTTGTAGGCCCATGGGGGTCAAGAACACCCGGATTTGTTTATTGTTGCCGGGCATTTTTTGACGCAAGACGTAGCCCTTGGTCTGCATCGCTTTCAAGGCCATGAAAGTGGAAGGCTCACTGATCCCCGCCAAGTCACTCAATTGACGCTGCGTCAAGCCATCACTCACCCACAAAACCCGAAGCAAGGTCCAGTGGCTGTAAAGTACGCCCTGGCTTTTCAAGCGCTTTTGCAGCATCTCAGAGGTCAGGCGAAACACATTCTTGACCAAATGCGCCAGCCTCTCATTGCTCAAAGGGTCCAAGTCTCGTTTCATGCGGCGGATCTTTTATTTGACGCGTTTGGTAATGGTCTCTTCAAAATTCTTTTGCCATTTGGCCTGCATATCCAAGGCTTCTCCTGGATCGACAAATTTCAGTGTCATGCCAGTGAACGGATTTTGAATTTTCTTGGATGTGGGAATGAAGTGGTCATCGGCCAGTATTTTTTGACCGTCGCTCAATAAAAAATCATACAACAAGACCGCTGCATTGGGGTTGGGTGCTTTTTTCAGCATGGCAATGGCGCTGGTTTGCGCTATCAGGGGCTGCAATGCAAAGTAATCCACCGGCGCACCTTTGAGCTTGAGTTGTTCGGGGATCCAACTGTAGGTGGTCAAGGCGAGTGGCACCTCACCGGAAGACACCAACATGGTGAGCAAAGAGTGCCCCTTGCGCGCGGAAATACCGTTGGTGGCCACAATGGTGTTGAAGATTTTTAAACCTTGTTCCTCACCCATTTCTGCAAGCAGTGTGCCAAACCAAGATTGATTGAAGGCTTCAATGCCCAAGGCGCCCTTCCATTTGGGGTCCTGCAAATCTGCGTAAGTTTTGGGAAGATCGGTTTTTTTATACTTGTTGGTGTTGTAGGAAGCCACCCAGACATCCACTGTCAAGCCCGCCCATTGGTGGTGCACTGGAAGGGCGGGTGCGATCAAATCGGATTGATAAGGAGAGTGCACCTCTTGCAATAATTTTTCTCGATAAGCGGCTTCACTTTCAGGCGAATTGTTTTGCACAATGTCCACATCAAACCGCCCCGCTTTGGCTTCGGTCACAATTCTTTGGAGCACCGTCTCTGAGCCCGATCTCCACACCTTCACCTTGATGCCATATTTTTTAGTGAACTCGGAGAGCACACTCGGCAAGCTTGGATAGACGTGGTAGACGGAGACGACACCCTCCTTTTGAGCAGCTTCAACCAAACGCTCATAGCGATCAGAGCCCCGGTAAAGAGCGGCCTCGGCCCCAGTCATGACGGGTTTGAGCGTTTGCGCGCCACACCACAATGCCCAGCACCACAAACCCAAACCCAAACCCAGGCGCAGACGCAATGCGCCACGAGTGAACGAAGATATCATTTTTTTGTCTCCTCTAAGAATTTAACCCAAGGGATTCTGACCCCAAAGCCAAAGTAAGCCAGGCCGCTCAGGCCAATTTACCGTAGTGTGAGTCGGCTTTGCGTTTAAGGTAATTAAAGTTCACCACGTATTGCTCTTCCCGGGTGATGTTGTGCTGCAGTCTTTGGATACTTTGGGCAGTGAATTGCTCACCACTGCCACCCGCGGCCATCGTGGCCAATTGAATTTGACACGCATTATCAAGCATGATTGCCAGCACAGTGGACTCCTCCACACTTGCACCCACAATCGCTGCACCGTGGTTGCGCAGGAGAACGGCTTTGCAAGAGCCCAGGGCTTTGGCCACGCCTGCGCCCATCTCTGGTGTTCTGATGAGATCAATCGTGTCTGTGTAGTAAGGCAAGCCATCGTAAAAGGCAACACTGGGTTGGGATATCGGCTCAAGTGCTTTGCCTGTTGCGGACAGCGCAACTGCATAGGTGGGATGGGTGTGGATCACACTCATCACGTCAGGTCTGACTTTGAAAATTTCAGAGTGAATGAATACCTCGCTGTGGCGACGTCCACCACCACTGACTTTTTCCCCGGCCAAGTTGCAAACGACCATGTTTTCTGATGTGATCTCATCAAAGCCAAAGCTGTGGGGCTTCATGTAGAAGTGTTCCATATCGGAGGGTACACGGATGGACACATGGCCCCGGGTCAAATCCCCTTGTCCTTGGTCTTCCAAGATGCGGCCAGCGTCGATGAGTTTGCGGGTAATTTCTTCAATGTTCACGGTGTTTTCTCTTTCTTTTAAAAGCGATGCGGATCAATGGGGTGGTTTAAATCTGAGTTTGAGGCAAGGGAGGAGTGATGACGAAAGGGTGGGTTAAGCCAATTCTTTTTTCAACACAAGTTTCAAATTGGGCGAGTTCTCGCCTTCGAAAATCTTCACCAAGTCGGCGGCGATGGGCGAGTACTTCGCATGGGTGCGCAGCATGAAAGAAGCAAAACCATCGCTGTTGTGGTGTTTTTTGCGTTCATTGGGCAAATCAATGCGTTCATTGACCTGCGCATCGCGCACGATGGCAATGGGGTCCAAGCCTTGTTCAACTTTCTTCATCTCTCGCTTTAAGATCCGCCTGTACATCGCCACCCCTTTGTCCGTAGAGCCCAAGTTCTCTTGGGTTCTATCGGCCGTGGTGCCTTGTGAAATCCAAGCCATCATGTCTTGACCGTCCACGTTGTCAACGATGAATTCACCCTGGGCATCTTTGTAGGGCACGTTGTATTGGTGCACGGTGCTCAAAAGGTGCGCTGGCACCACCGCTTTTGCCGGAGGAACGTAGGCGTTGTACCAAAGGTGCAGCGTATTCTCATCATCGACGGGCACTCGAATTTGAAATGAAAAATAGCGTTGAGACTCATCCCCATTGCCCACAGCCAGGGTATTGGGAAACACAATCGGGTGGCCCACCTTCCAGTCGTCACCCTCCTCAGAGTTCCCCTCCAAGAGTCGGTGCTTGGTCATTCCATAGGTGAACTCTTTGAAATCAATCTTTTGGTGATGTGCGCTGATCGCCACCTTGATGCCTTCTTGTTCTTTCAAAAACTCGTAATGGTGACCATGCAGCCACTCGGTGTGCACGGGGTCGAGTGAGTTCTCCATGATTTGCAGCCAATTGATGGGCAAGACCACGCGACCGAGCATGCGAATAGTTCCCGGGTGCACAAACCCATCCAGCCTGGGCAATAGAGGCTGCGGTTGTGGCCCCATGTAGGCAAACAGCAATCCACCCAACTCTTGGACCGGATAGGCCGTGGCGCCCACTTTTTCCCTGAAAGACGCATTGTCAGGCTCGTTGGGCTGATTCACGCACTCGCCTTTGAGACCAAACTCCCACCCGTGGTAGGGACAACGAATGCCATGCTGTGTTGGAATACCGTGCTCAAAGCTAGCACGCCGATGGGGGCATTGGGCTTGAATCAATCCGAGTTTGCCAAGTCTGGAGCGAAATAAAATCAAATCTTCACCCAACAAGCGCACCTTCAAGGTCCACTTTTCTTGAATTTCAGCCGCCGCTGCAAAGGGCTGCCAGTAGCGCCGCATCAACTCACCCATGGGCGTGCCAGGTCCAACCTGGGTCAACATCTTGTTTTGCTCTGCTGTTTCCATGACTTCATCCTCTTCAAATAGACCATTCCTCACGACGGAGGCGCGAAATGGTTAGTCACATAATCAAATAAGCTCGCATCATGACCGAAATATTCAACGCAAATGAGTCTCAATACAATCAAATCATCCGTATAAACCCTTAAATTGACGATTTTCTTCTTTTTTTAGAATTTTTAAGTATTATTTTAATAATTCACCGAGCCTAACCCATTCAGAAATCAATGCGGTGATTATGTTTAGCTTGCTAAGCAATAAAGTCTATTTGGCAAACCAAACCCGCTGGATTGACCCCAAGAGCCAAGTCGCGGCACAACACTGCTTCGAAGAGCCTGGTCGGATGCGGGACGATATACTCTTGAGACACTTGAATATCCTTTTTTTTTACCCCATACCACGACCAACGACTACACCATGAATTCACCCCAAGCTTACATTCGCCAAGGCCGTGCCGCCAATGCTCTCAGAGCGCTCAAGATCACGCGCGGCTTTACTGTGCATGCTGAAGGCTCGGTGCTCATCGAATTTGGTCAAACCCGCGTGCTTTGCAACTGCTCAGTCCTGGACAAAGTGCCGCCCCACAAGAGAGGAAGCAACGAGGGCTGGGTCACGGCCGAATACGGCATGCTGCCCCGCTCCACCCATACCCGCAGCGACCGTGAAGCCGCCAGGGGCAAGCAGTCTGGCCGAACCCAAGAGATTCAACGCCTCATCGGACGCTCCTTGCGCGCTGTGGTGGATCTCAAAAAACTCGGGGAGAGAACCCTTCACTTGGACTGCGATGTGCTTCAAGCCGATGGTGGCACTCGAACGGCCAGCATCACTGGCGCCTTCATTGCCCTGCAAGACGCGATCGCGGGCCTTCTCCAAAGCGATCAACTCAAAGAATCCCCTGTCACCGACTCGGTCGCGGCAATCTCAGTGGGCCTTTTGAATGGGGTTGGCTTATTGGACTTGGATTACTTAGAAGACTCTCAATGCGACACCGACATGAATGTGGTGATGACGGGCACTGGACATTTCATCGAAATTCAAGGCACCGCCGAAGGACAAGCCTTCAGCCGCCAAGAAATGAACACCTTGCTCGACTTGGCTCAAAGCGGCATCGAATCCTTGGTGGTGGCTCAACACAACGCACTGGGCACGCCCCTTTGAATTTGCCCCACCAAAACATCTTTCAACATGAAACAACTCGTCCTCGCCTCTCACAATTTGGGCAAATTGGCGGAGCTTCAAGCGATGTTCTCAAGCCTTGGCGTGGAGTTGATCTCGCAGTCAATTTTGGGCATCTCTGAGGCACCCGAGCCCTATCACACCTTTGTTGAGAATGCTCTGTCCAAGGCAAGACACGCCTCTCAGCACAGTGGCCTGCCTGCCTTGGCCGATGATGCGGGCTTGTGTGTGGACCATTTTGGTGGAGGACCAGGGGTTCAAACGGCATTTTTCGCCACCCTTTTTGGCTACCCAAAAAGTGATGACAACAACGTGCGGGCTTTGCTCGAACAACTTGAAGGTCAAAGCAACCGACGCGCCGCACTGGTGAGCACCTTGGTGGCCCTGCGGCACCCCGATGACCCCGAGCCCTTGATTGCGGTGGGGCGACTGGGCGGTGACATTGCACAAAGTCCTCGGGGAGAACATGGTTTTGGGTTTGATCCGGTGATGGTGATACCGCACCTCGGTGCAACCTTGGCCGAGCTCGATCCCGCACACAAAAACGCGCTCAGCCACCGTGGACAAGCCGCGGAAAAAATGCTGACCCTCATCAAGGATAACTGGCTTTGAAACCCATCGATCTTGGCCACCTCTCTCGCCCAGGCCTCTTGCAACTCAAAGCCCTCCCCCCTTTGTCACTTTATATTCACCTACCCTGGTGTGTACAAAAGTGTCCTTACTGCGACTTCAATTCACATGGTTTGGAGACAGAAAATGGTCAAAGTGCAAGACTCAATATCACCCAACAAAACAACTATGTTCAGGCCGTGCTCCAAGACTTGGAGTCCTCGCTTCCTCTGATTTGGGGGCGCGCCGTGCACACGGTCTTCATCGGTGGGGGCACGCCCAGTCTCTTTGAGCCCGCCGTCATAGAGCATTTAATCTCACAAGTCAGGGCCTTGTTGCCCTTGTCGCCATCGTGCGAAATCACCCTTGAGGCCAACCCAGGGAGTTTTGAGACCGAGCGCTTCAAAGGCTTTGCTCAAGGAGGTGTCAATCGGCTCTCGATCGGCGTGCAAAGTTTCAACGATCAGCACTTAAAAAAGCTCGGCCGTGTTCACAACCGAGACCAAGCACTGGCCGCTGTCAGCGAAGCCGCTCAGGCCTTCAAAACCTTCAACATCGATTTGATGTATGCCCTGCCCACTCAAAGTTTGAATGATTTAAAAGAAGACCTCGAGACGGCTTTGTCATTTTCGCCACCACATTTCTCGATATATCAACTCACCATCGAGCCCAACACCTTCTTTGCGAAATACCCCCCGGCCGAGTTGCCCATTGAAGACACGGCCTATGAAATGCTGGACATGATCAGCCATCAAACACTTGAAGGTGGTCTTGAGCGCTATGAGGTATCGGCTTTTGCCAAACAGGGCCATGCATGTGTGCACAACCTGAACTACTGGCAGTTTGGCGACTATTTGGGACTGGGAGCCGGGGCACACAGCAAACTCAGTTTTGCGCACCGCATTGTGCGCCAAGTCAGGGTCAGGGACCCCTTGCTTTATATGGAGAAATCAAAAACCCAGGAGTGCTTGGCACTACACGACGAAATTGCACACAAGGACTTGGCGTTTGAATTCATGCTCAATGCCTTGAGGCTCAAGAATGGATTCTCAATTGACACTTTTTATGAGCGAACAGGCCTCTCACCCATGTCCATCGATGCACCCATCCAAATGGGTCTCCAAAAGGGCCTGTTGACGCGAGAAGGCGACTGGATCACCCCAAGCATTCAAGGTTTTGACTTTCTCAACGACCTTCAAGGCCTTTTTTTAGTTGATTAAGAGACAAATGCCCCTTGAGGGACGGGCCCAATGACCCAACTTCAGACTATAATGCCTGAGCTTTGAATTCGACCCAAAGCATCAAAACAATGTTTAACGCTGTTTTGAAAAAAATTGGAATGAGGAAGCGTGGCAGAGTGGTCGATTGCACCGGTCTTGAAAACCGGCAACGGGAAACCGTTCGTGAGTTCGAATCTCACCGCTTCCGCCAATATGTCAATAAGTTCAACAACTTATTTTATTATTATTGATTTTCCCCACAATTTCCCCCCAATTGGCAATATTTCGCCTTGTCAAGAACGACCTCTTCTAAGCGCTGGGCTTTATTAGCCAGCATTTCTTAACAAAAAGAGACATCTTGGGAATGGATGAATGCATCATTCAGAAATGAGAAGTCATTTCTAACTCGTCTGTAAACGTTTACAGATCCCAGTACCCTTTCAAATTCCTGCAAAGTCAGTCCCCACCATACCCCCACCCCCACTTATTTGCGATGGGACACCTGCTAGCCTTCGCATACTATTTCGCTCAAATGATTCCAAGCACTGTCACTAGTGACACCCCTTTTACAAAATGGGTCAACTTGTTGGATTGGTGACTATTAAGGTGAACAATCAGCAATTTCCAAACCCCACCGTACCCCCCCTAATTCTCAGTTGGTTCCATCCGCCTAGCCTTGCATACTGTTTTGCTAAGTTACTCTGTTTATATTTCAAATTCCCGTTAGAACTCTGCATATAAATTGACTGTTTCCATCAGTTGAAGTATTTTTTACCAATTTGAATCGGGAACTTTTTATCATTTAAAATATTTATATTCATATTTATATTGGGGACTTGATATGACAACTTCGACCTCCGTTAATAACGTAATG
>CAILYC010000061.1 GCA_903838355.1 uncultured Burkholderiales bacterium | reverse complement strand
TTGGCCGCTCCGTGCATGAGTCAGCATCCTGGGCGGGGTGTCAATAAATGGGCGCTTGACCCGCAGGCCTGGTTTTGAATCGCTTGTGAAGCCAAAAATATTGCTCAACGTGCGCTGTGACTTCAGTTTGTAGCCATTGATTCATGCGCTCGGTGTCTGCTTGCACATCCTTGGTGGGATAGTGCTCCCAAACGGGGTGCACGACCACCTCGTAGCCTTTGTGGGTCATGCGAGTCGTGATGGGCAGCACTTGGGCGCCTGAGAGTTTGGCAAACTTGGACAAGGACGGGACGGTGGCCGCTGGCACCCCAAAAAACGGCACAAAAATCGATTCCTCCGGCCCGAAATTCATATCCGGCAGCAAATAAAGGGCGTGTCCGTCCTTGATGCCTTTGATCAAGGCCCGAACCCCATCTTGACGGGTGCCCACACCCACGCGTCCAAAGCGCTCCCGCCCTTCTTTCATCCACTGGTCGGCAGTGGCCGAAGACTGCGGCGTGTAGATGGTGAGCATGGGCCGACTATCGTCCAAAGTGAGCTTCGTCCACGCCACATCCAAACCCACAAAGTGCGGCGCAAAAATCACCAAGGGTGCCGAGGTCTTCAAAAGGGCCAACCCGCCCTCGTCGCCAAGCAGCGTCAAGCGCCGTTCAATCTTGTCTCTCGAAGCATGCCAAAGCCAACTGCGGTCCAGCCACGCTTTGGCAAAATTCACAAACACCGCACGCGCCACTTGGTCCACCTGCTGAGCGCTCCACTGCGGAAAGCACAACTCCAAATTGCGCCGGGTGATTTGGGCGCGTCGGCCCACCAAGGCATACAAGGCCGTTCCAATCACAGCGCCCAATCGCCTGAGCGAAGACAACGGCAAAAAGGACAATGGCACCATGAGCCAAGGCCACGCACCAGGCGTGTCGCTTCTGGGCCTGGGAGGCGTCGCCATGCTTGACGGCCCATGAGACGCTGAGTGGTGTTCTAGGTGCAAAGAAGCATCGACTTGGGCACTGGCAGGAGCGGACTCGGTGGGTGTGACGCTCTCCAAGGTTCTGGGTGTTTTGAAACGCCGGTAGCCCCACAGGTATTGATCCGGGTGGGCCCTCACCAACTGCTCCACCGCATCGTTCATGGCCTGGCAACCCTCTACTACCGGTGCCTTGGGGTCGGTGACGACGGGGTTTTGCAGTGCACTGAAATGTCCCATGTATTGACCACGGGGGAGTCTCTCGCACCAACACAAGAGCACGGTGGCACCGGTCTGGCGGGCGAGCTTCACCGCCAAGGTCATGGTGTAGGCAGGCTTGCCCAAAAACTCGGCCCACACCCCTTGGCCTTCGGGTGGAACTTGGTCGGGCAAGAGCGCGGTGTAGCCTCCTCGTTTGAGGTGACGAAGGATGTCGCGCACACCTTGCGAAGAGGCGGGCACGCTTTTGAGGTGGGGCTTGTCGCGCGCGCTTTCCATCAGGCGGTTGAGCCAGGCTTTTCGGGCGGGGCGGTACATGACCATCAAGGGGCCGTGGCTGGGTCCAAAGCGCTCGGCCAGCATTTGCGCCCCAATCTCCCAGCACCCCAAATGGGGCGAGAGCACCATGACGCCTTGGCCCTTGGCCAAACCGGCTTCAAAGAGCTCGATGCCGTCCCACTGCACATGGGGCAAACAAGAGACTGAGCGAGAGCGAAACCACATCCAAGGCAACTCACCCACCATCTGCCCCGCACTCGAGCGCGCGCGATTGACGACCTCTTTGGAGAGTCCCAAGCGTTGTGTGTTGCGGATGAATTCTTCTCGGTAG
>CAILYC010000060.1 GCA_903838355.1 uncultured Burkholderiales bacterium | reverse complement strand
TGGTATTCTTATTAATGGTGCGACAATATTCCCAGTGTATAACAATCAAGAAGTGCCTTCAAATACTGCTGGTGAACTATCCGCGACCGGTTGCCATGTTGGCCAAGGTGGTGGAGGCCCGCATTGTCACTTTGATGCTTATCAGTCAGGTTATGGTATGGGCATCTACAACGATTCCGATTATTTATCTAAACAACACCCCCCCATAATTGGTTTTACTTACGATGGATTGGCGCTATTTGGTATTTATAGAACCACTGATACTTCTATGCTTGGTTACACTACTGCTTTGGATAGTTTCGGAGGACACAATCACAATGACGCTAGCGGCATTTTGATAGGCTATCATTTGCATGCGCATACTGTGAAAAACTTTGTCCCAGAATTGATGCCTACAGTCACAATTCCGACATTAAATATTTTGGCAAAAGGTGCTTACATCGGTAAGGTAAACTCTATTCCTTATTTCCGTACAAGCTCATCGGGTAGTTTTAATAACAATCAGTACTTAGGTGGGTCTACTGCTCCTTTCTCTGGCTCCACACCTGGATCTGGTTCCTCCGGTTCAACAAATTCGTCCACCGGAAATGGCTCACCAACATCGAGTAGCAGTCAAGGGGGCTCAAATAGCTCACCAGGCTCTTCTACATCTTCTTCGGTTTCATCCACTTCTGGATCTAATAATTCCAGCAACTCTACATCCGGTTCTGCACCTTCGGGCCCGCCACCTTCTGGAACTAATAATTCCGGCAACTCTACATCCGGTTCTGCACCTTCGGGTCCGCCACCTTCTGGATCGAATAATCCTGGCAACTCTTCATCCGGTTCTACTCCTTCAGGTCAGACAACCTCTGGATCTAATAGTACAAGCAATTCAGCATCAGCTTCTACGCCTCCGAGTTCAACATCTTCTGGAGCCAATAGTACAAGCGCCCCTACAAACGGTACAACAAAATCTGGGTCGTAATTTTGCTTTTCATTAAATCAGTGGTTCGAAGTCTCTCAATTGTTGCATGACATTCATGTTCAGTTTGACTTCATCAAGCGTTATGGTATTTGTTCACTGCCGAAAGAGCAGCTCAGAATTGTATAACCTGAATTTGTGCTGCTTGACCATGGTTCACTGCCGCTTAGGCTGCTGGGGAAACGCTTCACGATTGATATTTGATGTATTGGGAATATTATGACTTTACGCTAAGCAATCCAGATTTTCTTAGATCACTTGTATTTCTTAAATTATCCAATTTTTAAAAATCGTTAATTTTTGGTTTCAGAAAATTAACTCTTACAGTATCGGAGTCTAATTAGACCAAGATTAACGATGCAGCGCAGGGTGCAAATACTACCAAATGTCAAACATTAGAAATTAAATTTTAAATTATCTGTGCAAAGCAGTGATTCATCTCAAAGAGGGTCTCATTCTCTAAATGTGGAGGGTAGGGGTAGGGTGGAGTTTGAATTGCTGAAATTTAAATGAAAGAAGACTCTGCTATGGGGTAAAGTTACCCAAAATTAAAGTTAAATTAGTAAGTTCATCTTTGGCGTGACGTGGAATTTTTTAACGTTTACGAGTTTTAGGTTGCGTTGAATAAATGGTGAGTTAATAGGGAGGTAGAAATAAAAAAAACGCCTAATAGGCGCATTCTTGTTGGGTTACTGGCGGAGAGACGGGGATTCGAACCCCGGGAGGGCTATTAACCCTCACACGCTTTCCAGGCGTGCGACTTAAACCGCTCATCCATCTCTCCAGATTTAATGATTCTAACAGGCCAAACGGGTTACACTCACGCGCATTGGTTTTTTTGTTTAATGTTCCCTGAGTTGTGTTCGGAGTTTGCCATGAAGTTTCGCTTTCCCATTGTCATCATTGACGAAGATTTCCGCTCTGAAAACACTTCAGGCTTTGGGATTCGCGCATTGGCCCAAGCCATTGAAGGAGAAGGCTACGAGGTGATGGGCGTGACGAGTTATGGTGACTTGAGCCAATTCGCCCAGCAGCAGTCAAGAGCCAGCGCCTTTATTTTGTCGATCGATGACGAGGAATTCACCCCGGGACCGGACTTGGATCCAGCGGTGCTCAATTTGCGCAATTTCATTGATGAAGTGCGCTTTAAAAATGCCGATGTCCCGATCTACATTTACGGGGAGACGAAAACATCGCGGCACTTGCCCAACGACATTTTGAGAGAGCTCCACGGCTTTATTCACATGTTTGAGGACACCCCGGAGTTTGTGGCGCGTCACATCATTCGGGAAGCCAAAACCTATCTCGAAGGTCTGCAGCCTCCGTTTTTCAAGGCCTTGCTCGATTACGCCGAGGACGGATCCTACTCTTGGCACTGCCCCGGGCACTCAGGGGGCGTGGCCTTCCTCAAAAGCCCCGTGGGTCAGATGTTTCACCAGTTCTTTGGTGAAAACATGCTCAGAGCCGACGTGTGCAATGCGGTGGATGAACTTGGCCAACTCCTTGATCATACCGGACCCGTTGCTGCATCAGAGCGCAACGCGGCCCGAATCTTCAATGCCGACCACTGCTTTTTTGTAACCAATGGGACGTCCACAAGCAACAAAATGGTTTGGCACCACACTGTGGCCCCGGGAGACGTGGTGGTGGTCGACCGCAACTGTCACAAGTCCGTTCTCCATGCCATCATCATGACGGGTTCCATTCCCGTCTTTTTAAAGCCCACTCGAAATCACTTTGGCATCATTGGCCCCATCCCACAAAGCGAGTTCGACCCCAAAACCATCCAGCAAAAGATCAAGGCCAATCCTTTGCTCAAAGGCGTGGATGCGGCCAAAGTTCAGCCCCGTGTGATGACGATTACCCAATCCACCTACGACGGGGTTCTCTACAACACCGAGACCATCAAGGGCATGCTCGACGGCTACATCCCCAATTTGCATTTCGATGAGGCTTGGTTGCCCCATGCCGCATTTCACCCGTTTTATGGCCCCTATCACTCCATGGGCAAAAAGCGTGTTCGGCCCAAACATTCGGTGGTTTATGCGACCCAGTCCATTCACAAGCTCTTGGCCGGTATCAGCCAAGCCAGCCATGTGTTGGTGCAGGATTCACAAAACACCAAGCTCGACCGCCAGCTCTTCAATGAAGCCTACTTGATGCACACGAGCACCAGCCCACAGTACGCCATCATCGCCAGTTGCGATGTGGCCGCGGCCATGATGGAGCCCCCCGGTGGAACGGCGCTGGTGGAGGAAAGCATTGCCGAAGCGCTCGACTTCAGGCGCGCCATGCGCAAAGTCGACGCCGAATACGGCAAAGACTGGTGGTTCAAGGTCTGGGGTCCCGACAAAATGGTGGACGAGGGCATAGGTCGGGCCGATGATTGGATCATCTCAGCTGATGGTAAGCGCTCTAAATGGCATGGTTTTGGTCAATTGGCGACTGGCTTTAATATGCTAGACCCCATCAAGGCGACCTTGGTGACACCCGGCTTGGATTTGAACGGCAAGTTTGCCAAGACGGGTATTCCAGCGAGCATCGTGACCAAATTTTTGATGGAACACGGCGTGATTGTTGAAAAAACCGGCTTGTACAGTTTCTTCATCATGTTCACCATTGGGATTACCAAGGGGAGATGGAACACCTTGCTCACCGCCTTGCAGCAATTCAAGGACGACTACGACAAGAACCATCCGATGTGGCGCATCATGCCCAAGTTTTGTGCGAGTCACCCCAAGTATGAGCGCATGGGCCTCAAAGACCTTTGCCAAATGATCCATGAGCTTTATGCCAAAAACGACATTGCCCGTTTGACCACCGAGATGTACTTGAGTGATTTGACCCCGGCCATGAAACCAAGCGACGCCTTTGCTCAAATTGCCCACAGGAATATTGAGCGCGTCGAGATTGATCATTTATTGGGTCGCATCACCACGAGTTTGATCACACCTTATCCTCCCGGCATTCCCTTGTTGATTCCTGGTGAAGTGTTCAACAAAAAGATTTTGGACTATCTTAAATTCGCCCGCGAGTTTAATGCTTTGTGTCCAGGTTTTGAGACAGACATCCACGGCTTGGTGGAAGAGGTTCAAGATGACGGTCGGGTGCGCTACTTCGCCGATTGCGTAAAAGGGCGTGTGGGTTAAGAGCTCAAATCTCAATCCGCCCCAGGTGGCATTTTCCCCTTTCAATTTCCTGACCGATGGGTTCAGCAGACTTTGGAGCGTCTTTTGATATTAAGGATTTCTCAACAATTCACTGTCAACAATTCACTGTCATCAATTGGCCGTAGCGACAGGAGGTCTATTTTTATTCTCTATTCTCGGGCTCGGCAATGCCACCGACCACTTGACTGAAACCACCATCCACGTAAGTGATTTCGGCACTCACGCCAGCGGCCAAATCGCTCAATAAAAAGGCCGCCACATTGCCCACATCTTGAATGGTGACGTTGCGCCTGATGGGTGAACCTTGGGCCACCACACTCAAAATCTTGCCAAAGCCTTTGATGCCACTCGCGGCCAGGGTCTTGATGGGTCCCGCAGAAATGCCATTCACTCGAAGACCACGACCTTTGGAGCCCAGGGACTCAGCCAAATACCGCACCGACGCCTCCAAGGATGCCTTGGCCAAGCCCATGGTGTTGTAGTTGGGAACAGTTCTGAGAGCTCCAAGATAGGTGAGGGTCAAGAGGGACGCATTGTCCTTGAGGTAGGGCAAGGCTGCTTTGGCCATGGCGGGGAAGCTGTAGGCACTGATGTCATGGGCGATGTGAAAAGCCTCTTTGCTGAAACCTTCCAGAAAGTCACCCGCAATGGATTCTTTCGGCGCAAATCCAATGGCATGAACAAATCCGTCAAATTGCGGCCAGTGTTTGGACAAATCTGTAAAGAGGGCGGTGATTTGCGCATCTTCTGAGACGTCGCAGTCAAAAATCAGGTCTGTCCCGAGTTCATTGGCAAACTCTAGGGTTCTGTCCTTGAAGCGCTCTCCCACATAACTTAAAGCAATTTCAGCCCCTTGCTCGACACAGGCCTTGGCAATGCCATATGCAATGGAGCGGTTGGACAAAACACCCGTGACGAGTAGACGTTTACCGGATAAAAAACCTTGGTGTGCACTCATGAAACTCTTTAGCGAATTGATTAAAAAACTATTTTCTCACACCTATAGTCCCTTTTTTTGAATTGCTTGGGTTTTCAGTTTCATGTCGTTCACAAGGGATGTCTTTCTCACCCTAAAAAAGTGCATTCAATGCAATGTTGATCCCTTCTTGGGGGCGTTATTGAAGATGCTTCACCCACTTGGGGCTGGTATTTTGTAAATCCACAAAGTTTTTCCATTAATTATGACTATTTGATGAAAATACCATTGTTGTTGTAAAAAAGTTTTGGTATAAATGAGATGTGCCATGTGTGTGGAACCATTTTCAAAAAGAAACTCTCTTGAAGACCCATCACTCCAAACGTCAATATCAACAGGTGCTGTTCAAACCAGGTCCATGGGCACTGGGTCTGATTTTTGGGGGGGTGGCTATCAGCAGCACGTTTGCTCAATCACAATCAGGCCCGGTTTCTTTGCAAACTGTTACCGTGACGGGCTCATCCATCAAGCGCAGTCTCGAGGGTCAGCAAGCCTTACCGGTGAGCATTTATTCCGTAGAAGAACTCAAATCTCAAGGCGTGAGCAGCACTGAAGAGTTGGTCAATCGGATCACTGCCAGCCAAAGCGCCTTGGGTGGTTCACAGTCTGTCGGGTCAACGACAGGAGGACAAGCCACAGCCAACTTGCGTGGTCTTGGCGCCAATAAGACCTTGGTGCTTTTGGATGGGCGACGTTTGGGGTTTTTCCCCCTCAGTGGCGCCAGTACCATTGATTTGAATTCGATTCCATTCGCTGCGTTGGACCGAGTCGAGGTGTTGCGCGATGGTGCCTCCGCGATTTATGGCACCGATGCGGTGGGTGGGGTGATCAATTTCATCACCAAAAGAAATTACACCGGCATGGACCTGAGCCTGGAGTCTTTAAGCCCGAGCACAGCTGGCGGTGGTCAGACCAAACGCATGACCTTGTCGGCGGGAAAGGGCAATTTGGAGGAGGATGGCTACAACTTGTGGTTCTCCATTGACAACAAAACTCAAGCATCATTGGCCGCACTCGATCGCAGTTTTGGTGCCTCAGGCATCATACCGTCTCAAGGTTTGGCCAAGACATCTGGGACTACATTTCCCGCCAACTTTAATTTCACCAAAGCGGGGGGAGGCGTCGGTTCGGGCAACCTCACTTATCCCAAGTGCTCGCCGCCTTTGTCAGTGTCTCTGGGAACGGGTGTCTGTCGCTTTGACTACACGGCGGCCATTGATTTGATCCCTCAAACCGATAACACCAACTTGAACGCCAAAGGCACTTTTAAATTAAGTGGTGACCAAGTGCTCACGTTGTCGGCAGTCGCATCACAAAACACCAATGTGTCTCATGTGGCACCCGATCCCGTGACCTCGCTCACCATGCCCACGAACAGTCCTTTTTACCCCAGTACCTACGCAGGCATTGATCCTTCCAAGGGGCTGACCGGAATCGGTTGGAGAATGGTGCCAGCAGGGGATCGCGAAACCTTGGCCCAGGCCAATGCCTCACGCATGGTCGCTGACTTGACCGGATCGGCTGGCGAGTGGGACTACCAAACCGGATGGTATGCCACCCGCAGTGCTGTATCAGACAGTGCCACCAATGGTTATGTCAACAAAGCCAGCATTCAAAGCGGCATCAACAGTGGGCTTTTGAATCCCTTTGGCACCAACACCGCACAAGCACTGAGTTTCATCAATGCCAGTAAAGCGTTTGGCTTGTTGCAAACGGGTGTGGGATCTGCCGTTGGTTTTGATGCACGTTTTAGCCGTGAACTCTTTGCGATGGATGGCGGTAAAGCGGCGCTCTCTTTGGGGGGTGAGGTCCGACAAGAAAAATACAATTCTGACACCAATGACAACATGGTGAACTCAGTGCCTTCGGCGGGTCTTTCACCCTATCACGTGGATGGCGCCAACAGAAACGTGAGTGCTTTGACGGCGGAAATGCTCATGCCCGTGAGCAAACGTCTTGAGCTTCAAGCCGCGGCACGCTACGATCAGTACAGCGATTTTGGTAAAACCATCAATCCCAAATTGGCGTTTCGCTACACTGCTTCGCCCACTACTCTCTTGCGCGGATCGGCCACAACAGGTTTTAGAGCCCCCTCGTTGGACGAGCTCTATGGCCCTCAAGCTGCAACATACACGCAAAATGCCTACAACGACCCAGTTTTGTGTCCTGGCGGTAAGGTGACAGCGGCTGGTGTGGCCTCGCGTGATTGCGGACAACAGACGCAGGCTTTGCAAGGGGGTAATACCTCTTTGCAGCCAGAAAAATCAACTTCATTTAGTTTGGGGACGGCTTTTAAGCCTTCGAATGACTTCTTAATGACTGTGGACTATTGGAACATCTTGCTCACCAACCAAATCAACACCTTTCCTGAGCAGTTGATTTTCGCCGACCCGACCACTTATGGAGGCAGAATCACCCGATGCAACACCTTGAGTGCTGCACAAGCGGCTCAATACGACGGCTGCAATGTGGTCCCCAACTCCAATGCCATTGCTTACATCAACACCCTCACGGCCAACTTGGGCAATGTTAAAACCAATGGATTGGACTTCTCCGCGGCCTGGGCTTCAACCGTTCCCAATGTGGGCCGCTTGACTGTGAATTATGAAAGCACGTTGGTACTGTCTTACAAATACCAAAACACCATTGGTGGGCCTTATGTAGAAAATGTGGGCAGTTATCAAAATTCAAGCCCGATTTTTCGTTGGAGGCACTATTTGAGCACCACCTTGAATACAGGTGCTCAACGTTACACCTTGGGACTGCGCTACATCTCCGGCTACACGGACGAAAACGTGCAAACCGCGGTTTTTAATCAAGTGGCGCCCTACACGGTGGTGGATGCCGGTTGGGGTTATACCGGTATCAAGAACATGAACTTGGGCTTTGTCTTGAAAAATGTCTTCAACACAGCACCCCCTTTCTCCAATCAAGGGGCCACGTTTCAGCAAGGTTACGATCCACGCTTCACCGACCCCTTGGGCCGCGCTTTGATGGCAAAATTGAGCTACAAGTTCTATTGAGGCCTGTGTCGACTTCCCCTGGGTGAACGTTGCCCAGCGTTTAAGGCAAAAAACCAGAGAATTGAGAGGGTTTTATGGATAAAACCCTGACTCCCTCTGGTTTTTTGTCTTTTTAAAAGTGCCCTCATCTTCATGGGCGTTTGGACTCGAAATATGCATTAGGATGGAGATACTCACAAGTCGTGGCCAGCAAGGCCGATTTGGGTTGGACCGTTGAAATTTTACCTTCGATGTTTGATTTTTTTCCTGGGATGCATTCTTTGTTCAACCCCAAGTGCTCGGGTGTCAAGGCCATTTGGCGTGTTTGGACCGCAGCGCAACTGTCGTTGCAAGTGGGCTTGGTCCATGCATGGGTTTTGAATGCCCCGGTGTCACAAGACTTGATTGATCAAAATGTCTTCATCAGTTCCTACCAAGAAGACCCCAAGCACCTCGATTCGGCCTCTTCTTACAGCAACAACGAGACGACTTGGACCTACAGCGTTTATGAACCCCCCCTCAAATACCATTACCTCAAACGGCCCTACACCCTAGAGCCCAAGACGCTCACGGCCATGCCGCAATTGACTTACCTCGACGCAAGGGGTCATGTTTTGCAGTTCAAGGACGCTCAACTCACCCGCGAGCAGCAGTCCCAGGTTGCTGTGACGGTCTTTGAGTTGCAACTGCAAAAAGGCATTCGGTTTGCGCCTCACCCGGCTTTTGCCAAGGCCCAAGACGGTCAACTGCGCTATGCGCATTTGGGCCCAAAGGACTTGCAAGATAAAAAAACGCCTTATGACTTTGCCAACATGGGCACGAGAGAACTCGTGGCCGAGGACTACGCCTATGCCATCAAACGCCTGGCCACCCCCAGGATTAATTCGCCGGCTTATGGCTTTTTGTCGCAAAAGATTCTGGGCTTTGAAGAGTACGGTCAACGCATCAAAGTTCTCAATGACGCCATGAAAGCCAAGCGAGGCAACACGCCCATGGCGTCAAGGCAAGCACTGCCCTGGCTTGACTTTCGTGAGCAGGACTTTCCAGGACTCGAAGTGCCCGAGCGCTACACCTTGAGGATCAAGGTCAAGGGCCTTTACCCCCAGTTCAAGTATTGGCTGGCGATGACGTTTTTCGCACCTGTCGCCTGGGAGGTTGATGCCTTTTATGCCCAGCCTGGTATGGTCGAGAAAAACTTCACATCCGACGTCTGGCCGGTGGGAACAGGTCCTTACATGCTCACCGAGCACGACCCCAATTCTCAAATGGTGCTCCAGAAAAACCCCAACTACCGAGGTGTGCCCTATCCGTGTGAGGGAGAAGTCGCAAGAGGTGGTCAAGCGGGTGACTTGGAGAACGGTTTGCTCAGGGACTGCGGCAAAACGACCCCCTTTGTTGACCAAATCATCACCTTGCGTGAGAAAGAAGGGACCTCCGTCGTCACCAAATTCATCCAAGGCTACTTCGACACTCCGCAAATTGAGCGCGGTGAGCCCGGTATTGCTTACCAAGTCTCCATCCAAGACGGCACGGGACTGGCCCCCGAGCTCAAGGCCCATCAAATTCAGCTCCCCAGCACCTTGCAAGTGGGCCTTTGGTACTATGGCTTCAATTGGTTGGATCCGGTGGTGGGAGGCGGGCGCACGCGCGAAGAGGCCGAGCGCCACAAATTTCTTCGACAAGCGCTCTCCATCGCCTTTGATTTCCAGGAATACGTCTCTGTCTTTGAAAACAACCGCGCCCAAATCAATTCGAGTTTGGTCGTGCCTGGCCTCTTTGGCTGGGAGCCCAATGCCTTGAATCCAGTGCTCTACGACATGAAATCCCCCGAGCACCCAAAAAAGACCCTAGAAGACGCCAAACGGCTATTGACGCTGGCGGGCTACCCAAACGGACGCGACGCCAAGACAGGGCAACCCTTGGTCCTGAACTTTGACACCCAGGGGGTGGGCCCAGGCTACAAAGCGCGCATGGACTGGGTGGCGAAACAGTTTGCCAAGCTCAATGTTCAGCTCGAGATCAGAAACACCGACTTCAATCGGTTTCAAGACAAGATGATCAAGGGCTCGGCGCAGTTCTTTTTTGCCGGTTGGCTGGCCGACTACCCCGATCCAGAGAACTTTCTCTTTCTCCTCTACGGCCCCAACGGCAAAGTGAAATACGGTGGTGAAAACGGCTCCAATTACACCAATGCCGAATACGACCGATTGTTCGACGCCATGAAGGACATGGACAACACACCCGAGCGGCTGGCGGTCATCAAAAAAATGGAGGCCCTCATGCAAGACGATGCCGCCATGATTTTTGGCTGGTCCGAGGAGTATGGCGGCGCCTATCAGCCTTGGGTGCACAACGGCAAACCCTCCAACATCGTGCGTGACCAAATGGCCTATATTCGCATCGATGCCAATCTCAGGCGCGTCAAAATTCAAGAATGGAACCAAGCCGTGGTCTGGCCTTTGTTGGTGCTGCCCCTTCTTTTAGCCCTCTTGGTGTGGCCCGCCTGGTCGGTATGGCGACGTCGCCAAGGCACACGCGTCAATGCCGCATGGGCTGGGGCATCCCCAATGGGGCATTCGCCCGATCCAAGCCCAGCCGTCAAAGAGGAGAGGGCGTCATGATTCGATTTTTGCTGCGCAAAATCGCCTACGGTTTTTTGATCCTCATGGGTATCAACCTCTTGACATTTGTGTTGTTTTTCAAACTGAACACCCCCGACGACATGGCGCGCATGCAGTTGGGGGGGAAACGCATCACCCCGGCAGCCATCGAGCAGTGGAAGGCCGAGCGGGGTTACGACCGCTCTCTTTTTTATGACGATAAGTCCACGGGCAGTTTGGCCCTCACCAACACTTTGTTTTTTGACACGACGGTGCACTTGATGAGCTTTGATTTTGGCCGAGCCGACAGCGGGCGAGACATCAGTCGAGAGATGGCCCAACGCGCCATCCCGAGCCTGGCCTTGGCGCTGCCAAGCTTCATCATCGGCATGGCCACCTCCATCGCCTTGGCCATGATGCTTGCGTTTTTTCGGGGGAGTTACCTCGACTTATGGGGCACCTTGGTGTGTGTGGTGCTCATGTCGATCTCCTCGCTTTTCTTTATTGTGGCAGGGCAATTCACCATGTCCAAGGTCCTCCAGTGGTTGCCGGTCTCGGGCTACAGTGCGCAAGCAGACGCTTGGCGCTTTTTGCTCATGCCCATTGCCATCAGTGTGGTCGCGGGTTTGGGCAGCCAAGTGAGGTTCAACCGTACCGTCTTTTTGGAAGAGATCAACAAAGACCATGTCCGCACCGCTCGGGCCAAGGGCTTGTCTGAAACAAGGGTGCTCTTTGCCCATGTTCTCAGAAACGCGCTGATCCCGATCATCAGCTCAAGCGTGGCCATCATCCCACTCCTTTTTATGGGCAGCTTGATCGTTGAGTCTTTTTTCTCGATCCCGGGGCTTGGGAGCTATTTGATCGAAGCCATCGGCTCGCAAGACTTTGCCATCGTGAGGGCCATGGTGTTTGTCGGGTCTTTTCTCTACATCGTGGGCCTCATCTTGACCGACTTGTGCTATGCCTGGGCAGACCCTCGAATTCGCTTGCAATGAACCCCCAAACCCTGCAAACCCTGCAAACCCAAATGTTTAACCCAGCATCGTCCTAAAGAAGCGCTTTCATGCAACCGGTTGTTTTACTCATTGATCTCTTTTTGTACGCCTTGCTGCTGAGCGTGCTTGGCTATGGGGTCTATGTTGTTAAAACACCGCCGCTCAAAGCGTCTTGGGGCAATGCCTTGAAGCGCCCGGTGTCGGTGGCAAGCGCCATGGTGCTGTCATTTTTCATTGTTGTGGCGATCCTCGACTCGATTCATTTTCGCTTGCCACTGTCTCATCCTCAAGATCAGCAAGCAGCGCCCTCCAGTCCGCTTCTTTATGCAGAGCCCCAGTCGCTCCTAGACTGGCTCACGAAACCGCTCAAATCAGCTCGTGAGCGCAGTTACTCGGCCCCCTTGTCGACTTACGGCTTCAAAAAAGAAAGCTTCCTTCAAAATGGCCACAGCGTGCGCGACTACCCTAGACTTCAATTTGGTGGTGGCCACTTGAGTGACCCCAAAGTCGAGTTGCTCTCAGACTGCGTCTCGCTCAGCCTCCAAGCACTCGGCGAGTCACTCTTGTTGAACGCTTTGGTCTTGATCTTGCTGCTGGCTTGGAATTGGCGACAAAGTCACTTTGCTCAATGGCTCCAATGTTTGCAAGGGTTGCGTATCAGGACATTTACGGCCTGGGCCCAGAAAGAGCACGAGTGGCCCCTCAAAACCGCTGCACTCACCTTCTTTTTGATGAGCACCACCGTGCTTTGGTTCATCACCTTGTCGTCGCACTACCATGTGCTGGGGACCGATCAAACCGGCAATTCGGTTTTGCTGATGGCTTTAAAGAGTATCCGCACCGCCTTTGTCATTGGCACCCTGACCACCTTGGTCATCATGCCCTTGGCGCTGGTGCTCGGTATCACCGCAGGGTATTTCAAAGGTTGGGTCGACGAGGGGATTCAATACGGCTACACCTTGCTCGCTTCTGTTCCAGATGTGCTTTTGATCGCGGCCTCGGTTTTGATGCTCCAAGTGTTCATTGATTCGCACACCGAGTTTTTCAACTCCACCCTGGCCAGGAGTGACGCAAGACTTTTCTTTTTGTGCCTGATCTTGGCGCTCACCTCGTTCACGGGGCTATGTCGTTTGATCCGAGGCGAGACCATGAAATTGAGAGAACTCGACTACATCCAAGCCGCTCAGGCTTTTGGGGTGAGTCGCGTGCGCATTTTGTTTGCCCACATCGCCCCCAATTTGATGCACTTGGTGCTCATCAACTGTGTGATGCAGTTCTCGGGTTTTATCCTGTCTGAAGCCGTGCTTTCTTATGTGGGCGTTGGCGTGGACGCCAACACAGCGAGTTTTGGGGTCATGATCAACGCTTCGCGCCAGGAATTGTCGGCCTCTCCGGTCGTTTGGTGGACGCTTGCGAGTGCCTTTTTGTTCATGTTTTGCCTGGTCATCAGCGCCAACATGTTGGCCGATGCGGTGCGAGATGCCTTTGACCCCAAATCCCGCTACACCGCCATGAAGCGTCGCCCCCCACCTGCGGCGCACACCAACCCACGCCCGGCTTCCATCGCGCCCCGTTCATCAGCAAGAGATCCTGCCTGAAGTCATGAATACGCCAGAGCCTTTGATGGCCACTCCCTTGTCGCCCTTGTCGCCCTTGTCGCCCTTGTCGCCTGTGTCGCCTGTGTCGCCTGTGTCCGCCATGTCGATCTCAGCCTCCTCTCACATCTTGGCGGTGAAGGATCTTGGCGTCGTCCTCGAGGGTGCGGGCGCCTGGGTGGAGGCTTTGAGTGCGCTTGAGTTTTGCATTGAAGCGGGCCAGACCTTTGCTTTGGTGGGCGAGTCGGGATGTGGAAAATCCATGACCGCTTTGGCCCTCATGCAACTCTTGCCCGAGGTGGCCCGTATCAACGGGGGCGAGGTGAACTTGAAGGGGCAGGATTTGCTCGACCTCACAGAGCGCGAGATGCAACAATTTCGAGGCCGAAGGATTTCGATTGTTTTCCAAGAACCCGCCACGAGCTTGAACCCGGTGATGCGACTGGGGGACCAAGTCACCGAGGGCATCTTGCAGCACTCACCCCATCTCTCTCGTGGCGAGGCTGCTCAAAAAGCCCGCGGATGGTTCGAACGTGTGGGCTTGGAGGATGTGGACAAACGCTTTGATCAGTATGCCTTTGAGCTCTCGGGTGGTCAACTGCAGCGGGTGATGATTGCCATGGCCTTGGCGGCAGAGCCCGATTTATTGATTGCCGACGAACCGACCACGGCCCTTGACGTCACCCTACAAGCCCAGGTGCTTGAGTTATTGAAGTCGTTGCAACATGAGCGAAAAATGGCGCTATTGCTCATCACCCATGATTTGGCCGTGGTCAAGGGCATGGCCGATCAAGTGGCTTTGATGTATGCGGGAGAAATTGTCGAGGTGTGTGAGGCGAAACGCTTTTTTCATGAAGCGCGCCACCCTTACTCGCAGCTCTTAATGCAGTCCCTGCCCACGCCCAGCAAACGCGGAGGCGACTTGGCCGCCATCGCCGGACAGGTCCCGCCTTTGTCGCAAGCCTTTCTTGGTTGTCGCTTTGAGCCGCGCTGTCCGCATGCTCTTGCGATGTGCAAGAGCCCTCAAGCGAGCACCATGCGGCGCGTGACGGCACCCTTAGAAAAGAGCAATGGCGGCACGACCCACCAGGCGCAACGCCAAGTGCACAGCGTGCGTTGTGTGAGAGCCCATGAAAGCGAGGTTCAGTGGAGCGAGGTTCAGTTAAGCGAGATTCAGTTGCGTCCAAGCCCCTTAGGAAACGGGTCGTCTGCTGTTGGGATGAAGGCCAGCCCTTTGAATTCAGAGGCCAGGCCTGAGTCGCCTTTGCTCAAGGTCGCGGATTTGAAGGTGACCTACGGCACGACTGGGGCAAGTTGGTTTGGCGGCAACAACAAGGTCTTTGAAGCGGTCAAGGGTGTCTCCTTTGAGATCGCCAAAGGGCAGACGCTCGCTTTGGTGGGGGAGTCGGGCTGCGGTAAAACGACGCTTGGCAAGGCCATGATCCAGGTATTGGGCTCCAAAGCACAGGTGAGCGGGGAGGTGATCCTGTCTGGACAGTCCTTGCTCTCCAAGCGCAAAGAAACCTTGCGAGAAGCGCGGCGTCAAATGCAAATCATTTTTCAAAACCCGTTTGCGTCCTTGAACCCGCGCATGCGCATCGAAGACATTTTGCAAGAAGGCATGGTGAGCCTGCGCCCGTCATGGAGTGCGGCTCAAAGAGGCCGTGACATTCTTGAATTGTTGGATCAAGTGGGTCTTGCTCGCACGTCCCTCACAAGGTACCCCCACGAGTTCTCTGGTGGGCAGCGTCAGCGCATTGCCATTGCAAGGGCTTTGGCCATCAAGCCCCAACTCATCATCTGTGATGAACCGACCTCGGCACTGGATGTTTCGATTCAAGCGCAGATCTTGAATTTACTGCGTGAACTCCAAACCCGCTTAGGGGTGAGTTATTTGTTCATCACCCACAACATGGGGGTGGTGTCCTATTTGGCCCATCAAGTGGCGGTGATGAAGTCTGGTGTTTTTGTGGAGGTGGGAAAAACCGAAGATGTTTTAGAAAACCCACAACACCCTTACACCCGGCGACTTCTCGAGAGTGTACCCAGGCTTTGAGGTGTGGGCTTCGCAAAAATTAAGAAGTTGTAAGGTCTATGGGCGCGGCGCCACCCAAAAAAAGGTTTTGCATTTGCGGGTCGCTCAAGATGTCCTGGGCCGGGCGCTTCATGACCATGCGGCCTGACTCGAGTGCAATGGCCTGGTCCGAATACATCAATGCGCTTTTGACGTTTTGCTCGACCATTAAAACAGTGGCACCTTGGTCTGCGAGTTTTCTCAGGAGCTTAAAGACATCTTGCACCACCATGGGCGACAGACCAATGGAGGGCTCATCGATCAAGATGACAGAGGGGCGAAGGAGCAGTGCTCGACCGATTTCAAGCTGCTTTTGCTCGCCGCCTGAGAGCGCACTGGCTCGCGAGTGCAGTCTCTCCTTGACTCTTGGGAAAAACTCAAGAACCTCTGGAATGCGCGCGTGGGTGGTGGGCATCCCCAAGGTGATCCCTCCGAGCTCCAAGTTTTCATAAACGCTCAATTGGCCAAAGAGGTTTCGCCCTTGCGGCACAAAGGCGATGCCTTTGGCCAAGAGAGACTTCTGACTAGCTCCCCCAATCTCTTCGCCTTTGAACAGAATGTGGCCTGTTTTGGGTTTCAAGAGGCCAAAGAGGGTTTTGAGGACGGTGGATTTGCCCGCCCCGTTGGGGCCAATGAGGAGGGTGACGGAGCCAGCCTCCACTTCAAAGGAGAGGTCATTCAAAATCATGAACTCTTTGTAGCCCGCCACAACGTTTTTGAATTCAATGCAAGGTGTTGACATGTAGGCGGTCTCTTTAATGGCCCAAGTAGGCGCTCAGCACGGCTTCATTGGCGCGGATTTCTGCCGGGGTCCCAATGGCCAAGATTTCACCCTCAACCATCACCATGACGCGGTGACAAAGACTCATCACAAAATCCATGTTGTGCTCAATCACCACAAAACTGCCACCTTTTTCTTCATTCAAGGCTTTGAGCAGTCGACCGATTTCACCCACGAGTGAGGGGTTGACCCCCGCGCAAGGCTCGTCGAGCAAGACGACATCGGGCTCGCGCATGAAGGCCATGGCAATGTCGACCAATTTTTGTTGACCGTAGCTCAATTCACCGGCCTTTTGCTGGGCCACCTGTCGAATGCGAAACTGGTCGATCAAGTGGTTGGCGCGGTCCTCTAGGGTGCGGCTGTGCGAGCCCAGGAGTCGACTCCATTTGTTGCCCTCGTGCTCTTGGGCGGCAACCAAGAGGTTGTCCATGACCGACATTTTGGAGAAGACTTGCAGGGTCTGGAAAGTGCGCCCCACCCCTTTACGGTTAAGCGCCAATGGCCCCAATTGGGTGACATCTTCGCCCTTGAATTCGATGCGACCGCCGTCCGGTGTAATTTGACCGAGCATGCTGTTGAAAAGCGTCGTTTTACCCGAACCGTTGGGCCCAATCACACCAAAAATTTCACCCGCTGGCACCTCAAAGGAGACCCCCCGCACGGCTTGAATGGCTCCATAGGACTTGGTGAGCTCACTGACTTTGAGGATGGGTTGGTTCATCGGCGCTCTCCGCTTGCCAAGAGACTTGCGGCCTCTTGTCTGATTCTTGAGGCCTCCTTGGATTGGCGTTTTTTCGCCAAAACGCCGGGCAGGCTCAACATGCCATCGGGCAGCCAAATCATCAACATCACCACGGCCACGCCAAAAATCATCAAGTACCAGGCCTGTGCAAAGCGCAGCCACTCGGGCAAGATGACGCCAACCGCAGCGCCCAGGATGGGGCCCAAAAAGTAGCCCGGTCCGCCCACCACCACCATCAAATACATCATGATGGAGGCCTCCACGGTGAAGGAGGCGGGGTCAATGAATTGCACCAAACTCGCCATCAGGGCACCTGCAACGCCAGCGTAGCTGGCCCCAATCGCAAAGGAGAGCAAGGTATAGCCTTGGATATCGATCCCTAAACTCTCAGCGCGGATGGGGTTGTCTCGCAAGGCGGTAAACGCCCGCCCCCAGGGCGACCGCAACAGGCCCCACAGCACCCAAGCCAGGAGCAATGCAAAAAAGAGAACCACATAGTAGTACTTCAAATTGTTCTGAAGGCTCAGACCCAAGAGTTCCGGTCGGGCGATGTTGTTGATGCCAAAGGTGCCACCCGTGAGCCACTCTTCATTTCGCAAAGTGAGCCAAATGGCGGTATTGAACCCCAGGGTCGCAAAAGCCAAATAAATGGCTTGCACCCTGAGCGCTGGAAACCCGAGCAACCAACCGAGCACAAAGCAGAGCATGGCCGCACACGGCAGTCCGAGCCAAAAGCTCAAGCCCGCTTTGAGCATCAAGGCCATGCAGTAGGCCCCAAGGCCCAAGAAGGCCGCGTGCCCGAGCGACTTTTGTCCAGCATAGCCCACGGTGAGGTTAAGCCCCATGCAGGCTATCACATAGAGCAGCCAATAGGTGAACAAGTAGATGCCGTGGTTTTTCAGCTGGGCAGGAATCAAGACAAGTGCCAGCACTGTGAGGGCTGTCAGTAACCAATGGATGCGCGTCATACTTTGCGCTCCACTTTTTGACCCAACAAGCCCTGGGGCTTGAAGAGAATCACGGCCATGAAGACCACCAAGGCCACCGCGTCTTTGTAGGCTGGCGAGATGTAGGCGGCGGCCAAATTCTCGCTCACCCCCACGATCAGACCGCCAAGCAAAGCACCTCGAGAGTTGTTAAAGCCACCAATGATGGCGGCAAAAAACGCTTTATTGCCCAGCGACGCGCCCATGTCAAACTTGGCCAAATAGGTTGGCGTTACCAAAAGGGCAGCAGCGCATGCCAACAAAGCGTTGATGGCAAAGGTGTAAAAAATCATGCGCTTGACGTTGATCCCGAGGACACTCGCGCTTTCGCTGTTTTGGGCAACCGCTTGCATGGCGCGTCCGGTGACGCTGCGGGTTAAAAAGGCTTGGGTGACCAAAACCAAGATCATCGCCATGCAAAATGTGCCGACATCTGTGGCCGAGAGGGTCAACTCGCCAAAATGATACAAGGTGTCGGGAAAGACATTGGGAAAAGGCTGGGGGGAAGCGCTGTAAAAAACCCGAACAGCGTTGCGCATGGCAATGGACAAACCAATGGTGGCCACCACTATGGGCATCATGCCAAACTTAAAGAGGGGGTCGACCAGGCCACGTTTGAAGGCCCATCCCAAAAGGAAGACACTGAGGACCAAACTGAGGGCAAAGGCCAGCGGCAATGAGAGGCCTTGCTCCATCATGATGAGCATCATGAAGGCTGGTAGCATGACAAATTCGCCCTGGGCAAAGTTGATGGTGCCCGACGCTTGCCACAACAAGGTAAAGCCCAGAGCCGCCATGGCGTAGATGCTGCCGGTGGCCAGGCCGCTGAATAAAAGTTGTAAAAAATCACTCATTGATGGACGTTTTGTCTCTTGGATGTTGGGCTCAATGGGGAGCGTTCCGATGATGATGGCCATTGGGTCAAGGTCTGCTTGCGCATTGGCCTGTCACTTGTTCGCCCACTGACGCCCATGTCTGCGCCCCTTCACCCATGATCCCTTCAAAACCTGGGTCGCATTTTGCTCACCATTTGCTGTAAAACTTGAATCCAATGGTTTTTAGGGGGTTTATAAAAAACAGCAAGACGCGCGATTATCGGATGTTTTGGGGAGAAATTCAAACCCATCGAGGGTAATACCGCAGGTCGCTCCTTCATGAACCATCAAGACACGGGTCGGAGATCAAGCTCATGGACGTGAACGGTACACTCTAAGTCAGCGACTCGATTCCTGCTGTTCCTGCTGATGCCATTGAATGAGCGCTTCTGCCTTTGATTCAAAATCACAGCCATCCAGTGTCACAAGGATACTGGTGTTGGCCTTGATGGCTAGATCTTCTGCGGCTCGAGCACGTCGCATGGCCTCAGATGAGCCAGCCAAGAGACCCACAGCGAGGGTTTTGCCGCCCATGACAGAGGATGCCCCAAGCTTGCCCCCACTGCTTTAGACCGACGCATTGACTTTGGCCTTGATCTCCAATGAGCCCGAGAACCCCTAGCAATCAGCCTTTAGCGCTCCCAGGCTTGGGCCATGGGGAGAGTTCAGTTGGGCTGTGTCTTTGTCCTGGTCTGGGTGTTTCTTCTTGGCCCATGCGCTCCAATCCAGGTGCTTGGGTAATTTATACAACAAAGGGCTCGCTTATGGGCCAAATACCCGTTAGAATACGGCCTTCACGACCAAACGGGCGGGTTTTCACCGCCCGTTTTTTTTGGTCTGTGCTTTATTCGCTTAGGGTTTTTGGGGGGGCTTGGGTTTTGTTTTTATTTCTTGTCTGTCGCAAGAATGAAATACAAAGCTGAGGTTCAACTCAACACTGGGCGTGCTGAGACGAGAAAAGGGATTCAAGCGCTGTGGTGCTGCACGAGACGATCGAACAAATTGTAAAAGGCCTGGGCTACGAACTCGTTGAAATCGAGAGAACGGGCGGGGGTCTTTTGCGCGTGACGATCGATTTGATTTGGCAGCCAGATGAAGTCGCAACGCCGGGAGTGCCGGAAAAATTTGTGATGGTTGAAGACTGTGAGCGCGTGACTCGGCAACTTCAATTTGCCTTGGAAGTCGATGATGTGCCCTATTCTCGCTTGGAGGTGTCGTCTCCCGGCATCGACCGACCTCTCAAGACGGCCAAAGATTTTGAGCGCTTTGTCGGTCAAGACATTGATGTGACCTTGAAGCATGCCATGGGTGCGCAAGCCCAGGGACAGGTCTCCGGTCTTAGAAAGAAATTCAGAGGTGTGTTGGAGAAATCCGAGACACCCGGTTCGTGGCAAATCGTTTGGGCCGATGAGCCCAAGGACAAGCCCGGACAAAGAGTGAGTAAAAAGCGCGAACCTGCTGCCTTACACGCACTGGGTTTCACGCTCGACGAGATCAAAGAAGCTCGTCTGGCCCCAATTGTTGATTTCAAAGGACGTCAGTCCAAACTGCAGACCCAAGTGAAGGAGTAGAGCAACATGAACCGCGAAATGTTGATGCTGGTAGAAGCGATCTCGCGAGAGAAAAATGTCGAGCGAGATGTGGTCTTTGGCGCCGTTGAGTCGGCCTTGGCGCAAGCCACCAAGAAACTCTATCAAGGCGATGTGGATATCCGCGTCGCCATGGACAGAGACTCTGGCGACTATGAAACCTTTCGCCGCTGGTTGGTGGTCCCTGACGAGGCTGGACTGCAAAACCCCGAGGCAGAAGAACTCTTGATGGACGCTCGCGACCGTTTGGCCGACGTTGAAGAGGGTGAATACATCGAGGAGCTCATCGAGTCCTTGCCAATTGGTCGCATTGGTGCAATGGCAGCCAAACAGGTCATTTTGCAAAAAATTCGCGATGCCGAGCGTGAAATGCTTTTGCAAGACTTCATGTCACGAGGTGAAAAGATCTTCGTGGGCACCGTCAAACGCATGGACAAGGGCGACATGATTGTCGAGAGCGGTCGTGTCGAGGGGCGATTAAGACGCTCAGAGATGATCCCCAAAGAAAACTTGAGAAACGGCGACCGAGTTCGCGCCATGATCATGGATGTGGACACCACCTTGCGGGGCGCTCCGATTATTTTGTCTCGTTCGGCCCCAGAGTTCATGGTTGAGCTCTTCAAGCAAGAAGTTCCCGAGGTTGAGCAAGGTCTGCTTGAAATCAAATCCTGCGCCCGAGACCCGGGCTCACGTGCCAAGATTGCTGTGATCTCCCACGACAAGCGCGTCGATCCCATTGGTACTTGTGTGGGCGTGCGCGGCACACGGGTGAACGCAGTCACCAATGAACTCGCTGGTGAGCGTGTGGACATTGTTCTCTGGAGCGAGGATCCCGCCCAGTTTGTGATTGGCGCCTTGGCCCCAGCCAACGTGAGCTCCATCGTGGTCGATGAAGAAAAGCATGCCATGGATGTGGTGGTGGACGAGGAAAATTTGGCCATTGCCATTGGCCGAGGCGGTCAAAACGTGCGTTTGGCCTCCGACCTCACGGGCTGGAAGATCAACATCATGGATGCGGCCGAGTCGGCAGAGAAATTGGCCAATGAAACCGGCGGTATCCGAGAGCTCTTCATGGAAAAACTCGACGTCGATCAAGAGATTGCCGATATCTTGATTGATGAGGGTTTCTCCAGCTTGGAAGAAGTCGCCTATGTGCCCATTCAAGAGATGCTCGAAATCGAGAGCTTTGACGAAGACACGGTCAATGAACTTCGTGCCCGTGCCAAAGATGCCCTTCTCACCATGGAAATCGTGAAAGAAGAAAGTGTTCAAGACGTCTCTCAAGACCTTCGGGATCTTGAAGGACTCACCTCTGAGTTGATCGCCCAATTGGCTCAAAACGGTGTCCACACGCTCGACGATTTGGCGGATCTCGCCGTCGACGAGTTGGTGGACATCACCGGACAAACCCAAGAAGAGGCAAAAGTGCTGATCCTTAAAGCTCGCGAACACTGGTTCGCGGGTCAAGAGTGACGGTCATGAATAGGAACACCACAGATGACCAGTACGACCGTTGCCGAGTTTGCCAAAGAACTCAAAAAAACCACCCCCATCTTGCTCGATCAATTGCGTTCAGCAGGAGTGACCAAGTCCGCGCCTGAAGATGAGCTCACAGACACGGATAAACAAAAACTGTTGACTTTTTTACAGTCCTCGCATGGCCTGAGTGCGGCGCCTGCCGAGCGTAAAAAAATCACGCTGGTGAAAAAATCCACCACCGAGATCAAGCAAGCCGACTCGAGTGGCAAGGCTCGCACCATTCAAGTTGAAGTGCGCAAAAAACGCACCTTCATCCAAGGCGGCGAGAGCCCAGAGCTTGCCCCAAGCCCTGCAGTACTGCCCACGCCCGCGGCCGCACCCATACTCGACCAAGCCGAGTTGGCCCGCCGCGAAGAAGAGGCTCGTCGCCAAGCCGAATTCATTCGCCGACAAGAAGAAGAGTTGGCGGAAAAAAGAAGATTGCGCCAAGCGCAAGAGGCCCAAGATTTGGCCAAAGCCAAGAGCCGATTGCAAGACCAGTCGCAACAGGCCAAGGATGCTTTCGATGCGGCCAATGCCGCTGCCGCTGCCGCTGCATTAAAGGACGCAAAGTCCCAAGCCTCACCTGAAGGCAATGCGACACCCACGTCTTCTGACTCGGCAGCCCAGCCCCCATCTGATGAGTCCTTGAGCCCCGCCTCCTTGGCGTCCTTGGATGCATTGGTGCGCTCAAAAGCGCCCAGTGACGCCAACTCAAAACGTGCCGCGTCCACCCCCAGTGCACCCGTGCCTTCTGTTGAGCCTCACCCTGAACTCGGTGCCGACGTGCTTGACGCCAGCGACCAGTCTGAAGCTGCTGTGGCCGCACGCGCTGCGCGCGCTGAACTTGAAGCGAAATTGGCCCTATCCAAGGCCGTGGCAGAAGAAGAGACCGCACGTGCAAAGGACTTGGAGAACCGCAGACGCGTGGCCCTCAACGAAGCCGAGGCCATTCGTCAAATGATGAATGCCCCCAAAAAGGTCGCACCTCCTCCCGCGCCACCCGTGGTCGCCAAAAAGACTGAGCCGGGCAAGCTCGATGCCAAGGGAGCCATCAAAGGCACTTTGCACAAGCCGCCACCAGGTGCCAACACCACCGCCACCAAGCCTGCCGCCACCACGGTGAGCAAAGACGGCAAAGAGGTCAAGAGCGCGAAATTGTCTTCGAGCTGGGCCGACGAGCAAGCAAAAAAGAAAGAGATCAAAACCCGTGGCGACACCTCTGCGGGTTCGGGTCGCAACAGCTGGCGTGGCGGCCCCCGCGGCCGACGTGAGCGCGATCGCGACGACCATCACGCCCCTCAGGCGCCTGTGGAAGCCCGCGTCTTTGAAGTCCACGTCCCCGAAACGATCACTGTGGCCGAATTGGCCCACAAAATGGCCGTCAAAGCCTCTGAGGTGATCAAGCACTTGATGAAACTCGGCCAAATGGTCACCATCAACCAGCCGCTTGACCAAGACACGGCCATGATTGTGGTCGAAGAGATGGGACACAAAGCCATCATTGCGGCCTTGGACGATCCAGAAGCCTTCACCGAAGAGGAGAACTCTGCAACATCGGCGCCGTCTTTGTCTCGTGCACCTGTGGTCACGGTCATGGGTCACGTCGACCACGGCAAAACCTCCTTGCTCGACTACATCCGACGCGCCAAGGTGGCCTCAGGTGAAGCGGGTGGCATTACCCAGCACATTGGTGCCTATCACGTCGAGACGTCTCGTGGCATGATTTCCTTTTTGGACACTCCAGGTCACGAGGCCTTCACGGCCATGCGAGCCCGCGGCGCCAAAGCCACCGACATTGTGATCTTGGTGGTGGCCGCTGACGACGGTGTCATGCCCCAAACGCGTGAAGCCATCAAGCACGCCAAGGCGGCTGGTGTGCCCATCGTGGTGGCCATGAACAAAATCGACAAACCCGACGCCAACCCTGATCGGGTCAAAGGTGAGCTTGTCGCCGAGGAGGTGGTCCCCGAGGAGTTCGGTGGCGAGTCACCCTTCATTGCCGTATCGGCCAAAACCGGCCAAGGCGTGGATGAGCTCTTGGAGCAAGTCCTCTTGCAAGCCGAGGTGCTGGAATTGAAAGCGCCTGTAGACGCCATGGCCAAGGGCCTGGTGATCGAGGCCAAACTCGACAAAGGCCGTGGTCCTGTGGCCACCATCTTGGTGCAATCAGGGACCTTGAATGTTGGCGACGTGGTGCTCGCGGGCCAAACATTTGGTCGCGTACGCGCCATGCTCGACGAGAACGGCAAAGCCATCAAGTCGGCCGGTCCTTCCATCCCAGTTGAGATCCAAGGCTTGACCGAAGTGCCGCAAGCCGGTGACGAGTTCATGGTGATGGCCGACGAGCGTCGTGCGCGTGAGATTGCCACCTACCGGGCCGGAAAATTCCGCAACACCAAACTGGCCAAGCAACAAGCCTCCAAGCTCGAGAACATGTTCAGCGATATCGCCCTAGGCGAGACCAAGATGCTGCCCATCATCATCAAGGCCGATGTGCAAGGCTCGCAAGAGGCCTTGGCCACGTCACTGCTCAAGCTCTCGACCGAAGAGGTCAAGATCCAGATGGTCTACACGGCTGTGGGTGGCATCAGCGAGAGCGATGTGAACTTGGCCATTGCCTCCAAAGCGGTGATCATTGGATTCAACACCCGCGCCGATGCGGGAGCGAGAAAACTCGCTGAAAACAACGGTGTTGAGATTCGCTACTATCAAATTATTTATGACGCCGTCGACGAGCTGAAGTCAGCCATGTCGGGCATGTTGACCCCAGACAAGAAAGAGGAAGTCATCGGCACGGCCGAGATTCGACAAGTCTTCAGGGTCAGCAAAATTGGCTCGATTGCCGGTTGTATGGTCACGCAAGGTGTTGTGCGCCGTTCAGCTCAATTGCGACTTCTCAGAAACAATGTGGTGATCTTCACCGGTGAGCTCGAGAGCTTAAAGAGATTCAAAGACGACGCGCGCGAAGTCAAAGAAAGCTTTGAGTGCGGCTTGAATATCAAGGGCTACAACGACATTGAAGAGGGCGATCAATTGGAGTTCTTTGAGATCAAAGAGGTGGCACGCACATTGACGTGATCGAGCATATACCCCCAAGACTTGGACGTTTGCCTCAAAGGTGGAGTCAGCGCGACTTGAGTCTGGGTTCAGGTGTCCCCAAACCTCGGTGCGGGGTCTGCCACCACCCTCGACTCATAACCACCCTGATCGCCTCGCTTTGAGGCGGGCGGGGATCCGATTTGCCGTCACTGCTTTGTCACACAAGTTGTGATTCAAGTCTGTAGGATGGGTGACTTGCCACAGGCGAGCGAACATTGAATTTTTATATTGGTTAACGGTTGACTTTTATTTTGCATGCGTAAATCACCTTCTTCCTCCCACCGCGGCTTTAAAGTGGCGGACCAAATCCAGCGCGATTTGGCCGAGCTCATTGCGCGTGAGCTCAAGGACCCCAGGGTCGGCATGGTGACGCTCCAAGGCGTGGAGGTGACCCCTGACTATGCCCATGCCAAAGTGTTTTTCAGCACCCTGGCCTCAGACCCCGCGCTTGCGGCCGAGGGGCTCAATCAAGCGGCGGGTTTTTTGCGCAATGGGCTGTTCAAACGCCTGCAAATCCACACCGTGCCGACGCTGCATTTTGTCTATGACGCGACACTGCAAAAAGCCGCCGATTTGAACGTCTTGATCAACCAAGCTTTGGCCACCAAAGCCAAAGATGACTGAATTGATGAGTACAGAGAGCAATCTTCCCACCGATGCACTTGAGCCGGGTCTGGCGGGTGAGAGGGCGCTGTCTTGCATATCCATTCGAACGCCTGAATTGACCAGCTCTCTGATCTCGACCAACCTCAAGCCCAGACCCAAGGTCAAAAAGACGCAGTACAAAGGGCCAGCCCGTCGTCCCGTTCACGGCGTGTTCTTGTTGGACAAGCCCCTGGGTCTGTCGAGCAACCAGGCCTTGCAAAAGGTCAAATGGCTCTTTCAAGCAGAAAAAGCCGGACACACCGGCACCTTGGACCCCTTGGCCAGTGGCGTCTTGCCCATTTGCTTGGGCGCTGCCACCAAATTCAGCCAACTGCATTTGGACGCCAACAAGCGTTATTGGGCGGTGGCGAGGTTGGGTGAACGCAGCTCAACGGGTGACTGCGAAGGTCCCTTCTCCGAGGGTGGCGCCTGCGCTGACTTGGATTTGCGTGAGGCAGCCCTTCAAGACTTGGCCAGGCGCTTCAGCGGCGCCGTTGAACAAACTCCTCCGATGCACAGCGCCTTGAAGGTCAATGGTCGAGCACTTTATGAATATGCCCGAGAGGGGATCACCTTGGAGCGCACCAGCCGCACGGTTGAAGTGTTTGATTTGAGTTTGTGCGAAATCACCTCCCGTGCTGAGCTTTTGGGCTTTGATCCGACCTTGGCTGAGCACTACGCTCAGACCGAGGCTGGCGTTGGGTCGATAGAGACTCATTTTTTCAAAGCCGGTACGCGTCTTATCGGCATCAAAGTGCACTGCTCCAAAGGCACTTACATTCGCACCTTGGCGCAAGACTTGGGTGAGGCTTTGGGATGTGGCGCTTATTTGCTGAGCCTTCGTCGCGTTCAAACGGGAAGCTTTGGGCAAGAACTTTGCACCAGCATTGCGCAGCTTGAGGGGATGGGTGACGATGAAAAGACGCAAACGCTGCGCCCCATAGACCATTTGCTCCAAGGACACGCCCCCATTTATTTGGACGATGATGAAGCCGGTCGTTTTTTGTCGGGACTCAGGCGACGGGGACCCTGGCCTGACAACCCCAAAGTGGCGGTTTACACCCAATCCCCACCCAACAATTTACTGGGCACTGCCCATGTGAAAGCTGGCGAACTCATCGCCGAGCGTTTACTCAATCCCGTAGAAATTAATTCCATCCTAGAGAGTTTGATATGAGCCTTCCCATTCGAAACATTGCCATCATTGCCCACGTTGACCACGGAAAAACCACCATGGTTGACCAGTTGTTGCGCCAATCGGGCACCTTTGCCGAACATGAAAAAGTCGTTGACACCGTCATGGACAACAACGCCATTGAAAAAGAGCGTGGCATCACGATTTTGGCGAAAAACTGCGCGGTGACCTGGAATGGCACCCACATCAACATTGTCGACACCCCCGGACACGCGGACTTTGGTGGTGAGGTTGAGCGTGCGCTCTCCATGGTCGATGGCGTGGTGCTCTTGATCGATGCTCAAGAAGGCCCTATGCCGCAAACCCGGTTTGTGACCAAAAAAGCCTTGGCCTTGGGCCTGAGGCCCATTTTGGTGGTCAATAAGGTGGACAAGCCCGGTGCTCGCCCCGATTTTGTGGTCAATGCGGCTTTCGATTTGTTTGACAAACTCGGCGCCAATGATGAGCAACTTGATTTCCCAGTGGTCTATGCCTCCGGCATCAACGGCTGGTCCTCCAAGGAGGAGGGATTGCCGGGTGAACAATGGGGACCCGACATGTCGGCTCTCTTTGAAACCGTCCTCGCCCATGTGCCCGCCCATGCAGGAGACCCCAGCGCCCCTCTACAACTTCAAATCTCCGCCTTGGACTATTCGAGCTTTGTGGGTCGCATTGGCGTGGGTCGAATCAGCCAAGGCACGCTGCGCCCCATGATGGATGTGGTGGTCATGGAAGGCCCTGAGGGCAAACCCATCAAAGGTCGTGTCAACCAAGTGCTCACCTTCCAAGGTTTGGACCGCGTTCAAGCCACTGAAGCGGGTCCGGGTCAAATTGTGCTGATCAATGGTATCGAAGACGTTGGCATTGGTGTCACCATCACCGATCCTCTCACGCCACAAGCGCTTCCCATGCTCAAGGTGGATGAGCCCACCCTCACCATGAACTTTTGTGTCAACACCAGCCCCTTGGCCGGTCGAGAAGGCAAATACGTCACCAGCCGTCAGATTTGGGACCGCCTGCAAAAAGAGCTTCAACTCAATGTCGCCTTGCGTGTCAAAGAGACCGGTGAGGAGGGGATCTTTGAAGTGATGGGTCGAGGTGAATTGCACTTGACCATTTTGCTAGAAAACATGCGACGCGAAGGCTACGAGTTGGCGGTGTCCAAGCCCCGCGTGGTTTTTAAAGAGGTCAACGGCGAAAAGCACGAGCCCATTGAGTTGGTGACAGCCGACATCGAAGAAACCCACCAAGGCGGCGTCATGCAAGCGCTCGGCGAGAGAAAAGGTGAACTGGTCAACATGGAGCCCGATGGCCGTGGCCGTGTTCGGCTGGAATACCGCATTCCTGCTAGGGGTTTGATTGGTTTTACCAATGAATTCTTGAATTTGACCCGTGGCTCTGGACTCATCTCCAACATCTTTGATCGCTACGAAGCGCACAAAGGCGACATTGGTGGGCGTAAAAACGGGGTGCTCATCTCCATGGATGCGGGTGAGATTTTTACCTACGCTTTGGGCAAACTCGATGAGCGTGGCCGCATGTTCGTCAAGCCCAATGATCCTGTGTACGAGGGCATGATTGTGGGCATCCACAGCCGAGACAATGATTTGGTGGTGAACGCGACTCGCACCAAGCAGTTGACCAACTTTCGGGTATCGGGCAAAGAAGATGCCATCAAAATCACGCCGCCCATTGATTGCACGCTCGAGTATGGTGTGGAGTTCATCGATGACGATGAATTGGTAGAGATCACCCCCAAGAGCATTCGCCTGCGCAAACGCTACTTGAGTGAGCATGACCGAAAACGCAACAAACACGAAAACAAATAAATCCAGGGCTTGATTTCAAGCTCATTGTTTCTTCAACAAAGAGGCCCCATGTCTGTAAGCGTCCCACCAAGACACGTTGACTTTTGAATTTTGCAGGCGGTGGATTTAAATGGCCGCCCTTGGGCGGCCATTGTTAAGCTTGCTTGGGCTGCCAGTTGTGCGGCAGAAGCTCGTGGATGAGATGGTTTTTCTGGGTTGGTAGCCTCTCCAGAACATCTTTGAGGTACAGGAAGGGATCGTGACCGTTCATTTTTGCCGACTGCAGCAAACTCATTATTGCAGCGCTTCTTTTGCCAGCCCTAAGTGATCCTGCGAAGAGCCAATTTTTCCTGCCAATCGCGATAGGCCTCATTTTGTTTTCTATCAAATTGTTGTCAATCGGAAGCTGGGGGTTCTCCAAGAACCGCGTGAGTGCATCCCAACGCTTCAGGGTGTAGTCCATCGCCTTGGCACCAGCGGAGCCGTCCGAGATGTTCGGTCTGTGAGCCAGCAACCATTTGTGCATGAGCTCTGCAATCGGCTTGCTGCGAGTTTGGCGAATAACCAATCTCTCCTCTGAGCTCAGGTTCTTGACCTCACGCTCAATTTCATAGAGCTGTTGTATGAACTGCAATGCTTGCTGGGCCATTGGACTCTTGTTGTTTTCAAAGAGCTCAAAGAATTTCCTCCTGGCGTGTGCCATGCACCCAACCTCTATGACGCCATTAAGAAACGTGGCCTTATACCCAGCGAAATCATCTGTGACCAACGATCCTCGCCAGTCCTCAAGGAATTGTCGATTGTGCTCACCCGACCTGGATTCACAGAAATCATAAATCACCGCTTTGATGCCTTCAAACTCCCCCGGCGCATAAGCCCAAATGTACGATCGATGGGTTTTACCATCCCCCGGACTCAGCATGGCAACCGGGGTTTCATCTGCATGTAAAACCCTGCATTTAAAAACATCTTCTTTTAAGGCCATCACCAGTGGCAGCAGTGCGACCCCAGTTTTTCCAATCCACTCCGCTTGGGTCGATCGGGGTATTTCACATCCCGATCGCGCTGAGATCTTCTCATACCTGTACAGTGGAACATGGTCTTCAAGCTTAGACACCACCACATGCGCAATTAAACCCGCTGTAGGCAGCCCTTTATCAATCACATGGGCGGGCACAGGTGCTTGAACCAATGTCTGGCAATGGGCGCAGGCCCATTTGCCACGAATATGACGCTCAACCCTATAGGTAACAGGAACGATGTCTAATTTCTCTGTGATATCTTCACCAACACGCTTGAGCTCATGACCGCAACCACAGGTGGTGGATTCCACCTCATGATGAATATCGGTTCTGGGCAGATGTGCAGGAATGGGGGCTCTGCCCTTGGGGGACTTGCGCTCGTATGCAGGTACGGTAACGCTCGCTTGCATGGCTTCAAGCTCAGCCTCTACTGCCGCAATGTCACCAAGCCTGGACTCCTCAAAGAGATCAACTTGCTCGACATTCATTGACTCACTTTTTTTGCCATATTTCGAGCGTCTGAGAGATGACAATTCATAAGTCAACTTCTCGTTAAGCGCTTTGGCATCAGACAACGCATTGTCTCTTTGCGCAATAACTTCTTTATGCTGCTCAACAACGGCAACGATTTCATCGAAACTCAAGCCTATCAATTGCTGTGCAACTGATGGGTTATTTGATGCGTTGGTGTTCAACATGTAAAAGAGTTTCTCACATACAACGCCACTCGAGAACCCGGACTTTCTCTCTTGATTTCACTCTCAAATCACGAGATAATTCAGACTCAATATCCCTCAATATATGCACGTCTCAAACGTGCAAGATCGCGCTCTTGGCACCAATCCTTTGCCATGGCAAACCCACCACCAACGCCTGCAACTGCTCGCGACTCAGTGAATGCTTTAACTCCCTGATATCACGCGGCCAGCTGAACGACCCTTCAGCCAAACGCCTCGTGCACATCCACATCCCGTAACCATCTTGAATAAAAATCTTCAAACGACTGCCACGCGCATTGGCAAACAAATACGCATGGTGCGGCTGCGCCGCACCAAAGATCAAGACGACCTTGGACAGTAAAGTATCCATCCCCGCCCTCATGTCCATCGCCTCAGTGGAAAGCCATGCCTCATCGATTCGAATCATTTGAGCAATTCTTTGATCATCTGTGCACACTCCATGGCGTTAGACACAGGCCACTTCACGTCAAGCGCCAACCCTGAGCGCTTAAATGAAAGCTCAATGTTTCCCGAATGATGTTGGCCAATCAAGGAAACAAAGGATTCTTCACTTTGAACTTTGGCTGGCTTGACCAACGATCTGGGAGCCGCAGGCTCCAAGCCTGGCAAAGTCAATGATCCCGCCAAATACGCAGCAACCCATTTCCTGATGGTGTCCTCACAAGGACCAAACTGCTTGGACACATCTGCAAACTTGGCGCCATTCAGATGGGCCCTGATCGCTTGGGATTTCAGGAGTTTGTTGTATTTCTTGCCATTGCGCCTCATCACCGAGACAGGGCGGACCTCAACTTCATCACTCATACGGGCTCCAATAATATTTTGAAACCCGATAGTGCCCGTTTTTTAAATCTCACTCAACATGTGTTGACCGGACGGATACGGATAGATTGGTATTTGAACGAACAGTTCAAGAGCAGACGATGAAGTTCAATCAATGAGGCTTGATCCCACGACTGGATAATTGATGGTGTTACTTAAAACGATGAAAATCTATCGATGAGCATCACGGGAAATCAAGAAAGTAAAAAAGTCGAACTCAATCGAACGATTTTTTCAAGCAAAACCCAGAAAAAAAGTACAGATCTGAATTTTGCCAGCCGTTGGGTGGTATCCAACGGTGGTGCATGAGTCTAATGTCCCCGCTTGTGGTATTGAAAACAAGTGAGGTCTGAGTTCGCTCATTGGTGCTTGGATCGGTGGCATCATAAAGGTACAAGTCTTCAACGGAAGAACTCCCTGCTCTGTTGTAGACAATCTTTGAATTTTGATGTTCTTTGAATATGTTGTCCTCTTCAATCTTGAATCGACTTGCATATTGAAAAGTCGTCAATTCGAAGCGAATGTGTTCTGGAATTGATTCGTTGAGACGAACGCCATCTTTATAGCGATAGCTGTAGCCCTTTGTCTCGCAAATATAAGGTGTCGGCAACCACAAGATTTGTGGGATGTCAAAGTGCCAAAGACCCCAAAAAACTACAGCCAGGAAGATCAATGCCGCCATCAAGCGACGAAATAGTTGTCTTGTCATGATGATTCTTTCCTGCTAGTGAACGAGATTGCTGTTGAAGGAGCGCTTTGATCCTAGCTCAATAAAAAGAATGCTTCTCGAAGGTCACGACTTCTATCTAGGACGCTTCATCGATGGATCATGGCAACCCTTAAGGGTAAGTACCGTGATGATGTTTGCGTTCATGATGAAATCAATCGATAGAATCATTTTTTTTAATTATATACATGGAGCCCTCATGCTCGGCCAATTTTCATTCAAAGTCCTGCCGTCTCAGTTGTTGCGAATTTTTTATGTCTGTACCTTTCTGGGGCTGCTTGCTTTGTTGAATGCTTGCTCTTCAAACAGCACATCGCCACTAACGGGTATTACAAAAATAACAATCACTTCGACTCAAACTGCTGTCTTTGGTGGTACTGCTTTTGGCGTAGTTGGAACGTACGACAAAATTCAAGGTGTCGTGACAGGGCTGATTGACCCCAATGATCCGAAAAATCAAGTTATTCCAGATATCGCATTGGCTCCTGTGAATGCAAATGGATTGGTCGAGTACTCGGCTCCTTTTTACATCTTAAAGCCCTCCAATATGGCCAATGCCAACGGGAAGGTGTTTTATGAAATGCTCAACAGAGGCGCAAAACAATTCGGCTCGTTCAATCAAACGGGTGCAACTATCGCCAACGACCCAGGAACAGTGGCTGCTGATGCACTTGCTGTACCCACCACAATTCCACTGATCACTGCCGCTCAAACTTCAGCCAATCCCACATCTGCGGGTTATCCTGCTTTTTTAATGAACAAAGGTTACACCTTGGTCTGGTCTGCTTGGGACATGGAGCCCAACGCAGCAGGAACAAACTTGTTGTTTGCAACTTTACCTGTTGCCCACAATCCGGATGGAAGTTCCATCACTGGGCCCGCGTTTCAGCAAGGTATCAGCAGTGGCGCCAATGACAATGCCACCACAATTTGCGTCATGAGTTATTACAGTCCAGCACCCAACACTACGGCCACACTGACTTGGCGTCAGCATATTCAAGACACGCCCCAGGTCATACCGGCCTCCGGTTGGAAGTGGAATGGTCCAGGAACATGTGGCTCACCCACCAGCATCACGGCTGCACCTGGCTCTCCCAATGCGGGCAGCAACTCTTATTCTTTGATCAATAGTTCAGGTACGGTGATTCCGTTTGTACAAAGCGCAATTTATGAAATGTCGTATACCGCAAAAGATCCCTACATAGCTGGCGCCGGTTACGCTGCCATGCGTGACTTTATTTCCTTTATCCGTTATGCATCAGCCGACAGTGTGGGTAACCCCAATCCACTGGCGGGCCAAGTTAAGCAAGTCTTGGGGTGGACCCTTTCTCAGCCGGCACGTCTTGCCAATGACTTTGTGTGGTTGGGCTTTAACCAAGACATGAATGGCAAGCAGGTTTTTGATGGATTATTCAATTGGATTGGCGGCGGCAACGGTTTGGGTGGTCATTTCCGTTTTGCACAAACTAGCCAGACAGAACGTAATCGACAATTTCATTTGGGTCAATTGGAATCTGTTTTTCCTTTTTCATACGCCACAACAACTGATCCTCTGACGGGTAAAACAGATGGCCGCAATGTGCGTTGTACAGCAACGAATACTTGCCCCAAAATCATGAACATCATTTCTGCCAACGAGATGTGGGTTAAAACGGGTTCGCTCTTGACCACAGACCCATCAACGGGCTTGGATGTCGTGCAGCCTGATAACGTTCGCAATTACTTTGTAGCCAGTGCCAATCACGGAAATGGCGCCAATCCGGGTTCTGCGCCCTCAACATGCACGCACACAACATCAATTGTTGATCCTAATCCCATATTGAGAGCCTTGTGGGTTGCCCTTGACAACTGGACTACCAACGGGGCACTACCACCCAATAGTGTTGTTCCATCGGTCAATAACGGCACTGCATCGATTGTGACCGTGTCAACTTCTGCAAGCTCAAACTTGGGCATTGGATTCGTTCCCGCCGCTCAAATTGGGTATCCATCACTCCCATCATCCATAGATCAATACTCTGGACTGGTGACAATTCGCAATTATTGGAATTGGGGAGCCAATTACAGCAAAGGCATTATTGACAACATGCCAGGATTAGTGACTGGAAAGTTCTACACGTTTTCAGTACCAAAGGTTGATCAATATGGCAATGATACGGGAGGCATAATCACCCCGGAATTGGTTGCCCCCTACGGAACCAGTACGGGATGGGGTTTAAGAAATGTAAATTTTGGTGGAAGTACCAATGGCGCTGATGGTTGTGAGTCCAGTGGTCACTTTGTGCCCTTTGCTTTGAACGATTCAACAAAAGTGACTGGCGACCCAAGGCCTTCTGTCACCGCTATGTATGGTTCAAAAGCGAATTGGGTGGCAAAACGTGCTGCAGCAGCGCAAGCTTTGCAAGCTCAAGGCTTTTTGTTGCCGCAAGATACTGCTGCTTACACATTAAGTGGTAACAACACGCTCAATGTCAATCAAACAGCGACCAGTACAACACCTTTGAATACCTTTTTCCCGCAGCTGTATTCTTACTCTTGGTGAGATAGGACGGCAAACCACCTGCTAGGTGGTTTGCCTTGTCTTTATCCGGTGGGGGCGCTGATAATTTGTTAAAGTTTAATTAAAAAATCGTCCAAACAAGTCTTAAAAAAATTTAGAAAAGTCAAGACGCTCCCCATTAGTTTGCTTATTAATCCAAAAAGGGGGGTGGGGGTATGGTGGGGTTCTGTCTGCTATCACTTAATTTTTAAGGAGTAGCCCTTATAGTTTTAAGAGTTTAGATGTTTTGAAACTAGTGATTGCGTTTAAGCGCACTTTCTTTGGAATGGTGTATTTGAAGTAGCCCCCTAAATCACAGATCCCTCGGTATTCCTTAAAATAACGTATAGGAATACGACTATGGATATGACTATGTCTAATGCAAGGCCTGCCCCTGTTGAGGTTTTAATCAGTGTTCAGCGGCGAAGACGCTGGACTCCCGTAAGCGGTGCGCCAACACACATTGACAGGCCGGATATTCAGCCGGTTTTTTAATTTTGCAGGGGCTGCCAGTTGTGAGGGAACAGTTCCTCAATCCGGCTGTTGGGATGGGTTGGTAACCTGGTCAAGACATCGGTCATGTATTTCAAGGGGTCCAAGCCGTTCATTTTGGCGCTGTTGATCAAACTCATGACGGCGGCTGAACTTGTGCCAGATTGCTCAGAACCTAAAAATAAGAAATTCTTGCGTCCTAGCGCGATGGGCCGGATCGTGTTTTCCACGTGGTTATTGTCAATGGGAACTTGGCCGTTTTCTAAGAACGCCTTCAATTCCACCTCACACTTCAAGCTGTAATCCAACGCTTTGGCAATGGCCGTCCCATCGGTCACTTTTTGGCGTTG
>CAILYC010000059.1 GCA_903838355.1 uncultured Burkholderiales bacterium | reverse complement strand
GCTAAGCGCCTGAGCCCTTCAAAGCGTTTTTTGTGAGTCAACGCATTGCTTTGGGACTGAGCTACTCGGGACAAGCCTACGAAGGGTGGCAAAGCCAACGCTCTGGCCAGACCGTGCAAGACCAGCTTGAAAAAGCCCTGCAAGAATTCACCCAAACACCCATTCGCACCCATTGCGCAGGTCGCACTGACTCGGGCGTGCACGCGGTGATGCAAGTCGTCCACTTTGACTCCACCGTGGTGCGAGACAACAACTCCTGGGTTCGTGGCACCAATCGCTATTTGCCCAGGGATGTGGCCGTCCAGTGGGCTCGGGTGGTACCGCCAGAGTTTCACGCACGCGCGAGCGCCCACGCTAGAAAATACGCCTATTTGCTATCAGACTCGCCGGTGCGACCGAGTTTGTCCTACCAACGGGTGGGCTGGTTTCACCAGCCGCTCGAGACCGAGCGCATGCAAGCGGCTTGCCAGCATTTGCTGGGGGAACACGACTTCACCTCGTTTCGTGCAGCACAGTGCCAGGCCTTGTCTCCCATCAAAACCATTGAACACGCGCGCATTGTGCGCATCGCGCCCTCCATGCCTTGGGGCAGCCCACAAGAAGGGCACCATGGACAAAAACGACAGGGCAAGGGCCATGACCAGGATTCAGACCCTCTTCAAGACGGGCCCAGACAACACGCGCCAGGCTATCTGCGCTTTGAAATTCAAGCCCATGCGTTTTTACACCACATGATTCGCAACATCGTGGGCTGCTTGATCCAAGTGGGCACGACTGAGCATGAGCCCGAGTGGATTGCCGAGGTGATCCGCGCCAAAGACCGCCGCGCCGGCGCCCCCACTTTTGCACCCGATGGCTTGTATTTTTTAGGCCCCGTCTATGACCCCATTTGGGGCTTGCCTATACTGCATCAGCGGTATGATTGGGGGGTGGTCGGGCTTTGAGCGCCACGGCGCAGCAGGACCGGCGTGCTCACTGCACACTTGGGGCCTGATGACGCGGGCATTTTTTCTGCGACCCTTCTTCGATGAACACCTTGCACATCCCCATCAAAATTTGCGGCCTCACCACCGAGCTCGACGTCGACACCGCCGTTCAAGCCGGTGCACAGGCCATTGGCTTGGTGCTCTACCCGCCAAGCCCCAGGGCGGTGAGCCTCGAGCGTGCCGCTGTGTTGGCCAAACGATTGCCCGCCTTTGTCTCCCCGGTGCTCTTGGTGGTGAACGCTTCGCGCGACTCCATCTTGGCGGCCGCCCAAGCGGTGCCCGGCGCTTGGCTGCAGTTCCATGGCGACGAAAGCCCAGCCTATTGTCAAGAGATGTCACGCCTCACCGGGTTGCGCTATATTCGCGCCATTCGAATACCCCTGGCCCATTCAGAGCCCTCTGGCTTGGGGCAGCAAAGCGCTTTTGACCTCTTAGAATACGTGAACTTGTACAAAAACGCGCATGCTTTGCTCTTGGATGCCATGGTGCCAGGTTACGGTGGTGGTGGACAAAGGTTTGACTGGTCCTTGATTCCTGAAAAGATCAACGCCCATTTGGTACTCTCAGGTGGCCTCACAGCTCAAAACGTGGCAGAGGCGGTGCAGCGATTAACGCCTCGCGTGCAAAGCTTGAGCCTGGATGTGAGCTCTGGCGTTGAACGCGCTCGAGGTGTCAAAGACCCGGCGCTGATTCGTCAATTTGTTCAAGCGGTTCGCGCTGCACAAAGCCCTCTTGCTGACCACGCCGCGTCTTGATACAAGCCCTCAAGGACCCTCCCCCAGAGCACAAGTTCAGTCCATTTTTTCACTGGAATTCTTTTTTTCTATGACGACCTCTTATCAACAACCCGATGCCAATGGTCACTTTGGCCGCTTTGGTGGCAGTTTTGTGAGCGAGACCCTCACCCATGCCATCCAAGAACTGTCTGAGGCCTACGCGCACTACCAAAACGAACCAGCCTTTTTGGCGGAATTCCACAGTGAGCTCAAACACTTTGTCGGGCGACCGTCTCCCATTTATCACGCCGCTCGGATGAGTCAAGAGATGGGGGGCGCACAAATCTACCTCAAGCGCGAAGACTTGAACCACACGGGGGCGCACAAAATCAACAACACCATCGGCCAAGCGATGCTGGCCAAGCGCATGGGCAAGCCTCGCATCATCGCCGAGACGGGTGCGGGTCAGCACGGTGTGGCCACCGCCACCATCTGTGCGCGCTACGGCTTGGAGTGTGTGGTCTACATGGGCCAAGAAGACGTGATGCGGCAAAGCCCCAACGTCTACCGCATGAAACTCCTAGGCGCCACCGTGGTGCCCGTCACGAGCGGGTCGCAGACCTTGAAGGATGCGTTGAATGAAGCCCTGCGCGACTGGGTGACCCATGTGGACAACACGTTTTACATCATCGGCACGGTCGCTGGCCCCCACCCCTACCCCATGATGGTGAGAGACTTTCAAAGCGTGATTGGCAAAGAATGCATCGAACAAATGCCCTTCATGCACCAAGGTCGCCAACCCGATGCCGTGGTCGCTTGTGTGGGCGGAGGGAGCAATGCCATGGGGATTTTTCACCCCTACATTGGTTTTGAGAACACCCGCCTCATTGGCGTGGAGGCGGCGGGCCTGGGGCTCGACAGCGGCAAACACTCGGCCTCCTTGCTCAGGGGCTCGCCCGGCGTCTTGCACGGCAACCGCACCTACATCTTGCAAAACGACCAAGGTCAAATCACCGAAACCCACAGCATCTCGGCGGGACTTGACTATCCTGGCGTGGGCCCAGAACACGCTTACCTCAAAGACATCGAGCGCGCCAGCTACGTGGGCATCACCGACCAAGAGGCCTTGGACGCCTTTCACTACCTGTGCCGCAAGGAAGGCATCATTCCCGCCTTGGAATCAAGCCACGCGGTGGCCTATGCCATGAAACTGGCCCAAACCATGAGCACCGATCAGTCCATCTTGGTCAACCTCTCAGGGCGAGGCGACAAGGACATCGGTACCGTTGCCGACTTGAGCCATGCTGATTTTTATTGTCGCCCCTCTTGCCGCGGCCAAGAGGTCAAAGGCTCGAGCCCGAAAACTGTGGACTTCCACTCCCACTCCGGAGTTGCCCCATGAGCGAGCTCACCGCAAAAGACGCCTCCGGGCGCGAGCGCATCAAGCACACCTTGGATGCGCTCATGGCCCAGAAGAAAGTGGCCTTGATCCCCTACTTGATGGCGGGCTTCCCCACGCCCGCGTTGACCGTGCCCTTGATGCATGCGGCCGTGCAAAGTGGCTCAGACATCATTGAACTGGGGGTCCCCTTCAGCGACCCGATGGCCGACGGCCCGGTCATTCAAAAAGCCGGAGAAAAAGCGCTGGCCCAGGGCGTGGATCTCACTGCGGTGCTGCGCATGGTGCACGAATTTCGCAAGAGCAACACCACCACCCCCGTGGTTCTCATGGGATACGCCAACCCCATTGAGCACTACGAAGGCCGACAGGGTGAGGGCTCGTTCGTGCGAGACGCGAGTTGGAGCGGTGTCGACGGCTTGCTGGTGGTGGACTACCCCCCAGAGGAGTGTGTATCGCTCGCTGCAGACCTCAAGTCCCACGGCATGGACCTCATCTTCCTTCTCGCCCCCACCAGCACCCCCGAGCGCATGGCCACCGTGGCCCGCGTGGCCAGCGGCTACGTCTACTATGTGTCGCTGCGTGGCATCACCGGGGCTGCGAACTTGGACACCCAGGCTGTGGACCGCATGCTGCCCATCATTCGAGAGCACGTGAGCATTCCCGTGGGGGTGGGTTTTGGCATTCGAAATGCGCAAAGTGCCCAAGCCGTCTCTCGGGTGGCCGACGCGGTCGTGATCGGCACACGACTCATTGAACTGATTCAAGACGGCGACATCGCCCAGGCAGACGTTCGCTTGGGAGCGTTTTTGCAAACGATTCGCCTGGCATTGGATGCGCCGCACTAGGGGAGTTTCTCCCAGGCCAGAGGATAATGTGCCATGCGAGCGAGAAAGTGCACAGAGCGCTCAGGTTGCTTGAGTGCTTGGGTGAAAGGGTATTGATTCCTGATCAGCGCACGACTTGGGTTTTTGGGTGCTCACGCCGTGAAGGCCAAAACGATGCCCCCTTTTTGAGAGGAAGACTTCCATGAGTTGGTTAGAGAAACTATTGCCTCCTAAAATTCAACACACCGATCCGGCCGACCGGCGCAGCGTGCCCGAGGGCTTGTGGATCAAGTGTCCCAGTTGCGAGACGGTGCTGTACAACAACGATTTGGAGCAGAACCAAAATGTTTGCCCCAATTGTGCCCACCACCACCGCATGAGTGCGAGGAAACGCTTGGACGCCTTTTTAGACCCACAAGGCCGCTACGAGCTCGGACAAGAGGTCTTGCCCGTGGACGCGTTGAAATTCAAGGATTCACGCAAATACCCCGAACGCTTGAAGGCGGCGATTGAGCAAACGGGCGAGACCGATGCCTTGGTCGTCATGGGCGGGAGTGTCCACGACATCCATGTGGTGGTGGCTTGCTTTGAGTTCGATTTCATGGGCGGGAGCATGGGCTCGGTCGTGGGTGAGCGCTTTGTGCGCGCTGTCACCACCGCCATCGAACAAAAAGTGCCCTTCATTTGTTTCACCGCCACGGGTGGAGCACGCATGCAAGAGGGTCTGCTCTCGCTCATGCAAATGGCCAAAACCAATGTCGCCTTGACACGCTTGGCCAAAAAGGGGCTGCCCTTCATCAGCGTGCTCACGGACCCCACCATGGGCGGCGTCTCAGCGGGCTTTGCCTTTCTCGGTGACTTGGTGATTGCCGAGCCCAGAGCACTCATCGGTTTTGCGGGTCCTCGCGTGATTGAGAGTACTGTTCGAGTGACCCTGCCAGCAGGCTTTCAACGCTCGGAGTTTTTACAAACCAAAGGGGCCTTGGACTTCATTTGTGATCGCCGCGATTTGCGCAAAACCATCGCCACGAGCTTGGCCATCTTGCTCAAACAACCCGCCGAGGCGGTGCTCTAAAAAAACGCAGACTTGCCCCAACCGCGCCAACACCTCTAGACCCAATCCATACACGACATGACCCGAAACGCCGCCCCAAACATCACCAACAGCACCAGCAGCAGCAACAGCCAAGAAAGCAGCACCGACTTGCCCCTTACCGCTGTTGATGAAAACCAATTGGTGCTCGAGCGCCTGGGCAAACTCAAAACCCTCAAAGACACCCAAGCCGCCGGTGGCGCGGTGGCGTTTCCCAATGACTTCAAGCCCGCAGACCGCGCACTCGCGCTGCACACAGCGCACAACGGGGCACAACCCGACACCCTCAAGGCCCAACAAATCCAAGTGAGTGTGGCCGGTCGCATGATGCTCAAGCGTTTGATGGGCAAGGCGAGTTTTGCGACTTTGCAAGACAGCACATCGCGCCTGCAGGTCTATGTCACCAAGGAAGCCTTGGGAGAAGAGCTCTACGAGCAATTCAAGCACTGGGACCTCGGGGACATCGTGGGCTGCACGGGAACTTTGTTCATCACCAAAACGGGAGAGCTCTCGGTCCATGCCACGCAGATGCGCTTGCTCACCAAGAGTTTGCGGCCCATGCCCGACAAATTCCACGGCATGAAAGACCAAGAGGTCAAGTACCGCCAGCGCTACATTGATTTGATGATGGACGAGAGCACGCGCGCGCGCTTTCAGTTGCGCTCCAAAGCGGTCTCTGGTTTGCGCAGCTTCATGCTCGAGCACCAATTCCTGGAAGTCGAAACACCCATGCTGCACCCCATTCCAGGCGGGGCCAATGCCAAGCCCTTCATCACTCACCACAATGCACTCGACCAAGAAATGTTTTTGCGCATCGCGCCTGAGCTCTATTTAAAACGCTTGATCGTGGGTGGATTTGAGCGGGTTTTTGAGATCAACCGCAACTTCAGAAACGAGGGCATGTCGGTGCGCCACAACCCCGAGTTCACCATGATGGAGTTCTATGCAGCCTACTGGAACTATCTGGACTTGATGGACTTTACCCAAGACTTGATTCGCCATGTGGCCATGAAGACCTTGGGGACCACCACCCTCACTTATGCCGGTCAAACCGTGGACCTGGGGGCAGCTTTTGAGAGACTGACCATCGTCGAGGCCATCCAAAAGTACGGTCCACCAGGGCTCCATGTCACCGATGCAACTGTGTTGGGTCAAGCACTCTTGAAATTGGGTGTGGATCTGGGCCAAAACCCCACCTTGTCGTGGTTGCAAGTCAAGTACTTTGAAGAAACCATTGAAGAAAAACTCTGGCAGCCCACCTTCATTTGCGAGCACCCGGTTGAAATTTCCCCCTTGGCACGCGCAAGCGATACCCGCCCCGAGGTCACCGAACGCTTTGAGCTTTATGTGACTGGGCGCGAGTTTGGCAATGGATTTAGCGAGTTAAACGACGCGCAAGACCAAGCGGCGCGATTTGCCGCCCAAGTCGCGCAAAAGGATGCCGGCGACGACGAGGCCATGTTTTATGACCACGACTTTGTGACGGCCTTGGAGTATGGCATGCCCCCCACAGCGGGATGCGGCATCGGGATTGATCGCCTCATGATGCTGCTCACCGACAGCGCCAGCATCCGCGATGTGATTTTATTTCCCGCACTCAAAAAAGAATATTAAAGGGGCTTGGCGCAACAAGATCCTGCACGGGCAGACCTGCAGCACTGCGCCAAGGGGGCTGCCCTAGGGACTCTTTGACATCCTCCCGGCCCTGAAGAGACCGGGATTCCTAAGGTGCTGCGCATGAGAAACCTCATGCGTGGTCACTTCAGTGGGTTCTTGCTTCACTGAAGCTGGTTTCGTCGTGGTCTTACGACCCCGCCCACCCAAGCTTTCTGTGTCGGTTTTGGTCAACAGTCTCAAAGGCGTGTTCAGGCGCAGGATTCGCCAAAAGCAATATCCAAGCGTTGCTAAAAAGCTGTGGGGCAACGCGCTAGGGTCGCCATCTTATTTTGCAGCCTCGTGTGATGGCGCTCAGGTAGCGATCATTCGCCAAGACATCGAACAACATCGAACAACAGCAAACACCCAAACAGCCGACAACCCGAAACACCTTCGGTGTGCGGGCTATTCATCCTCCCCCTTAACGCAGAGGATTTCCGCGCACCCTGTTAAACCTTCGGATCTTGCCCGGGCTCAACAGGGCTGGTGTGACCCTCTGGGCGGACTGGTGCCTCAGCAAAACCAGAGGATGAGGGTGAAAAATCGGCAGGATCGGCTTTGCGCGTTTCACGCTCTTTGAGTTTTTCCTCTTTCTTTTTCTTTTTGGCCAACTCGCGTTGCCTTTTTTCGTAGTTGTAATTGGGTGTGGCCATGGTTCACAATTTGAGGGGTTAAAAGCAGGTTCCATCAAGGAAGTAGAGACTGGGGGATGTCCAAACCGGCCTGGGGCATTGCCCCTTGACTGGCCTGGGCACGAGCGCTAGAGGCGCTCCATGCGACAAAAGACTCCAGCCCATCACAAAGTCCAATCGACACCGTGCAACAGCGCTCGGGATTGTGAACTTTGATCCATCCTCTTCAGTCTAACCGCTATTGGGCTAAAAAATCGATTTCTCTTGGTAATTATTGACTGGGGATTTGCGCCAACAACTCCAAGGCTTGGATGTAGCGTGGCTCGCGCACCAAGTCCCACCAAGCTTTTGGCGCGCCCACACCCAACAGAGCACGGCGGCGCAGTTCACTCTCTTCGCTCGCCACCCATTCGCCACGCAAGAGTGCGCGCGTCAACTCAGCCAAAAAATGCTCCAAGGTGTCGTTGGCCTTTGCCCCCTTGGCCACCACACTTTGGTTGCACAGCAGCAGCAAGTCACAGCCCGCATTCAAGGCCTGCACGGCGGCCTGGGCAAAACTGCAAGGCTGTCCATCAATTTCTCGCGCACCTTGCATGGACAAGTCATCGCTCACAATGGCACCGGTGAACCCCAGCGTTTCGCGCAAGACCTCTTGCAGCCAGCGGCTGGAAAAACCACAAGCCCGCGAGTCCACCTTGGGGTAGATCACGTGGGCGGGCATGATGGACATCAAACTGCCCGACAAAACACCGTAGGGGAGCATGTCGTCAGCGGCGATGTTCGCCAAAGTCCTGCTGTCAACGGGCATATCCACGTGTGAATCGGCACGCACAAAGCCGTGACCCGGAAAGTGCTTGCCACAGTTGGCCATGCCCGCATCTCGCATGCCGTGCATGATGCTTTGCGCCAAGAGGCTCACCACTCTTGGGTCTCGGTCAAAGGCACGGTCTCCAATGACGCAACTCTCTGCATGGTTCAAGTCCAAAACTGGCGCAAAACTCAAGTCCACCCCACAGGCGCGCAACTCGCTGGCCATGACATACCCCGTGGCCCAGGCCATGGAGGTGGCGCTCAGGGCCGACAAGCCCGTCAAAGATTCGCCGGCGCGAACGCTTTGGTGCCAAGCCAGACCCAGCATGGCCATGGCGGGCAGAGGTGTGAAGCCATCGGTTTTACAGCGCTGCACGCGCCCGCCTTCTTGGTCTACGCAAATGAGGGCATCGGGCTTGACCTCGCGAATGCTGGCACACAACGCGCTGAGTTGAGCTTTGTCGTGAAAGTTGCGGCCAAATAAAATCACTCCGCCTGTCAGCGGATGGGTCAGGCGAACGCGGTCGATTTTGCCGAGTTCAAGTCCGTGGACATCAAGAAGGACTGGCGAGTGCTGCACGCCCCGGTCTTGATGGGGCGCGACACTGGCTGCCTTGCCAGCCTTGCCAGCCTTGCCAGCCTTGATGGCCTTAAAAGGTTTATAAGGGGGATGCGATTTTGATTTTTTCATGGGTTTGTCTCTCTCGGACCAAGGCCGTGGCTTTGTTCGACCACCACAAAACTCACCGCATAGTCGCTCTCATCAGACAGGCTCACCTTGGCGCTCAAATGGCGCGAATCAAACCAGTCTTTCAATGCAGCGTGCAGCAGCAACTGAGGCTGGCCTGAGGGGGCATTGAGGATCTCGCACAGTCGCCATTGCATGGGCGAGCGGATTCCAAGGCCGATGGCTTTGCTGAACGCCTCTTTTGCTGAAAACCGAGTGGCCACATAGCGCACACCGCGCTCGCCCAAGCGAGCCGCTCGGCGCTCATAGACGCTCCACTCATTGGGACCCAAAATTCGCCTGGCAAAGCGCTCCCCGTGGCGCTCGAGGGTGAGCTTGATGCGACGAATGTCGCAGATGTCGGTGCCGATCCCATAGACCGTGTGGGTGCCGGTCATGGCCGTGTCTCCAACAGGGGGATTTGGGCCAAGTACAAGGCCACGGCTTGGTGGTAACCGAGCTCGAGCGCATCGGCCATCAAGGCGTGTCCAATGGAGACCTCGCGAACATGGGGTACATGGGTGAGAAACGCGCGCAAATTGTCTGCACTCAGATCATGTCCAGCGTTGATGACAAGACCACAGGCATGGGCAGCGTTTGCGGTCTCGATATAGGGCGACACGGCCGCTTTCAAGAGCTCTGGGTCCTCGCCTGCCCCCGAGCGGGATTGCGCCTGTAAAAAACCACGGGCATAGGCCTCGGTGTAGAGCTCCACACGCTCCACACCCAAGCGTTGACAAAACTGCATTTGCTCAGGATTGGGATCCATAAAGAGGCTCACCCGCACCCCCCACGACTGCAAGGTTTTCACCAAGGGCTGCAAGACGTCTAGGTCCCGCGGAAACTGCCAACCGTGGTCACTGGTGGACTGGCCCACAGCGTCGGGCACGAGGGTGGCTTGCTCAGGCCTGAACTCGTTGACCAAGTCCATCAAGTTGTGCAAGGGGTTGCCCTCGATGTTGAACTCGCGACCTGGCCAAGACTTTAAGAGTTGACTCAAAGCGGCCACATCGCGCTTGATGATATGGCGAGCGTCGGGTCGGGGATGAACGGTGAGTCCATGCGCGCCGGCGTTTAGACAGACCTCGCTCAAGCGCTCAACACTGGGCACATCGAGGGTTCTGGCGTTTCTCACCAGGGCAATTTTATTGACATTGACCGAGAGCGCACAACGGATCTCCTGCCCTTTGGCATCCAAAATCGGCTGGCTTGGGCAAGTGGACCTCTCGGGGGTCAATGGGGGGCTGGACGCAGAGCTAGAGGGTGGATTCATGATCGGTACACAAGGTACACAAGGTAAACACGAGTATCTCACAAGGCATGGATGTCGACCATGAACTGGCGTGTTTTAAGGCCCACGCCACCACAGTGGTGGGTGATCCAAGCCCGCAGTTGTGTTTGCAAACTCGCACGCTCCACCGCTTCAAACTCCGCGCAGACCCGAAGCGTCTGGGTGAGCGGCTCGCTCGAACCCATGCCCCGCGCCAAGGCTTGCCAGTGCTCGCCCTTGAGCCCTGCAGCGTTGGCCTGGCTGCCCAAGCCCAAGCCCAAGTCACCCGCAGGCGCCTCGCTCAAGGGTTGGGCCATGGCGGGCTTGGTCTGGTCTTGCGCTTGCGCGAGTCGTGCAGGCGTTTGCAGCGCCAAACTGGGCGCCGCCCCAGAAAAAACACGATTCTGAACCGGCTCGAGGGCAACGTTGGCTTGAGGCTCGATGTTCACACCAAAGGCCCAAGGTGTGTGGCCCTCCTCTTGAAGCGCCAGCAAGCCCATGGGTGCGAGCAAGGCATACGGTGTTTGACCGTTGAGTGGCTGCAAGCTCGCACTCTGCGCATCCAAATTGGGTAAAAAACCCAAGCCCCTGAGCATCAAAAGCTCAAATGCGCGCATCAGTGGCCACAAGGTGGGCTCGAGCCCACTGGCCAATATCTTGACCACCTGGGCATACAAATCAAACAGGGGTTCGTGCGGGTCCTCCCGCGCCGTGAGTTTCAAGATCAGTTCGTTCAAATAAAACCCCGCCAGCAGCGAGTCTCCGCGTGGAAAGACGTGACCGCCGATCCAGTGCGCTGAGGTGAGGGTGCGAACCTCTTGCTCGCCACTGAAGTTCAGTTGCAAGGGCTGCAAGGGCATGAGCACGGGACGCAAATTGGAATGGGGGCGCTTGGCACCTTTGGCCACCAAGGCCATTCTGCCGTGGTGACGTGTAAAAACATCCAACACGAGACTGGATTCACTCCAGTCGTAGCGGTGCAAGACGAAAGCCGGCTCATCGGCAACGCGGGTCTTGCTCTGAGATTTACTCGTAGCCAAAACTGCGCACCCGCGCTTCATCGTCCGCCCAGCCCGAGCGAACCTTGACCCACAACTGCAAGAACACTTTGGCGCCGTACAAATGCTCGAGCTCTTGGCGCGCCTCGGTGCCCATTCGTTTAAGCTTTTCGCCACCTTCGCCAATGACCATGGCTTTGTGGCCATCGCGCTCGACCACGATGGTGGCTGCAATTTTGATCATTCGCGCCACAGTTTTGCCCTTTTCTTCTGCAAACTGATCGATCACGACGGTGGAGGTGTAGGGCAACTCGTCCCCGGTGAAACGAAACAGCTTTTCTCGAATGATTTCGCTGGCCAAAAACCGCTCACTCTTGTCGGTGAGCTCTTCGTTGTTGAACCACCAAGGTTGATGGGGCAAATCGGCCAAACACAGCAACACCAAACGCTCCACATCCTTGGCGGTTTTGGCCGACATGGGAATGATGGCTTTGAAATCAAACCGCGTTTGCATCTCTTGCAACCAAGGCATCATGGCCTCGCGGGATTTCACCTGATCGAGTTTATTGGCCACCAAAATCACCGGCACCGTGGGCTTGAACAAGGACAAGACCTTGGCGTCGGATTGATTGAAGTAGCCCGCCTCCACCACCATCAAAATGAGGTCCACGTCGCCAATGGCGCCCAGGACGGTTTTATTGAGCGAGCGGTTCAAGGCGTTGTTGTGCAGGGTTTGAAACCCCGGGGTGTCGACAAAGATCAATTGTGCTACGCCTTCGTTTCTCACCCCTTGGATGCGGTGGCGTGTGGTTTGGGCTTTGCGAGAAGTGATGCTGATTTTTTGACCCACCAAGGCATTCATCAAGGTGGATTTGCCCACATTGGGACGCCCCACGATGGCCACCAAGCCACAGTGCTGCTGGGCTGGATCGATCTTGGGCTTGTCGCTGGACGAAGCAGCCAGGCCAGTGCTGGCCAACTCGGCCAACATGCGGTCCACATCCGTCAAAGGTTTTTCAAAAAGGGCTGTGGGCTCAGCAGAAACTTTTGCGGTCGCCACCGATGGGGTTTTAGATTTGGCTGTTGATTTGACGGCTGTCTTGGGCTTGGTTGAGGATGAAGCTGCGCTCGGGCTTGCTGCGGGCAACGACTCCAGCGCCGTCAGGCCGGCGTGAACGCTCTCCAACGGGGCCTGAGCGCCAGGGGCGACTGGGGGGGTATCAGGACTTGGCTTGGAAGCCTGAGGGCCGAGGATCGGCTTGCTTGTCGAGACCGTCTTCTTGGCCGCCCTTTTGGGCTTGGGCAACTCGGAGGAAGAGGTCATGGTTTCATTTCTTGAATGGCTTGCAACATGGCTTGGGCGGCCACTTGTTCTGCGGCACGGCGCGAGCCGCCAATGCCGCGCTCAATCAAAGCGAGTTCCGGCACTTCGCACTCAACGTCAAAGGTTTGCTGATGGGCCGCACCCAAGGTACCCACCACCCGGTAGATGGGCAGTTTGAAGCGCTTGGCTTGGAGCCACTCTTGGAGTTCTGTTTTGGGGTCTTTGGAGGCGGCTTGCATGCCAGGGTTGATCTCAATGGGCTCGAAGAGTCGAAACACCAAGGCTTCGGCCACCTCGTAGCCGGCGTCCAAAAACACCGCTCCAATCAAGGCCTCCAAGACATCGGCCAAAATCGAGGGTCGTTTTTGCCCGCCCGACTTCATCTCGCCTTCGCCCAAGCGGATGAGTGTTGACAGTTGCAAGTCCAAAGCCAAGCGAAACAAGGTGTCTTGCTTGACCAAATTGGCCCGCACACGCGAGAGGTCGCCCTCGGGCATGTTGGGCAAGGCCACATAGAGCATGCGTGAAACCGCCAAATTGAGCACGGTATCGCCCAAAAACTCGAGCCTCTCGTTGTGCTCGGCCCCAAAACTGCGGTGTGTCAGGGCCAACTCCAAGAGTCCAATGTTGGCAAAGCTCACCTTCAAGCGCTCGAGCAAGGCCTGGGTCTCCGGATTGGGGCTGGCACGTTTCATGGCATCAATCAAAGGCACCAATGCGCTTGAAGTTGCCAAAATTCATCCACACAAAAAACGCCCGGCCCACCACGTTGCTGTCGGGCACGAAACCCCAGTAGCGTGAGTCCAGGGAGTTGTCGCGGTTGTCGCCCATCATGAAGTAGTGACCGGGTGGGACCTTGCACACCACCCCATCGACGCTGTACTGGCAATTGTCTTTGAAGGCAAAATTGTCTGCGCCCGAGACAAAGGCGGGGCGATCGAGCTCATTCAAGAGCCGGTGGGTCACGCGCTGTCCTTTGGGTTCGGCGGGGTCGCCTCGAGGCATGACCTCTTCAAATTGTTTGATGTAGCGCAAAGACTCTTCTTCAAAGAAATCGGGCACCGCTGTTTTGGATATGGCAATCCCGTTGACCTTCAACTCTTTGTTGAGGTAGGAGACCGTGTCGCCTGGCAAACCGACCACACGCTTGATGTAGTCGAGACTCGGGTTGGGGGGATAGCGAAACACCATCACGTCCCCGCGTTGAACGGGCTCACCATCGGTGACTTTGGTGTTGATCACTGGCAATCGGATGCCATAGTGAAATTTGTTGACCAAAATCAAGTCCCCCACCCAAAGGGTGGGAATCATCGAGCCCGATGGAATTTTAAAGGGTTCAAACAAAAATGATCGAAGCACAAAAACCACCAAAATGACCGGAAAGAGGCCTGCAGTCCAGTCGAGCCACCAGGGCTGGCGCAGGACCTCTTCTCGCGCTTGCAAGAGGTCCACACTCGATGGGGTCAAGCCCATTTTCTGCAACTCTTCTTGGCGTGCCGTCTCGCGCCGCTCAATGTCCTCGGCCGCCTTCACGCGACGAGGCAAAAAGATGGTCCGCTCCAGCACCCAATAGACACCACTCACGACGGTGGCCAAAAATAGCAGCAATGCAAAATTGCCCTCCAAGGCGCCCAGGTACCATGCGCCAATGTAGCCGGCGAAGGCAGCCAAAACAATAGCGGTAAGACTTGACACGTCAATCCTCCACTTGCAAGATGGCCAGAAAAGCTTCCTGGGGGACTTCGACCGAGCCGATTTGTTTCATTCGTTTTTTTCCTGCTTTTTGTTTCTCGAGGAGCTTTTTCTTTCGACTGATATCGCCGCCATAGCACTTGGCGATCACGTTTTTTCGCAAAGCTTTGATGCTTTCTCTGGCAATGATGTTAGCACCAATGGCCGCTTGAATGGCCACATCAAACATTTGGCGAGAGATGATTTCGCGCATCTTGGCCGCCACCGCGCGCCCCCGGTATTGCGACTGTGAGCGGTGCACGATGATGGACAAGGCGTCGACCTTTTCGGAGTTGAGCAAGATATCGACCTTGACCACATCGGAGGCTCGGTATTCTTTGAAGTCGTAGTCCATCGAAGCATAGCCGCGGGAGACCGATTTCAATTTATCAAAGAAGTCGAGCACAATTTCCCCCAGGGGCATCTCATAGGTGAGCATGACTTGGCGGCCGTGGTAGGCCATGTTCATTTGCACGCCGCGCTTTTGATTGGCCAGCGTCATCACCGCACCCACATACTCTTGCGGCATGTACAGGTGTACCGTGACAATGGGCTCGCGAATTTCTTCGATTTTGCCTTGATCGGGCATCTTCGAGGGGTTCTCCACCATGATGAGCTCGCCATCGGCTTTGAGCACTTGGTAGACCACACTGGGTGCTGTGGTGATCAGGTCTTGATCGAACTCGCGCTCGAGGCGTTCTTGCACAATCTCCATGTGGAGGAGTCCTAAAAAGCCGCAGCGAAATCCAAAGCCCAAGGCCTGAGAGACTTCGGGCTCATAGTGAAGCGAAGAGTCATTGAGCTTGAGTTTTTCCAAACTGTCCCTGAGCGAGTCGTACTGATTGGCCTCGGTAGGATAGAGTCCCGCAAACACCTGGGGCTGTATTTCTTTAAAGCCCGGCAAGGCCTGTGTGGCCGTGGCCAAATGCCCACCACTGCCGGTTTTGATTTTGGTGATGGTGTCACCAACTTTGGCAACTTGGAGCTCCTTGATGCCGGCAATGATGTAGCCCACCTCACCGGCTTTGAGCGTCTCACGCGGCACGTTGGCGGGGGTGAAAACGCCCAAGTTGTCGGCCAAGTAACTCGCTTGGGTGGCCATCATTTGAATGCGCTCACCACGCGCAATGAAGCCATCCACCACGCGCACGAGCATCACCACGCCCACGTAATTGTCAAACCAACTGTCAATGATCATGGCGCGCAGCGCACCCTCGGGGTTTCCCTTGGGTTCGGGCACGTGCGCCACGATGGCTTCCAAAATTTCATCAATGCCCATGCCGGTCTTGGCCGAACACGGAATGGCATTGGAGGCATCGATGCCAATCACGTCTTCAATTTCGGCGATGGCGTTGTCGGGATCGGCCTGGGGCAAATCCATTTTGTTGAGCACCGGCAAGACCTCAACACCCAAGTCGAGTGCGGTGTAACAGTTGGCCACCGTTTGGGCCTCCACCCCTTGGCTGGCATCGACCACCAGGAGCGCGCCTTCGCATGCCGACAAAGACCGTGAGACCTCATACGAAAAGTCCACATGGCCCGGTGTGTCGATCAAATTCAGGTTGTAAACAATGCCATCTTTCGCTTTATAAAACAAACAAGCGGTCTGCGCCTTGATGGTTATCCCACGCTCTTTTTCAATGTCCATGGAGTCGAGCACCTGCGCTTGCATCTCGCGTTCTTGCAAGCCACCGCAGCGTTGAATCAAGCGATCGGCCAGCGTGGACTTGCCATGATCAATGTGCGCAATGATAGAAAAATTTCTGATGTGATTCATCAATGGAGGGACTTAAGTGATTGAAATTAAACGCTCAAGGCATAAAAAAGGGCGCGTCAGTGTTGACGCGCCCTGAACCAACGATCTTTTGGCAACTGCGAAAGTTGGAAACTTCATTGTAGGCAAAATTGCCCACTTGCACAGAGCCTGTTGGGCCATTGAGGGTTCGTTGTCGGACTGCAACACGATTGTTATGCACAGCTTATAAACAAAAAGAGGAGGGACTTCAGAGAACAAGTTGTGGGTGAGCTGTGGAGTAATTGTGGAGACTCACGGATCTGGGCCATAAGTGACAAATTGGGGACAAAATGATGGCTAAACATGGGGGGTGAGAAAGATATTCTAACTTATACAGTAATAAAAAACCATTATTTTTAAATCCCCGCCTGTCGGTTTGGAGACGCAGCTCGGGGCAAAAAATAAAAAAAATTTCTTTTATCTGTGTGTTTTAAGCAGAATTGACCCCATATCCGACTTCAGTATGGGGTCAATTCGGTGGCGCTTGGGCTGCACTTGGGCCCCTTGGCGTCAACACCGAGCGGGCGGGGCGCGTGCGGCGTTTTTATTTTTGCTGAGGACGAATGATGGCAAATTGCGCCCAATCTCCTCGGCGAAACAAAATATTGATCGAGCGTGTCTTGTCTAAGCGAGACAAGATGGCTTCAAACCCTTTGAGCGACGTGACTTCGGTGTTGGCCAGTGCGGTGATGATGTCGCCTTCGCGCAGGCCCGCTTGCGCGGCCACGTCCACGGCTTGGTCAACTCGGACCCCAGAATTGACTTTGAGTTCCTTTTTTTGTTCATCGCTCAAATCACTCAAGGTGAGTCCCAGACTCGCTGCAGCACTGCTCGCCTGAGGCTTTTCTTTGTTGGCCTTGGCCACGACTGGCTTGTCCGACTCAAACTCGCCCACCGTGACGGCGACGTCTTTGTTGGCACCATGCCGCCAAACGGTGAGGAGCGCTTTGGTGCCCGGCTTGATGCTGCCCACCAAGCGGGGAAGGTCAACCGAGCGCTCGATGGTCTTGCCATCCAATTTCAAAACAACGTCGCCAGGCTCGAGGCCCGCTTTTTCTGCAGGCGAACCCGTCTCTACACTGCGCACCAAGGCGCCTTGAGGTTTGACCAGCCCCAAGGAGTCGGCCAATTCCTTGGTCACCAGCTCAATTTGGATACCGAGCTTGCCGCGTTGCACACGGCCCAAGGTGCGCAGTTGATCGGACACGCGAACAGCCTCATCAATGGGAATGGCAAAAGAGATGCCCATGAAACCGCCCGAGCGTGAATAAATTTGGCTGTTGATGCCAACCACCTCACCGCGCATGTTGATGAGCGGGCCACCCGAGTTGCCAGGATTGATGGCCACATCGGTTTGGATAAAGGACAAATAGTCCCCCGTGTCGCGTTTTTTTGCACTCACAATCCCGGCGGTCACGGTGTTCTCCAGACCAAAAGGCGAACCAATGGCCATCACCCATTCACCGACTTTGAGGCGTGAGACGTCACCGGTTTTGACCGCAGGCAAGCCAGTGGCCTCGATCTTGACCAAGGCCACATCGGTTCTTTTGTCAACACCGATGATCTTGGCTTTGAATTCACGCTTGTCGGCCAAGGTCACCAGCACTTGATCGGCACCTTCGATCACATGGGCGTTGGTCATGATCAAGCCGTCTGCACTCAAGATAAATCCCGAGCCCACACCTTTGGTTTGTTCCTCTTCTGAGGGCGGCACGGCAGGCGAGTTCGGGGACTTGCGAGGTTGCCGCGGTGCGTTGGGGTTGGCGCCTGGTCCGTTGGGCCCAGCCCCTGGCGCGTTGGGAAATGGCACGCCAAAAAAGCGGCGAAACAGCTCCTGCATGTCTTGGTCTTCGGGCGAGTCCTGTCCATTGCCACGAGTGCTCACTTTTTCCATGGTTTTGATGTTCACCACCGAGGGGCCCACCAATTCCACCAAGTCGGTGAAATCAGGCAAAGTGCGCACCACCACTGGCGCTGGCGCTGGTGCAGGAGCGGCTGCGGCTGCGGGCGCTGGACTGGGGAGGGCATTGGGGGCTGCGGCCAAGCTCAACCCAGGGCTTGGCGCCAACACCCCAGTTGTGGCAAGGGCGAGGGAGAGGGCGAGGAAGAGCAAGCGTTTTGGATCCCTCAAGGCATGGAACGGGCGGATAGAAGACATCGATCAACTCCAAAAAAAACTGGCATTTAAATTCATCGTGGCTGAGTCGCACCGGGGCATGACACCCGCATAGGCGCGCGCCACAGGTCGAGGCGGACAAAGGGGAGCAGGCGGAGCAGGTGGAGAACGCGGACTAGGTGAACCAAGTGATGTAGAAGTTGGGGCAATTTTGGGTTTTACAAGAGTTTGGTCATCAGCCAGGTCTCTCACAGCAACTCCCCCATTCAACGCCCAAACCACGGTTTGGGTTGTCACAAGGGCCTGGACTTCACAATCATTTACTTCAGCTTGGGTCTACAGGGTCAAGAGTAAGCTGGGCGTTGGAGCCGATTAACACCTTCGATCGCTCTGGATCGCTCTGGATCGCCCTGGATCGCCCTAGATGGTCCTTGTGCGCCAGGTTTGGGTTTGCCGCATCGAGCCACCGTCTAGAGTCAGGAATGGCGCTTAAAAATCAAAGTGCCATTGGTTCCCCCAAAACCAAAATTGTTTTTCATCGCGATCTCAATGGGCATGTCCCGAGCGGTGTTGGCGCAGTAGTCCAAATCGCATTCAGGATCGGGCGTCATCAAATTGATGGTGGGAGGGCTTTTTTGATGATGCAAGGCCAAGACAGTGAAGACACTTTCAATCCCACCCGCGCCACCGAGCAAATGCCCAGTCATGGACTTGGTTGAATTGACCACCAATTTCTTGGCGTGGTCGGCAAAGGTTGCCTTGATGGCTTGCGTCTCATTGACGTCCCCCAAAGGCGTGGAGGTGCCATGGGCGTTCAAATAGTTGACTTGGGTGGCATTGATGCCCGCATTGTTCATGGCATGCACCATGGCGCGTCTGGGACCATCCATATTGGGTGCGGTCATGTGGCCCGCATCCCCACTCATGCCAAAGCCAATGAGCTCGGCGTAAATTCTGGCGCCACGTTTTTTGGCGTATTCATACTCTTCCAAGACCAAGGCACCGGCGCCCTCACCCAGAACAAAACCGTCGCGGTCTTTGTCCCAAGGGCGAGAGGCCTCTTGGGGATTGTCGTTTCGGGTGGACAAAGCGCGCATGGCCGCAAAACCTCCCAAGCCCAGGGGCGAAATGGTGGCCTCAGCGCCACCCGCCACCATCACATCGGCGTCACCGTACTCGATGAGCCGACCGGCCATCCCAATGCTGTGCAGTCCTGTCGTGCAAGCCGTGGCCATGGCCAGATTGGGGCCCTTGAAACCCAGTCGAATCGAGACATGACCAGAGATCATGTTGATGATGGATGCAGGGACAAAAAACGGAGAAATTCTGCGCGGTCCACGGGCCGTCAATTCCGTGTGCATGGACTCAATCAATGGCAAGCCGCCGATGCCAGAGCCCATGAGACAGCCAATGCGGTCTGCCTCCTCTGGCGTTAACTGGTCGAGTGTGGGAAGACCCGAGTCGGCCACCGCTTGCAGCGCTGCCACGATACCAAAATGAATGAATTCATCCATCCCACGCGCCTCTTTGGCGCTGATATAGGACTCCAAATCCAGTCCCTTGACCTCTCCGCCAATATGACAAGCAAAGCCAGTGACATCGAACTTCTTGATCCGATCAATGCCACTGCGCCCAGCCAAGAGATTGGACCAAGACTCTTGATGCGTGTTCCCCACAGGGCTCACGCATCCAAGCCCAGTCACGACAACGCGACGTCGGGTCATGCTGTTTTAACTTTCTCTAAAAGCGCTAGCTCTCTCAAGCAATTTCAATCAACCCTTTTGATGGGTCATCGCGTAATCGACGGCATTTTGCACTGTGGTGATTTTTTCGGCATCTTCGTCAGGAATTTCGATGGCGAACTCGTCTTCCAAGGCCATCACCAACTCCACCGTATCCAAAGAGTCTGCACCCAAGTCGGCAACAAACGCTTTTTCGTTGCTCACTTGTGACTCTTCGACGCCAAGCTGCTCGGCAATAATTTTCTTTACACGAACTTCAATATCACTCATTTTTTACTCAGAGGGTTGTAATGGAATCAGCGATTTTACTCGCGCTGACGGGGTGAGAATTTTCACATTATAAAAAAATTAAACCATCAGCATGCCACCATTCACGTGCAATTCTTGCCCTGTGATGTAGGCTGCCTGGGGGCTGGCCAAAAACGCGACCGCATGGGCCACGTCACTCGCCGAGCCCAGATGACCCAAGGGGATTTGGGCGAGCAAGGCCTCTTGTTGTGCGGCAGTCAAACTGGCCGTCATATCGGTTTGAATGAAGCCTGGGGCCACACAATTGACCGTGATGCCACGAGACCCCAATTCGCGGGCCAAGGCTCGGGTCATGCCGGCGACACCGGCTTTGGCCGCGGCGTAGTTGGACTGACCGGGGTTGCCACTCGCGCCCACCACACTCGTGATGTTGATGATGCGCCCCAAGCGTTGCTTCATCATGGGGCGAATCACCGCACGCGAGAGGCGAAACACCGAGCTCAAATTGGTTTGAATCACCTCGTCCCAATCCTCGTCTTTGAGCCGCATGGCCAACATGTCCTTGGTGATCCCAGCATTGTTGACCAAGACATGCAAGGCCGAGAACTCACCCAGGATGGAAGCCACCACGTCTTCGCAAGCTTGGCGATCGTTGACGTTGAGCACCACCCCGCGGCAATGGGCATAGGCTTTCAAATCGTGGCTGATGCGGGACGCACCAGCCTCAGAGGTGGCTGTGCCAATGACCACCTGCCCTGATTGAGCCAACTGCAGGGCAATGGCCTGGCCTATGCCTCGGGACGCGCCGGTGACCAAGGCCACGTGTGGGCCCGTGTGAATCTCGCTCATGGTCTATCTCCTAGGCTGAGTTTGCACTGGGTGCACTGGGTGTAAGGGATGTATGGGTGTGGGTGTCTGGATTCCCCTGCAAAGCGAGCCACACGCTCTGGACATTGTCCCAGTCTTTGAGCGAACAGCTCTCAAGGTCGGGGGCAATGCGTTTGGTAAAGCCACTGAGCACAAGACCCGGACCACACTCGACGATGGTGTCAATGCCGCGAGACTGCATGGCTTGTACTGTTTGCACCCAAAGCACAGGGTGGTAGGCCTGGCGAAACAGAGCATCTTTGATGTCCTGCGCGGCACTTGGCGTCAAGACATCAACATTGTTGAGCACCGGCACTTGCGGGGCGTGAAAAACGGTGTCGGCCAGCATCTCTCTCAAGCGCTCGGCTGCAGGCTGCATCAAGGTGCAATGAAAAGGCGCCGACACCGGCAACTTCAGCGCTCGCTTGGCGCCCAGAGCTTTCAAAGCTTCACAGGCTTGGTCCACGCCTGCCACAGTCCCTGCGATGACGGTTTGGCCCGGTTCATTGAAATTGACCGCCTGCACAAGTTCGCTCGAGTGAGCGGCACGAAACTCGGCACTCACCGCATCACAGGTGGTCTTCACCTGCTCACTGGGCAAACCTAAAATCGCCGCCATCGCCCCAACGCCCACAGCCACGGCGTCTTGCATGGCCTGTGCGCGAAAGCGCACCAAGGGCAAGGCCTGCGTCAAGCTCAGCACGCCACTGGCGACAAGGGCGGCGTATTCACCCAAGGAGTGCCCCGCCATCAGTTGAGGGGTTGCACCTGTCTCTTTGATCCAGACACGGTAAATGGCCACATCGGCCAAAAGCATCAAGGGTTGGGTGTTGGTGGTGAGCGCCAAGGCCTCCTTCGGGCCATCCCGCATCAAGGCACCGAGGTCCTCGGACAAAGCGCTTTGCGCCTCCTCTAAAGAGCGCTTGACCTCGGCGTGCGCGGACCAAGAGTCCAACATGCCAACGGATTGAGATCCTTGGCCTGGGAAAACAAATGCAAAGTGTTTGGTCATGATTTCAAAACAGCAACAATTTTTTGATGAAAAATTTTAAAACGACGCACTTAAAAACGCAGCACCACGGCACCCCAAGTGAAGCCTCCACCCACGCCTTCGAGCAGCAAATGCTGACCCGGTTTGACTTGTCCATTTCTCACCGCCACATCCAGCGCCAAAGGGATGGATGCAGCCGAGGTGTTGCCATGGTCATGCACCGTCAAGATGACCCGCTCCATGGGGAGTTTTAATTTTTTTGCCGTGGACTGAATGATCCGAACATTGGCTTGGTGAGGTATCAACCAATCGATGTCGGCCTCCACCATGTCCGCCTTCGCAAGCGCCTTGAGTGCCGCACCGTGCAGCAAACCCACCGCCAACTTGAACACCGCTTGGCCGTCCATTTGAAGCAAAGGAGTGCCAGAGATGGCGCCCGCACTCACGTGACCGGGCACACACAATATGCCCACGTGCTGACCATCGGCATGCAAGTCACTTGCCAAGATGCCAGGCGTCTCGCTCGCCTCGAGCACCACCGCGCCAGCACCATCCCCAAAGAGCACGCAGGTGGTGCGGTCCTTGAAGTCCAGTAGCCTGGAAAACACCTCCGCACCGACCACCAAGGCACGCTTGGCATTTCCCGCACGAATCATCGCGTCGGCCACAGTCAAAGCATAAATAAATCCACTGCAAACGGCTTGCACATCAAACGCAGGGGCGCCAGCAATGCCTGCGGCTGCCCCATGGAGCTTGGACAATTTGTGTTGCAAGATGCAAGCCGTTGACGGAAAGACCATGTCTGGCGTCGACGTCGCCACGATGATGAGGTCTATGTCTTGGGGTCCCAAGCCCGCCGCTTCGATGGCTTGCACGCTGGCGTGAAAGGCCAAGTCGCTGCTGAACTCTTGGGGCTGGGCGAAATGGCGTGCGTGAATGCCAGTGCGCTCGACAATCCACTCGCTTGAACTCTCCACCCCGCCTAAAGCCAATTGAGCGACCAGCGCCTCATTGGTGACGCGTTGGCTGGGCAAAAAACTCCCAGTTCCAACAATCTTGGCGAATGAACTCATGTCTCCCCCGTGTCGGGATTAAAGAACGGATCGAGCTCAGGCGCCCCGCGACCCAAATCGGCTGAAGCCGGCGACTCAAGGAGCGGCAAAACTCGGGCAATGCGTTCGTGAACTCGGGCCAAGAGACCGTGCTCAGCCGCCTCATACGCGCGACTCAAGGCCACTTCAAATGCCAAGGCATCGGCCGAGCCGTGACTCTTAAAGACCAAGCCTTGCAGCCCAAGGAGCGCTGCACCATTGTGGCGACGGTGGTCGACACGGCGCTTAAAGCCAGAGAGAACCGGCGCGCTCACCATATAGGCCAAGCGGGTGAAGATGTTTTTCTCAAAACCTTGCCTGAGCAAGCTGCCCACCATGGCGGCCAAGCCCTCAGAGGTTTTGAGGGCCACATTGCCGACAAAACCATCGCACACCACGATGTCCGTGGTGCCATTGAAAATGTCATTGCCCTCAACGTTGCCGAAAAAATTCAAGTCCCCCGACGCGGCCGCAAAACGCAGCAGCTCAGCGGTTTTTTTGATCATCTCGTTGCCTTTGATGACCTCTTCGCCAATGTTGAGCAGTCCCACACTCGGGTGAGGCTTGTTTTGAAGCACAGAGACCAAAGCCGAACCCATTACCGCAAACTGAAGCAAATGCTCAGGCGTACAGTCGACATTGGCCCCCAAATCAAGCATGGTGGTGACGCCGCCCGAGACATTGGGCATTTGACCCGCGATGGCGGGTCGATCAATGCCGGCCAAAGTTTTGAGAACGTAGCGAGAAATGGCCATGAGGGCGCCCGTGTTGCCGGCAGAAACGGCGACCTGGGCCTCACCCGATTTGACCTGCTCAATGCAGATTCGCATGGAGGAGTTTTTTTTGCGCCTGAGTGCCACCTCCAAAGGGTCGTCCATTTCGATCACGTCGTTGGCATGGACGAAACGAGCCCTGTCGTGGCGCCAACCGAGCAACGCCTCTTCACGACCAAACAATACGATTTGCGTATCGGGATGGTGGTCCAAAAAGCGACGACACGCTAGGAGTCGAACTTGGGGGTCATGATCCCCCCCCATCAAGTCAACTGCGATGGTCAACATAGGATTGGATCAAGAAGCGCGGGCAAAGTTGCCTTCACTTTGTCAGTCATAAGGGCCGCGCTTGGCGCAGTGCAACGGGCCTTCTTGGGCGCTGGATAAAAATTAAACTTCAGTTTTGGTTTTGAGCACCTTGCGGCCACGGTAAAAGCCACTGGGGCTGATGTGGTGGCGCAAATGGGTCTCGCCAGTGGTGGGCTCAACGGCAATACCGGGCACATTCAACGCGTTGTGCGAGCGGTGCATACCGCGCTTGGAAGGAGATTTTTTATTTTGCTGGACAGCCATGTGAGGCTCCTAGACGATGGTTGGTGACAAAAGACCCCGACTAAAAGGCCTCCAAAAGGTCTGAGCATGGCACGCCATTAACGTGGACAATAGCTCAACACAGAACCAACCATTATAGACCAAAGACCCAAGATTTAATCCTTTTTGAGTTTCAAACCCGATAAAACAGCAAAAGGGTTGGGTCGTTTGGACAACATTTCGTCGTCGGCTGTAGGCCCAAGATGTTGGGGCAATGCAACAGAGCAGACCTCGTGCATGGGCACCAGGGGCATGGCCAAAATCAGCTCATCTTCAATCAAGTCTTGACCATCAAAGGCCGAACTCGAGACCAATAAGTCGTCCTCCATGACCTCATCGAGGGCAGTGGCGGTGTCTTCGTTCGTCACCAGGTAAAACTGACGCTGCACGTCAAGGACCACTTCGAGCGGCGCCAAACAGCGCTGGCACACCAAGCTCACCCGGGCTTGGGCGCCGAGCGCCAAGGTGGGGAGTTCATGGGCGAGCAATTTGCTCATGGGTGGGACATGGGGGCTCGAGACCACGAGCGGGGCCTTGGGGTTGAGCGGGGGCAACACCGACTCAAAAAACGCCATGGTCCAGTGCACGAGGGCCTGTTCACCTTCAAGCGCATCAACAGCAGCGACCTCAGCAGCAACCTCAGCACCCTCGCCTTTTTCCTCAACTGGACCCGCCCAAGAACTCGCCTGCATGCCTGGCGCCAAGCGATGAAACGCGGCCAAAGGCAAGACCCCTTGCAAATGGGCATTGTTTTGGGCCAATTGCGGCACATTCAAACGCTTGAGATCAACGGCTTTGGTCATGAAAAAAAAGGGGGGGGAATAGGTGTAAAAAGGGGAACGGCCCACGAGCGTGATTCCAGCAAAAGTGCGAAGGCTTGAGCGGGCTTGAATGAAAGCCGCTTGGACACGCGCTATCATGAGCACCCATTGTAGGTGGCTTTGCAAAGCGCTTGCGGCCAAAGTTCGAGCCACCAAGCTGTTGCTCGAGGCTTGTGTAGGGCCCAGAGCCCCAAAGGCGCGGCGCTGACAAAAGCGTCCATTTTATTGTTCACTTCCAGATTTTTTGACCCATGCCCACGACTTCCCACGCTTTTCCTGCCCGAGCCTTGATTTTGGCCTCGACGTCGACCTATCGCAAAGCGTTGATGCAAAGACTGCAGTGGCCATTTGAGAGTGTGGCGCCACACGTGGACGAAACCCCACACCCCAAAGAAGAGCCGCGAACATTGGCCATTCGCTTGGCACTGGCCAAGGCGCAAGTGGTGAGCCGTCAATTCCCAGGGGCCTTGGTGATCGGTTCAGACCAGGTCGCCGAGCTCCACGGACAAGCCTTGGGCAAACCCATGAGCCACGCCGTGGCCACCGAGCAGCTGCGACAAATGAGCGGTCAAGCGGTGTGTTTCCACACGGCAGTGGCTGTGAGGTGCGAAGACACTGGGTTTGAAGAAGTACAAGTGGCCCCAGTACAGGTTCAATTTCGCACCTTGAACGATGCAGAAATTGAGGCGTATTTGATCAAGGATCAGCCCTATGACTGTGCAGGAGCTTCCAAAAGCGAATCCTTGGGCGTGGCACTGCTAGAGCGCATCGACAGCGATGACCCCACCTCCCTCATTGGCCTGCCCCTCATCCGTACCTTGCAGATGCTGCGTCGCGCGGGCTTGGAGGTGCTCACCATGACAGCGCCCATCACGACTTAAAACGACCCACTCTGGAAAACCTCATCCCATGCACACTGGCACCTTGTATCTCGTTCCAACCCCATTGGATTTTGGTTGCACCCATCAACCACCTCTGTCGGAGTGCTTGCCCCAAAAAACCATCGAGATCGCGGCCAGCTTGAGCCACTGGGTGTGTGAAAACGCCAAATCCCACCGGGCTTTTTTAAAGCGAGTTCATGAGCTCTGCGCCTTGCAGACCGCAATGCAATCCCAAGTGATGGTGGAGTTGCCACGTGAGGCCCATAAAAAAGGTGATCACCAAGGAGCCTTCAATGGCAAAGAGCTCTTGCAAAAAGTTTTAGAAGGGCACGACATGGGCTTGGCCTGCGAGGCCGGCATGCCAGCCATTGCCGACCCGGGCAGCTCGCTGGTTCGCGCAGCGCATGCCATGGGCATTCAAGTTCGCTCCTTGGTAGGACCTAACTCATTGATGTTGGCGCTCTCGAGCAGCGGCATGAATGGTCAAAACTTCAGCTTTGTTGGCTATTTACCCCAAGCCCAAGAAGCCCGCCTCGAGCGAATACGCTATTTAGACCAATGGGTGCGCAAGTCCTTGCAAACCCAAATCTTTATTGAAACGCCCTACCGCAATGAAAGCATGCTCGAGTCTTTGCTGCAAACCCTCTCGGCACAAACGCGCTTGGCTGTGGCCTGTGGATTGGGCCTAGAGAGTGAGCGCATTGAGTCGCACTTGGTAGAGGTCTGGCGAGCACGCTCGATCAAACCCAAGCTCAAAGACCCGTGCATCTTTTTATTGGGTATTTGAGCCCACAACTCCGCGGCTTCACTTCAAGACCAGGTGTTGCGAAAGCAATGTTTTGACCGCACCGGCGCCGAGTTCAGCACCAAAACGCTTGGCCAAACGCTCGGCCACATTGTCGCGGTGAGTATAGTCAACGACATCCTCGGCTTTGACGACTTCGCGTGCCACGAAGTCCAAGCTGCCGAGCTCATCGGCCAGCCCCAACTTGATGGCTTCTTCGCCACTCCAAAATAGACCGGAAAAAATCTCGGGTGTTTCGTTCAGTCGCTTGCCACGACCTTGTCGAACCACGGCAATGAATTGCTGGTGGATTTGCTCGAGCATGGCGAGTGCAAAAGCCTTTTGGGTTTTGCTCTCAGCACTGTAGGGGTCCAAGAAGCCTTTGTTTTCTCCGGCCGTGAGCAAGCGGCGCTCGATGCCCAATTTGTCCATCAAACCATTGAAACCAAAACCATCCATCAAGACCCCGATGCTGCCCACAATGCTCGCTTTGTCCACATAAATTTTATCGGCCGAGACGGCAATGTAATAAGCCGCAGACGCGCCCATTTCCTCAATCACCGCATAGACAGGCTTTTTGTGGAGGGCTTTCAATCGCCTGACTTCATCATTGATGATGCCCGCTTGCACGGGGGAGCCCCCTGGCGAGTTGATGAGAAGCACCACCGCTTTGGCGCTGTCTTCTTCAAAAGCGGAGCGCAAGGCCTCAATCACACTGTCGGCACTCGCCTCGCTGTCGGAGGCGATCTCACCTTTGATCTGGACCACGGCCGTGTGCGGCTCGCTCACGCTGGCGTTGACGCCACCCTTATAGGCACTCAAGACAATCAAGGCGACAATCAAAAAGAGCCAGGCAAAACGGAAAAATACCCGCCACCAACGTTGCTTTTTTTGCTCCTCTAGGCTGGCCATGGCCAAGCGCATGATCGTCTCGCGCTCCCAGTGGGGGTCACTTTGAGCGAAGGCTGTGCTCGACGAATGAGCACCCTGCGAATCCCCTGGGGTTTGCGCTGGGGAGACATCGCCACTGGGTGGCGTGGATTCTGAATTCATGAATAAACCAACAGTTCTTAAATAGGCCATCACGGCAAAAAAATACACAGGACTCAGCGCACCCAGCCAGACCGAACAGCCCTTGAATGTGCACTTTGCCTGATTTCAGGACACTGGCACCAAATTGTAAGCGGTATGCCAGTAGACCATACCCGCGTCCAAACTGATCGCGATTTTGATCAGCCCGCCTCGGCACGGTCCGCTCCTACACAGACCGGTTTTGGGCTCGTAAAGGGCACCATGGGTGGCGCACATGAGCCACTGGCGAGTGGGGTCAAAAAAATGATTTTCTCTGGCATCCATCTCCATGGGGATGTGCGCACAACGGTTGAGATAAGCATGCACCTCGCCATGAAAACGAACCGCAAACGCGCGGCAAGTTTGTCCACCTAATACCACATCAAAGTCCACCGCCAAGCCCCCATCTTGCAAAGCCTCACTTTGGCACAAGGGGACACGGGTGCTGGCGTCCATCAGACACAAGCCTTCCCACCGGTGCTCGACACTGAGCGCCGCAAAGGCCTCCCATTTAGCCGTGGATCTTGAACCACTGCACCATCTCACTCACGCTATGCACCAGCGCCAAGGGTGCGAAGGGGTTTAAGTCTTGGGCATTTTGAGCGCCATAGGTCACGCCCAGGCTGGCACACCCAGCCCTTTGGGCCATCTCCAAGTCATGGCAGGTGTCACCCACCATCAGGGTTCTTTGCGGGCTCACCCCAAAATGAGACATGAGTTCCTTGAGCATTTGGGGATCGGGCTTGCCACGGGTCTCATCGGCGGTGCGGCTCGCATCAAAGAGGTCCTTCAAAGGGCTGCTCGTGAGCACACGGTTCAAGCCCGAGCGACTCTTGCCGGTGGCAATGCTCAAGCAGTATTGTGACTCGCGCAGTTGCACGAGCATCTCCAAGACCCCAGGAAAGAGCGTCAACTCATGCGCCAAGGCGTGGTAATGGTGCCGGTAGCTCTGCCCCAAGGCCTCGTACTGCTCGGGCTTGACATCGGGGGCCACGCGCGCGAGGGCCGCATGCACGGGCAAACCAATGACAAAGGCTGCCGCAGACTCGTCAGGAACTGCGCCCCCGACATCCTTGACCGCTTGCTGAATGCTGCGGGCGATGTGTTTTGTGGAATCAAACAAGGTGCCATCCCAATCGAATGCGATCAGGTCATACCGGCGCTTGGGACGGATGCTTTGATGGGGATCGGTCATGGGGGGGGACTCAAGTAAAGAGTAGACAAGAGACAAGAGACTAGCGACTAGCGACAAAGGGCAGACACGAAAGCGTGTTGATTTTAAAAGACAAAGAAAAGAAAAAAACCACGCCAGGGGCATCCCACGCTAATTTCCAAGGGGTCGCACGCGCGCGAACTCACCCGCTTGCGCGCGAGCAACAAAGGTTTGCAGCTCTTCGGGCAGCGGGCACTCGAGCTCAATGGGCAAGGCGGTCCGGGGATGGATGAATTTCAAGCGCCACGCATGAAGGAACATGCGTTTGAGCCCCACGGCGGCGGTGGCCTTGTTTTGTTCGTCACTGGCGTACTTTTGATCGCCCGCAATCGGGTAACCCAGACTCGCCAAGTGCACCCGAATTTGATGCGTTCGACCCGTTTTGATGGTGACCTCCAAAAGTGAGTAAGGGCCCACCAACTTGGCAACTCGCACCAGGGTGATGGCTCGCATACCGTTGGGGTCTTGGGCGCTGACGACCCGCACGCGGCGCTCCCCCATCTGGGCTCCACTGTCAAGCAAATAGCGCTCCAGCGGGAGGTCAATGACTTTGCGGTTCGAAGGCCATTGGCCCACCACCAAGGCCAAGTAGGTCTTGCCCGTCTCGCGTTCACGGAACTGGTTTTGCAAATGCAGCAATGCACTTCTTTTTTTAGACACCAACAAAATGCCCGAGGTTTCGCGGTCGATGCGGTGAACCAGCTCCAAGGCGTTGATGCCAGGACGGGACACGCGAAGTTGTTCAATCACCCCAAAACTCACCCCACTGCCCCCATGCACCGCCACACCAGCGGGCTTGTCGATGGCCATGAAGCCCTCGTCTTCGAGCAAAACCGCAAAGTCCCGAGGAGGGATCGCGCCACTTTGAGCGTTCAAGCCCTTTTGCTCGGCCACGTCCGACGTGCGCAGGGGCGGAATGCGCACCATGTCCCCCACTTGCAAGCGAGTCTGGGCACTGGCGCGACCTTTGTTGACCCGCACCTCGCCGGAGCGAATGATGCGGTAAACATGGGTTTTGGGAACGCCTTTGAGCTCGCGCATCAAAAAATTGTCGAGCCGCTGGGCACTGGAGTCGAGATCGACTTCAATGAATCTTGCTTTTTCTGGACTATTGAGTCCGGACGGTCGTATAATGTCTTTCACCAGCGAATGCTTCCAAGTGCTTGATTTAATTTGCCAATTAGATCACGTCTAGGCTTTCGTTGCGAGGTCGATGCCCCGATGGGTTTTGATGCACAGACTTAGCCTCCCTTGAAGCGCAAGTGGTGCCCACCCCCAGCGGTCGAGCCGATGTCCATAGAATTTTGATACGGAATACACCAAAAGCTTGACGTGTAAGAGCGATTCTCTCGCGTCAAACGGATTAAAAGTAAGAAATGATTTTTAAGTTGGCTTGGATTTTGTTGCTGCTCCCCCTTGACTTGTTTGGGTTCACCCCAATGACAAGCGCTGGACGAACGCACCTTGCCCCAAACCTCTTGATGCAGCGTTTGACAAGTGTTTTCTCAGCCTTGTTGCCCCTGAGCTTTCTTGCTCCACTCCACGTGCCCACCCCTTGTTGTCGCCCCTGAAGGGGCGAATCAGACACAAGTCCTCGCGGCAGTTCCCCTCATTCTTGGCATTGATTTGGCATCGTTGGTCCGTCACGGACCTGTGATGAATTGAACAATGTAAAGGAACGCATCAATGAAAAGGATGCTGATCAACGCCACCCAGTCTGAAGAAAGACGCTTGGCCATCGTGGATGGACAAAAACTACTCGACTACGAAATCGAAATTGAAGGTCGAGAGCAACGCAAAGGCAATATTTACAAAGCGGTGGTCACGCGCGTCGAGCCCTCCCTCGAGGCCTGCTTTGTCGACTACGGCGAAGAGCGCCACGGTTTTTTACCCTTCAAAGAAATCTCCAAACAGTTCTTCAGCAGCAATGTATCGCCCTCTCAAGCGCGCATTCAAGATGTGATTCGAGAAGGCCAAGAGCTGATCATTCAAGTCGAAAAAGAAGAGCGCGGCAACAAGGGTGCGGCCCTCACGACCTTTATTTCCCTGGCCGGACGCTACGTGGTGCTCATGCCCAACAACCCTAGGGGCGGTGGGGTGAGTCGCCGCATTGAAGGCGATGACCGCGCCGAGCTCAAAGAGGCAATGGACCAACTGGAGTATCCAGGCGGCATGTCCATCATTGCCAGAACCGCCGGCATTGGGCGCACCGCGCCCGAACTTCAGTGGGACTTGAACTACCTCTTGAAGTTGTGGACCGCCATTGACGGTGCGGCCAAATCGGGCAAAGGCGCCTACTTGATCTATCAAGAGTCCAGCCTGGTGATTCGCGCCATTCGCGACTACTTTAACAATGACATCGGCGACATCTTGATCGACACCGATGACATCTTTGACCAAGCCCACCAGTTCATGTCCCACGTCATGCCCGAGCATGCCGCCCGGGTCAAGCGCTACCGCGACGATGCCCCTTTGTTCAGTCGCTTTCAAATTGAGCACCAAATTGAATCGGCCTATGCCCGCACGGTCAACCTGCCCAGTGGTGGCGCGATTGTGATCGACCACACCGAGGCCTTGGTCTCGGTCGATGTGAACTCGGCGCGTGCCATTCGCGGCGGCGACATTGAAGAGACCGCCACCCGAACCAATTTGGAGGCCGCTGAGGAGGTGGCTCGCCAAATGCGACTGCGCGACTTGGGCGGCCTCATCGTGATTGACTTCATTGACATGGAAGAGTCGCGCAATCGCCGGGAAGTGGAAAACCGTTTGCGCGACTCCTTGCGACAAGACCGCGCACGCGTGCAGTTTGGCACGATCAGCAAATTCGGTTTGATGGAGATGAGTCGCCAGCGCTTGCGCCCCGCCTTGTCCGAAGGTGCTTCCATTCCTTGTCCTCGTTGCGGCGGCTCAGGCCACGTGCGCGACACCGAGAGCTCAGCACTGCAAATTCTTCGCATCATCCAAGAAGAATCCATGAAAGACGGCACCGCCGCCGTCCACGCCCAAGTGCCCGTTGAGGTCGCCTCATTCTTGTTGAATGAAAAGCGCACTGAAATTGCCAAAATCGAGATCAAACAACGCATCAGCGTGCTCTTGGTGCCCAACAAGGCACTGGAAACACCGAACTACAAACTCGAGCGTTTAAAGCACGACGACCCCCGTTTGGACAACATGGATGTGAGCTACAAAATGGTCGACGACGTGGAAGACGCCACCGCCGTGACCCGCCGCTCACAAGAGCCCACCAATCGCCAGACCCCCATGATCAAAGGGGTCTTGCCCGATGCACCAGCACCTATTGCCGAACCCAAGCCCATGCCCGTGGCGGCGAGCGCACAGGCCAAGCCAACCACACCGACAACGACAAGCCCTGCCAATGGTCCCGCCAGCAGCGGATTCGTCGGTTGGTTCAAATCCTTGTTTGGCGGCAAAAAAGAAACCTCCAGCGACAAAACCAGCATCACCGATGCCGCAAAAGGCGTCACAAGCCAGGCCAAACGCGAGGGTGGTCGCGAGGTCCGTGAACCCAGAGAAGGGGGCGGGCGTGGCCGTGACCAACGCCGCGGGAGACGCTCAGGCGACCGCTCAGACCGTGGTGAACGCGGGGAGCGAGGCGACAAAACCGACACCCGGGCTAGAAGTCCTGAAGGCTTGGGTGAAGCCCGCAGCGAGAACTCGACCCCACGCGGCACACGCCAAGAGCGTGGTGCGCGTGCGCCCAGGGACGAGTTTTCCGACCGCGCAGCCTCTGCTTCCTCCAACCCCTCCGCCAACGCCACCGCTGCGCCTGGACAAGAGGGTGCAGAGGGTGAGGAGGCCAGAAGAAATGAGCGCGGGGATGCTCGCCGAGAAAGAGGCCCAAGACGTGGTGAGCGTGGTGAGCGTGGTGAGCGAGGAGACCGCGCAGAACGCGGCGAGCGTTCTGAGCGCACGCCCCGCCCTGAGTCGAGCGACAGACCAGCACCCCATGCCGCTCCAGAGTCCGCCTTCATCGCACCTGCCAACGCCACTGATTTAAGCCCAGAGCAAAACCTCAATGGTGCCCAAGCTTTGGGCGGTAACGAGTCTCATGAAGTGCGTGAACCTCGTGAGCCGCGTGAAAGAAGGCCTCGCCAATCGCGCGATCGCCGCGAGCGCCCAACACGCGAGGGCGACGCCCAGACGTCCAACACCCACGCGAACGACGCGAACGACGCGAACCATGGGGACTTGAACGCCCAAGGTCAACACCAACGCCAGGAACAAGAAACAGGCCATGCGCCTCACGGCCAGGACTTCATCGCGGTGCAGTCTGATGCGCAACGCCCTGGCCTGCGCGCCAACCCCAGAGAGCAGCGCCAAGAGTCTTTCTTGTCCAACGAACCCTCTGGGCAGGAAACCCACGCACAGCAACGAGGGCACGATCAGCACATGGATCAAAGGCCTGTTGCGGCATCTGTTGCGGCATCGGGAACTGCAACACCCACCGCGTCAACGCCTGCTTCGACAGCCAGCGCTGCGGTGGCCATGCCCAGGGTGGGTCATTACGAGCTGCCCACAGCCGCCTTGGTCGAGATGACCCACGCGAGTCAACTCGAGTGGGTTCAATCTGACCCGATCAAAGTGCAATCCACCCAAGAGCGAATGGCCCTCGAGCCCAAAGTAGTCCACCCCCAACGCGTTCGCCCTGCCTTTGTGAATTTGGATCAAGGCCCCTTGGTGCTTGTCGAGACCAAACGCGATTTGAGTCAGTTGCACCTACCCTTTGCGCAGTAATCCATCCACAAGGCTTGAGGGGCTAGGCCCTCACCCAGTGAGGGCCGCTTGCTTCCAGGCTTTGAGCGCTGCGGCTGGGTCCGCGCGCTGCTCGGCCAATTGGGCCAAGGAAGCATAGGCACGGCGCTTGAGTTCCACCGAGCTCAAGCGCGCTGCAGAGCTCTCGAGCAGTTGCTGCGCTTTGCCCCACAGGGCATGGTGTAAGCACATCTGCCCATACAGATAACGCACCTCGACAACGCCAGGTTGGGACGCCATCACCTGGTCCATAAAGCCCAGCCACTCCGGGTCCGGCTTCAATGACGCCAACGCCTGTTGGGTCAAACGAACGAGTTGCGTGCGCTCTTCAAGATCCAAGACATTGAGGTGATTGCGCAATTTCACCCAAGTGGGTTTGAGCCACTGCAGCACTTGCTCGCCTGGCAAAGCAAGTAACAAAGCTTGCTCACACGCTTGCAAGACCACCTGAGGGGTGTCACGCTCGACAGCGTCCAAAGAGGCCCAAACTTGGGTGACCTGAGCGCCTTCTCGGCAGGCCTTGAAACTCGAAGAGATCAAACTGTTGAGCAAGCTTTGTGCCGCCACAGCTGAAAACGCCCGGTGTTTGGCCAACAGCCTGGCCGTCTCCAAGGCCAAGCTGTATTGGCCCAAAATACGACTGGCTTTGAGCCGCATGCGAAGGGCCATGGTTCTTCGCGCCACCCCCGGCCCCATCTGATCGAGCCATGAAAGTGCCGCACTGGGATCGTGATCGTCCAAGGACCAACGCGCCGCCAACAACTGCCCCGCCTCGATCGACTCGCTATTGGCAAACTGCTCTTGCAACGTGCGCCCTTGTTGCAAGAGCTGCTGCAGTTGCGCGTCTCGCATCTCGGTGTTGTTGAGGGCGTGGGCGGCTTGGGCGCCAATCAAATGCAGCAAAGACTGCAACTGCGCAAGCGTCGAGGAGGACAAACCCCAATGATGGGCTGAGTCCTTCATGCTTTTGTGCAAAGCGAGTGTTTGGAGGGCAGATTTTTGCGCTCGCAAAAACCGCCCCGACTGCAATTGCGCCAAGGCCTGAACCACACCGCTCAACAAGGCACGCTCGCGCGTTTGCCAGCGCCATCTCTTGGCTTGCAAGGGGATATCAAAAAGCAGCCCCAAGGCTCGCAATGCTGCGTGCACGAGCAGCAAGGACACAATCCAGACCACAATCACTAAATTGAGCGACATGTCCACCCGCGAGGGGGCCAAAAAGACACTCACCAAACCATGGTTACCCCCAAGAAATAGTGAGGATGCCACCGCCACGCCAAAAAGAGCCACGAGCCAAAGCGCGCCTCTCATGCTAGCGCCCCATTTGGGCGCTGGCAAAAGCGGCCAAAGTGTCATCCAAATGCGGCAAGTCCAGTTGCTTGAGGCTGTTTTGCAGCACCCCCAATTGCGCCAACGCCCCTTGCGTGCTCTTGGCATGGTTGTCAAAGTACTGATTGAGTTGCCTGCGCACCAGCTCCACATCATTTTGCAAGGCCTCAGGCTGGCGCGCCAACAACTCCAGTTTGGCATTGAGCAAAAGAAGTTTCAAGTTTTCTCGAACAAAGTAGCCTTGCTCAGGACTCAAGAGCACGGCTTGGGGCTCATCGATTCGGCTAATGCGCACCAAGCCTTGCAAGCCCGACCAAAGCGGGGACCACAACTGAGAGGCCAAACTTTGACTGACCTCGTGCACCCAGTTGCCAGCCTTGGCAACGCCCCAATCCTCAAGGGAGCTGGTCTTGTTGGCACCCGAGGCCATTGCAGCGCTCGTTGGCGCAGTATTTGGCACAGTGTTTGGCGCAGTGTTTGGAGGACTGTTTGGTGAACTGGGGTTGTGCTTTTCCCCCATTTCATTGGCCAAGGGCAAATCATCGACCAAGCGAACCAACTCATCAAGGGAGAGCAACACATTGGGGGTGTCGGCCATAGCGAAGGACTTGATTCGACCAATGTCCTTGTTGAGCGCGCGCTCGAGGGCCGCCAAGCGCGGCTGGGAGAGCTTGGCGAGTTTGGACTGGGCGAGCGTCATGGCCGTCAAAAGAGGGGTCAAGCTGCCGGTCAATTGCGCTTGTTGCTGAGCGAGACGAACGGACGATTCCAGCTCATCGAGGGTGTTCTCGTCTCGCGTTCGAGTGAGGGTTTGCATGAGCGACTCCAATTGGGTGCGCTGCAAAGAGACCTCGCTCAGCTGGGTCTGCATCAAGGACAAATGCGCCGCACTGTCTCTCGAGAGCTCCGCCGCTTCTTTGGCCAAACCCTTGGCCTCTTGGGCCATGGCGGTGGCGTCAAAGGTTTGACGGGCCAAAATTTCTTGCAGACCATTGATTTTTTGCCATAAAAAAAGACAGGCCAGCAAGGCCACTGCACCGACGAGCCAAGTCCATCGGGCCAGCACCCCCAGGGTCAAAGCAGGGGCCTGGGAGGCATTCGGGACATTGACATCTTTGCTCACTCTCACCGCGTCGGCCTCAGCGCTGACGGATGAATTGGAACTTGCTATGGTGGCGTTGGGGGCGGTGGACTGGGGCTCATTCATGGCATGGATTCTAATGACACCAACAAGGCGTCGAGATTGGGGCGTGACCGAGCAACAACACCCATGCCCGCCGCGCTCAAGGCTTGGGCAATTCTGTCGTGGGTGGCAATGGCCCGCCCCTGTGGCCATGGCCCCCGGGCCTCCCCCATCAATTGCCGCCAATTGTTCACCGCCTGAGAGCTGGTAAAAATCCAGATCGATCCGTCGCAAAGAGCCTGCGCGGCCTGCTTCACTTGCTGCGCTGACCAATTCGGTGCAGCCCTCATGTAGGCCACAGCCCAAATCACCTGTCCACCTTGGGCCTTGATTTGCTCGGCCAGGTACTCCCGCCCCACCCCCGTGTCGTGCCGTGGTGGGCTGGCCACCTCAGCGCTTGGCGATAAAACCGAGCTCAACGTTTGTACCTCCCCACCTCTCACGATCAACACCCCATCGAGAGGTCGAATTTGCTCTTTGACCGACTGCCACAAATGCTCAGAGTCCCAAAGTCCATTGGCCAAGTTCGGTGTGTCGATCAGGTCCTGGGCCACGCCGTGTCTGAGCAAAGCATCCCGTGTGCCCGACCCCGTGGCCCAACAACGGGTGTGGCGCAAGTCAAGCTTGGTGCCCGCGTACCGAAAGAAATAGAGCACCGCTTGCGGACTCACAAAAAACACGGCCCTCCACTGTCGCCAATGCTCACAAGCCCGGGCCAGCGATTCGTTGCTGGGATGGGGCTGAATGTGAATCAAGGGCCAGTGTTCTACGGGGTAGCCGGCCTCTTTAAGGGACTCAAACCCATGGGCGTGCTCACCCTCGGGACGGGTGAAGATGACCCTTGGCCTGTCACCAGGGACAAAAGATCTTGGCTCTGCAGGGGTCTTGATGGGCTTGTTCACCACGAGGCCTGGCATCAATGGGTGGAGGGACGTGCGAGCGCTCTAGGGGTGCTGGTATGGAGAGACTTCACAGGCTAATCTTGCAATGGGGGCAATCGGTGCATTATTTGCATTCGTTGCGGTCATTGATGGACACGCCCGTCCTGGCACTAGGCCAAGGCCTGGTGTTGGGCACCTTGATCGATCAGTTGCTGGGCCACCCAGGTGCCCAACTTTTGCGCCGCCTCGATGTCGGCCACTTCTTGGGTGGTGTGCGCGCGCAAGATACGTCCCGGGACTTCCAAGTCACCCCAAGCCGCATGAAGCGTCAAGTATTCCCCCTGCATGGTGGCGTGAGCGGCCAGTGGCATGGAGCAACTCCCACCCATTGCCCGACTCACCGCCCGCTCCGCACTGACCGCCAGCCAGGTGCTTTGGTGTGACAAGGCACCCATGGCCTCAATCACATCCTCGCGGTGTTGCATCGCCTCCAAGCCCAAAGCGCCTTGACCCGGAGCGGGCAGCATTTCATCAACCTCAAAGACACGGCGAATGCGCTCTTGAAGTCCAAGCCTTTTAAGACCCGCAGCCGCCAGCACAATGCCGGCGTATTGGCCAGCGTCCAGTTTTTTGAGTCGCGTGTCCAAGTTGCCACGAAGCGGCTCAATGACCAAATCGGGACGCAAGGCTTTGAGCAAAACGGTGCGTCTAAGACTCGAGGTCCCGACCACCGCACCCTTGGGGAGGTCTTGCAAGCTCGCCCAATGGGGCGACACCCAAGCGTCTCTGGGGTCTTCACGCTCCATCACACACGCGAGGGAAAAACCCTGGGGCAAATCCATGGGAACATCTTTGAGTGAGTGAACCGCCAAGTCCGCAGCACCCGACTCGAGGGCGACCTCCAACTCTTTGACGAAAAGTCCTTTGCCACCCACTTTGCTCAAGGAGCGGTCCAAAATTTGGTCCCCTTGGGTCGTCATCCCCAAAAGGGACACCTGTGCACCACCTTGTATTAACAAAGCCTGAACGTGTTGGGCTTGCCACATGGCCAAGCGACTCTCTCGGGTTGCAATGATGATGTTCAAAGGTTTCACACGAGGCACCTGAAAATATTGAAAATGATACAAACACCCATGCTAGCACGCTGATTCAAAATGCCTATCCAGACTAACCTCAGGCCAGCAAGTTCTTGAGCGGTGAGGCTGTGTCGGCCACGGCAGCGGGAGAAGGGCTCAATCCTTGCTCCAGGATTTTGCGCGCCATCATGTGCTCCATGGGCGCGTTGACACTTTCCACGCAAAGCAGCCGCTCGCCTAGGTAATGGAACAATGAGAATGCAGCAACATCGCTCACCGAGGTCTGAGTGGGCGGGCTGAATGGACGGTGCACGGCCTGGGTCTGGGCCTGGGCGGGCATCAAACCCACCATTTGCAAACGCATGCTGCCCTGCTCAGACCAAAACCATGGCATCGGCTGGTAGCTCACCGTTTGACCCATGAGGCTTTGCGCCGCTGTGCGGGCTTGGTCGTTGGCGTTTTGAACCGACTCCAAGCGCAGGCTGGGGAGCTCTGGGGTCCATGGAAAACGCGAACAGTCTCCCACTGCCCAGATGTGGGGATTGGAGGTTTTCATTTGCGCGTCGACCAAGATGCCATGATCACAACGCAGTCCAATTTGCCGCGCCAAGGCATCCTCGGGCTCAGCCCCGATACCCAAAAGAACACACTCGACGGCCAACGTCTCGCTGGCGAGTTCAATGTGCGTCACGCGGTGCGACTCAAAGGCAAAGCCCTTGATTTGAGAATCCAAGCGCACGTCCAAACCCGCCGCTTGGTGGATACCAAGCACATGAGCAGACAATTGCGGCGAGACGGCCCTGGAGAGCAAACGAGTTTGGGACTCGAGCACGGTCACTTGCTTGCCCAGGGATTGAAGGGTCGCTGCCAACTCCAAACCAATGAAGCCCCCGCCAATGAAGGTCACTCGCTCAACGCTTTCGAGCGAGGTCCTCAATTGGGTCGCGTCATGGGCGGTGCGCAAGGTGTAGACATTGTCCAAATTGGTGGGCAAACTGGGCAACTGCCGCGCCCGCGTTCCCGTGGCAAGCACCAGTTGGCCATAGGCCAAGCTCTTGCCAGACGACAAATGAACGGTTTGTTTTTCAGGATCGATGCTTTTGACGGGATCGCCCAAATGCACCTCAATGCCTTGCTGCTCATACCAAGTGGCGGCACGAATAGACTGAACGGCTTCATCCGCTTTCTTAAAAAATGCTTTGGACAAGGGGGGGCGCTGGTAAGGCAGCACGGGTTCTTCGCACACCAAGTGGATGCGTGAGCCTTGACCCAACTCGGCCAAGGAGGCACACAGTTGTGCCCCTGCATGCCCACCACCCACGATCACAATCGAATTTGAACTCATGTTTTAAAGTCTCATTGTCATCATTTTTATAGTTGGATTTCTGGTAAACCCGAATCCATACATGTCTGGTAAACCCCAGTCATTCATGGCATTTTAGGTCTTTTCTGTATCAAAAAGTCCTCAAATGGGTGGTTTTGGTGTTTTTGACGCGCCAACAAGGTGAGCAAGCCCTGATTCAGGAGCCAAACGCCCATTTAAATGGTGAATGCGTCCGTGAGCAGAGCGCCCCGGTAATAAAATAACCAACTTATGTCTACCAATCCCCTTGATCAAAAGTCCCAAGCCTGGTCTCAGCTCTTTAGCGAACCCATGAGCGAACTCGTCCAACGCTATACCGCCAGTGTGATGTTTGACCAGCGCCTGTGGCGGGTTGACATCCAAGGCTCCTTGGCCCACGCCGAGATGCTGTGCAGCCAAAGCATTTTGTCGGCCGAGGATTTGGCGTCGATCGAACGCGGCATGGGACAAATCACCCAGGAAATCGAAAGCGGTCAATTTCAATGGAAGCTCGAACTCGAAGATGTGCACCTCAACATTGAAGCCAGACTCACCCAATTGATTGGGGATGCGGGCAAGCGGCTGCACACGGGCAGGAGCCGAAACGACCAAGTCGCCACCGATATCCGTCTGTGGCTCAGGCAAGAGATTGATCTCATTGTGGTGCTCCTGGAGAGCTTGCAATACGCCTTGGTGCGTGTGGCCCAAGACCATGTGCACACCATCATGCCGGGTTTTACCCACTTGCAAGTGGCCCAACCGGTGAGTTTTGCCCACCATTTGTTGGCCTATGTGGAGATGTTTCACCGTGACACCCAACGCATGCAAGAGGTGAAAGCGCGCACCAACACGCTGCCCTTGGGTGCCGCAGCACTCGCTGGCACGAGCTACCCCCTGGACCGCGAGGCGGTGGCAAAGCGGCTCGGGATGGTGGACGCCCAAGGTCGCCCTCAGGTTTGTCAAAACAGTCTCGATGCGGTGAGTGACCGAGACTTTGCCATCGAGTTCACCGCCGCGGCGAGCTTGGTGATGGTGCACGTGAGCCGCCTAAGCGAGGAGCTCATTCTTTGGATGAGTCAAAATTTCGGCTTCATTCAAATCGCCGACCGCTTTACCACCGGCAGCTCCATCATGCCGCAAAAGAAAAACCCCGATGTACCCGAACTCGCTCGCGGCAAAACTGCCCGGGTGGTGGGCCACTTGATGGGACTGCTCACCTTGATGAAGGGGCAGCCGTTGGCTTACAACAAAGACAACCAAGAGGACAAAGAGCCCTTGTTTGATACCGTGGACACGCTCAGTGGAACTTTGCGAATTTTCGCGCAGATGATTGGCGGACAAAAAGACGCCCAAACTGGCGTCCACTCTGGAGCCTTGCGTGTCAGGCCCCAGGCCATGGAACATGCCGCGGCCAAGGGTTATGCCACCGCCACCGATTTGGCCGATTATTTGGTCAAAAAGGGTTTACCCTTTCGCGATGCGCACGACACCGTGGCCAAGGCGGTCAAGGCAGCCATGGAGAGCGGCGTCGATTTAAGCGCCATGAGCCTGGCGCAACTGCAGGGCTTTCACCCCGAAATCCAAGAGGATGTGTACCAAGTTTTAAGCCTCTTGGGCTCGATGAATGCCAGGTCTACACTGGGGGGTACCGCGCCAGTCCAGGTCCAAGCCCAGGTTCAACGTCACTTGGCACGCCTTGAAGCGGCCAAGGCGAGAGACTTCTAAGGCCCGGGCCCAGTCCAATTTGGCCAAAGCGCGGCCCCTCCATTTCAAGGACCCACACCATGACCGTGATCACCAACATTGAGGACCTCAGGGTCTTGGCCCAGCGTCGCGTGCCGCGCATGTTTTATGACTATGCCGATTCAGGCTCCTGGACCGAGGGCACCTACCGTGCCAATGAAAGTGATTTGAGTCAGATCAAATTTCGCCAGCGCGTGGCCGTCAACATTGCCACGCGCTCGACCGAGAGTCAGATGCTCGGACAACCCGTCAAAATGCCAGTGGCCATTGCGCCCACAGGATTGACCGGTATGCAACATGCCGACGGGGAGATTTTGGCGGCCAAAAGTGCCCGAAAATTCGGCATCCCCTTCACGCTCTCGACCATGAGCATCTGCTCCATTGAAGACGTAGCTCAAGAAACCCAGGGTCACCCATTTTGGTTTCAACTCTACATGATGAAAGACCGCGTCTTCATTGCCGATTTGATCGAACGCGCCAAAGCCGCACGCTGCTCAGCCTTGGTGCTCACCTTGGACTTGCAAATTTTGGGACAACGCCACAAGGACATTAAAAATGGCTTGAGCGCTCCACCCAAACCCACCTTGGCCAATCTTCTCAATCTCATGACCAAGCCCAGATGGTGTCTAGGGATGCTCGGCACTCACCGGCGTCAGTTTGGCAACATCGTGGGTCACGTCAAAGGAGTCTCGGACATGGGGTCCTTGTCGTCTTGGACGGCCCAACAATTTGATCCCTCACTCAACTGGGACGACGTGCAATGGGTCAAAGAGCGCTGGAATGGGCCCCTGATTCTCAAAGGCATTCAAGACGCTGAAGACGCTCGACACGCGGTGGACTCAGGCGCCAATGCGCTCATCGTCTCCAACCATGGGGGACGGCAACTCGATGGCGCGGAGTCGAGCATTCGCGCACTGCCGAAAATTGTTCAAGCCGTGGGCCAAGACATTGAAGTGCACATGGATGGCGGCATCCGCTCTGGCCAAGATGTGTTGAAAGCCTTGGCCCTGGGCGCGAAAGGCACCTACATCGGCCGCTCGATGCTTTATGGCCTGGGCGCCATGGGCGAAGAGGGCGTTACCAAGGCGCTCGAAATCATTCACAATGAACTCGATTTGAGCATGGCGTTTTGTGGACGCACGGCTGTCAAGGACATCGACCCATCGGTGATCTTGCCGGGCAGCTTTGCGCCTTGGATTTGATTCTTCGTCAATGCCTCACTCGATATCTCAAACCCCATTGCATTGAGCAGCAAGGCAGCGTCCCGTGTGCTTAGCAAGGACCCTTGGAATGGGTTGAATTGACATGACTGCACCCCCCCCCAAGAAGACCGATGGCGCTTTGACGGCCAGTTTGGATTCGGTGTTTGGTTTTCCAGACCTCTCACGGGGCGCGACCCATCTCTCTGAAGGGATCCACGATAAGTCCCTGACTCAGTCCCAAGCCCTGAGCGACACGCCGCCCACCCACCAGGAGTCCCATGTTGAGACCTTGCCGCAAGCCGCGCTCGATGCGGCTCACTCGGCTAACTCGGATCACTTGGCTCACCCCAAACCGCCCCCGCCCCCGACCCAGACCAACAAGGTTCGCCGCATTGCCCACTTGGACATGGATGCTTTTTTTGCGTCCGTGGAGTTGCTTCGCTACCCCCAACTCAAGGGCCTGCCTGTGGTGATCGGCGGCTCGCGGGTTCAACAAAGCACCCCCGGATCCATGGAGGGCATTGAGGGCAATGAGGGCAATGAGGCCAGCGCGCTGCCTGAGCAGGCGCACAAAAGCACAACACATCAGGGCGAAGGAATTGATGAGTTTGCCAGCGAGATGAGCACAGAATTTGCCGATGAATTTAGCAATGAGACTGAGAATGGTCGCCAAGCCCAGACTTGGACAGTGCCAGAAGACCCATGGCCCGCGCTCGCCCCAAACTTCATGGCCAGCCCCTGGGACGCCAACACCCCGATCGACAACTTCCCCAGACTCTCAAGCTACAAAGGGCGAGGGGTGATCACCACAGCCACCTATGCCGCCCGAGCCTTTGGGGTAGGTTCGGCCATGGGCATGATGAAAGCCGCGCAACTGTGCCCCCACGCCATTGTGCTGCCCATGGACTTTGAGCAATACCGATACTATTCGTCTCGCTTCAAGGACATTGCCCAAGACATCTGCCCCATCATGGAAAACCGCGGTGTGGATGAAATTTACCTGGATTTAAGCTCTGTCCCGGGCGGTCAACGCGAGGGCGGACGGGTCACCGCTCGACTACTGCAAAAAACCATCTTCCAAGCCACCGGGCTCACCTGCTCCATAGGTGTGGCACCCAATAAATTGCTGGCCAAATTGGCCAGTGAATTCAACAAACCCAATGGCATATCGGTGGTTTTACAAGAGGACGTCGCCGCGGTGCTCGCGCCTTTACCGTGCAAAAAACTCAATGGCATTGGCCCCAAAGCCAATGAGCGCTTGAAGCTTTTGGGCATCCACACATTGGGAGACTTGGTGCGCGAGCCCTTGGACCATTTGATGGTTCAATTCGGTAAAAAATATGGACAATGGCTGTACCAAAGTGCCCGAGGCATCGACGATTCTGCCGTGGAGCCCCACAGTGAGCCCGTCTCCATCAGCAAAGAAACCACGTTTTCAAGAGACTTGCATGTGCGCGATGACAAGGCTCAGTTGGGAGAGATTTTCACACGCTTGTGTGAGCAGCTGAGCCAGGCCTTGGTCAAGCAGTCCTATGCCAGCAAAACCATCGGCATCAAAGTCAAATTTGACAATTTCAAAACCCTGACTCGAGACCTCACGGTGGCTGAACCTGTCCAAAACGCCAAGGCCATTCGCCTCATCGCCGCTCAGGCCTTGAAGCGCGTGAACTTTGAATACAAGTTGCGACTCTTGGGTGTGCGGGCCAGCACATTGAGCAAAATCCCAGCAGCTGCAACCTCAACGGACCCCTCAGCGCTGGAAGATGCTGAGCTCTCAAGCACTGGCGCCCCTGCAGGCAGCACAATCCAGGGCGATCAATTCAAGTTGTTTGACTGATGCAGCGTTCGCCCAAGCGGCAACTCAGATCTCCACATGCCAGCGAAACGCGAGCACATCGATGGGGCCACGCGAGGCGTTGTAGGCAGGGTTTTGGATGCGTTGGTAATCCAGGGTGAACCAAAGTGCTGGGGTGATGCCCCAACTGTAAAAGCCCTCAACAATATTTTCCGTCTGGTAATTCAAGGCACCGTCGCCAATGAAAAAAGAGATACCCCCTGCTTTCAAATAGGCTTTGCGCTGCGCCGACAAACCATTGACCATCCATGAAACACCCACACGGTCTTGGGAGCGCCCCCAAGACTCGCCCGTGCCCAAGAGCCCTGAGGACAAGGAGTTGTCCACTTCCGTGAAGGCATAAGTCTCTGTCCTGCCATCCGTGGCCATCACACGAAGGAAATAGCCCAAATTCCAAGGCAAGGCTTGCTCGAGGTTGAGGCCCAAACCGGTTTTATTTTTTTCAGTGCCACGAACATTCAAAATGGTCTCGGGGTCCACACCAGGGTGGGACTGAAGGTAGGCGGTGGCATCGCTAAAGCTGGCGAGCACGGCCCGGTCATGCCAAGCCAAGAGCCGAACCCGCCCTTGTTTGCCCCACCATTGGTGGGCATGTTCGAGCTCAATTTGGTCCCCATAATGCTTGAGCAAGTTAAAGTCGACGGCCAAACCATTGGGCACTTTTGGACCGGTCATGCGGGCTGCTCTCAAGGTCCAATCCCCTTGGTACCACTCCAAAGCAGCACCCCAGCCATAACCGCGTGCATCGGCGGCATAGTCATAGGCCGCATAGGTCCAATTGCCCCAATTCATGAATTGGGTGCGCGGGTCTTTGGCATAGGCGTTGTCATCAAACACATCCAGGGTCGAGAAGTTGCCCACGGTGAGGACCCAGCGATTCTTGTCTTGTACGCCGGCCATTTGATTGAAATCAGATGCCACCGGCTCACTCCCGCCGCCACGGCCCCAGGTTTGACGCAAGAACAAGCGCTGCACATAGGGCAAGAGCTGCGAGCCCGATGCACGGGTGATTTCGCCATTGGTAAAGCCCCCCAGGCCCACCAAATTACTGGAAAACGGCACGCCTGAGACCACCTCAGGGTCGAAATACAACTCGCCCCCATCCCAAACCCGCCTACCCCAATGGGCTGTGGTCGAAAAGGTGAACATGTTTTCCCCGCCGGCTTGCACACTGTTGGGACCTGAGTAAGAGGCACCGAAGCGGCGATGCATCTGCCAGTTGTAAGTGCTTTGGTATTTGGCCGTGGAGTCTTCACGTTGCCACACGTTGCTTTCGGGGTCCACTAGGGCGGGACCACAACAAATGGGTGCGGGCTGAGCCTCGGCAAAGAGACTGCCCAGCACGGGTTCGGTGTTTTGCGCACGAGCAGGATCCACATTGAGCACCAACAACAACCAAGTGCTGACCCAAAAAAGCGAGGCCCAACAAAATGGGGGGTTTGATTTCTTGAGATTTATTTTCATGCCATGGTGATTTTAAGCCTTAATGCCTCCCCACCTTCGCCTCATCAAGGTACGACCCAGCGGCTTTGTGAATAATGGTGGACGGTTGAAAAAATGATTGGTGACAAGGAATACAAGAGTAAACTTGATCCAAAATTCAAAGAACTTGCCCGAAGGGTTAACCCACTCAACATTCGATGAGCCCAACTCAAAAAATCCATCAATGCGCTCCATCAGGCTCAATGGACCCAAGAAAAAAGTCGCAAAAAGATCCAATTCATGTCTCACCCAAGCTCGAACTGAGACTGCATATTTATTCATCATGAGCACCTGCCGACGCCTGCGACATGAATTTTATCAATGGGAAGACACGACCCTGATTCTGAATGTCTTGGGCACCCCAGCTGCAAAAAAAACCGCCATCGGCAAACCCCTCGCGAATCAACTCAAAATCAGCGTGAGCGCCAGCCCCGTCAATGGCCGCGCCACCGACTTCATGGTGGCTTTTTTGGCCACTATTTTTGACGTCAGAATCAAAGATATCGAAGTTGTATTTGGACGAACAAGCATTCACAAACAACTCAGAATTCACAACCCCAAAAAACTCCCGCCCATGATTGACAGGGCGAGCGACAAAAAAACCAGCCCGTGACCCCAGTCAACCGCTTTCTCAGCTGAGCGCTTGTGGCTTGCCTTCTTGCCAAACCGGGTGCTTTTGCATCACCGCCAAAAAATCAGCAGAAGCTTCAAATGAACGCAACCAAGCACCAAGCTCTGGCCAAACTTGAACGAAGAACCAGGCGGGGTCGGTGTGGGCGAATTGCCGCACAAAGGGTGCAATGGCAGCGTCGAGCACCCCCCAATGCTCGCCCGATAAAAAGGCATGATCGCGCAGTCGTTTTTGAAGTTCGTGCAAAAATTTTGCGCCCTGCTCGCGGTGTTCCAGTCCACTGCTCAAACCAAACCGAGATGGGTATTTGTAGCGGTCCAGATGCTGCTTAAAAACCCCGTCGTTTTGTTCAATGAGTTTCAATCCCTGAATTTTTGGGTCATCCAGACAAGCCCACCAAGACTGGGGGTCTCGTTGCGACAAACACCAACGCATGATCGAAAAACTCTCATCGATGACCGACACCCCGCTGGGTGTCTTGACCCACAGAACCGGGACCGTGCCTTTGGGCGAGAGGGTGAGCAGGTGCTGGGGTTTGTGTTTGAGTTCAATTTCCCGGGTTTCATAGGCAAAACCACTTGACCTCAAGGCCAGGCGTGCGCGCATGGCGTAGGGACAACGTCGAAAGGTGTAGAGCACCAGGTCTGGCGTTGCTTGGGTCTGTACATATTCTTGTGGCATGGCGGAGATCGAGTCTGTGCTTAAAGCCGGAAATAAAATACCATGTCCTAGGAGCTTGCAGCGAGCAGCCTCTTATTGTCTCGCCAACCTAGATTGAAGCGGAAGTCGCTCGGGGTGGCTCGTTCGAAAGGGGTTAATGTCCAAGCCCCCGCGCCGTGTGTAGCGAGCATAGACACTCAAGCGACTGGGGTGACAACGCGTCCAAATGTCCATGAAAATGCGCTCCACACATTGTTCATGAAATTCGTTGTGGTCTCTAAAACTCACCAAATACCGCAACAAACCTTCTTGATCAATGGCATCTCCCGTATAGCGAATTTGCACGCTGCCCCAATCGGGTTGGCCAGTGACCAAACAGTTGCTTTTGAGCAAATTTGAACACAAGGATTCGGTCACCGGGGGTAGGCCGGATGTCACCTGCAAGAGTTCGGCTCGAGGCTGGTAGTCAATACACTCAATGTCCAAACGGTCCAAGTCCAGTCCTTCAAAGTCAACAATCCTCTCGCGTCCAAAGTGCTCAGGAGCGATCAACTCCACACCCAGGGCCAACGCCAAGGCGCTGTGGAGCTTTGTAGCATCCATGCTCGCATCTGCCTCAACAACACTGCCTGAGGCTTCCAGAGGTCTGATCAAAGCCTCCCCCATATCCCTCTTGATGCAAGCCAGCACCTCTTGTGCACTGTCAAAGGCGGTCTGGCTAAAGCTGTTGAAGTACAACTTCATCGACTTGCTCTCAATGATGTTGGGGCTGTCAAGCGGCACGACCATGCGAGCCATGGCGACCTGAGGTTTGCCCTTCTTGTTGAGCCAACTCAACTCATAGGCATTCCAAATATCCGCCCCCATGAACGGCAATGCACCCGCAGTCAGCCCCAACTCGGCGCGTTTGGTCGAGCGAGAAATGGGATAGAGCAACTCGGCTTGGTATTGATCGATATAGGCCGTGGGCTTGCCCAGCCAAGAGAGTTCAGGCGTGTTCATTGGAAAAATTCAATCAAACGGCTCAGCACCATTGGCACCAAGCATTGGGGTAAATCGTGGGCCATGTCCTTGATCTCCATCCATTGTGCACCAGGAATTCTTTTGGCCGTGTCGATGCCGCAGGCAATGGGCACCAAGGGATCGGCCAAGCCGTGGATCACAAGTGTTGGCGCTTTGATGGTGTGGAGCAAGTGGGCCCTGGCCGAGTCGGCCATGACCGCAGACATTTGTCGCAGCACACCGCCTGGGTGGTAGCTGCGTTCAATGGCATTGACCACGCGCAAACGCATACTCTTCACGTCATCGCGAAACCCGGGACTGGCCAAGGCATCGAAGACACCCATGGCTTGGTTCACATAGGCCTCGAGGGTTTGCTCCTGGGGAGCTGAGAACATGCGCTCCAAAAGTGCGGCATCAGGCCCGGGCAAATCTTTGGCGCCGCTCGAGCTCATGAGGCTCACCAAACTGAGCAATCGGTGCGGCGCAAGGATGGCCAAGCGTTGCGCAATCATGCCGCCCATGCTCATCCCCAAAACATGGGCTTGCTCTACACCGCATGCATCCAGGACCGCCAAAGCATCCCCCGCCATGTCCTCTAAAGAGTAAGCGGTCTGGACCTTGAATCCCATTTTCTGCTGGAGAGCTTGCCACAGCAAATTGGGGACACCCTCGTGATCAAAAATAGTGGACAGACCGACATCTCGGTTGTCCATGGTAATGACCTCAAAACCGGCACGGGTCAACCCATCGATCAAAGATTGGGGCCAAGAGATGAGCTGCAAGCCAAGGCCCATGATCAACAAAACGCGTGCGCGCGGATGAACCGACTGCTGCACCTCATTTAACGCTGGATGCACCTCATACTCAAGCCAGACTGCGTTGTTGTTCGCGCGCATAAACAATAAATTCGCCTCAATGGATTGCAAAAAAACCAAGTCTTCAAATATGACACAACTCTTGATGAGCCCCAAAGCCCCAAGTGTGCTACCAATCAGAGCCCTTGCGAATAGGCCTCGGCACGCCTAAAAACATAGCGCTCTGCGCTTGAGGACTTGGGCTCAAACGCATAGCCCTCCAAATCGAAATTTTTCAAGGCCTCGGGGGTTTTGATGCGCTGCAAGGCCGCGAAGCGCACCATGAGGCCACGGGCTTTCTTGGCAAAAAAACTGATGACTTTGTGGCGTCCATTTTTTTCATCTTCAAAAACACATTCAATCACCTGCGCACGCAGGGTTTTGAGGTCAACAGACTTGTAATACTCTTGGGACGCCAAATTGACCACCACCCGCGAATCTTCTTCATCCAACCGGGTGTTGAGATACTGGGCAATTCGTGGGCCCCAAAAGTCGTACAAGTTGCGGCTCTTGGCCACCTTCAAGGTCGTTCCCATCTCCAATCGGTAGGGCTGCAAAGCGTCCAAGGGTTTCAAGACACCATAGAGTCCACTCAAAATCACCAAATGGGACTCAAGCCACGCGAGGTCCGTTTTTTTAAGGCTCTTGGCGGCCAAGCCATCGTACACATCGCCATTGAAGGCAAAGATGCTCGGTCTTGAATTTTCAAGGGTGTCCGTAGCTCTCCAGTCATGAAAACGTTTGACGTTGAGTTCAGCCAATTTTTCGCTCAAACTCATCAAATCGGACAACTCAGAGACCGAGAGTTTTTTCAAATGCTTGACCAAGGTGGACGTTCGATCTGTAAAGATCGGTGACTGAGGCCGCAGGTCTTTGATCCCTTGGGGCAAGGGACTTTCATAGTCCAAGGTCTTGGCAGGAGACAGCAGTAAGAGCATGGTGAGTAAGGACAAATAAAAAATGGGGCCAGATCTTGGCCAAGATCGGCGTGAAGGGCAATGCGCTGGATTGGCCACGCCTCCTCTTAACCACGGCCTGAGCAGCCATTGTAGAACCGGATGGCGAATGCACAGACCACAGGCCACAGACCATGGACCTTGACCCCCATGTGAGCACCCCAAGAGCTCAGAAGGCGTCACCCGAGCGCTGCGCCCAGACTCAGCAAAACCAAGACTACTTCAAATCGCCCGCCAAACTGGCCAAAGTCTCAGGTGCAATGCTCACGTGCGCCGGGTAATTGGTGTGGTCGCATCCCAGTTTAACGCTCGCACCGGCTTTGACTTCGGCCACCATGGCGGGGGTCAACTCAAAGCGCACAAAATGCACAGAAGAGGTTTTCTCGGCATTCTCACGCTCGAGGTCCTCATCGGCAATGGCGTAGACATGTTCGTGGCCTTGAACCTCTATGAAGAGCCGGTCTTCAACACCGATGAGTCTGGCGAGTTCACGCTTGCGCTCGTTCACCTCAGGGTACTCGAGCAGCATGGTGGCCTTCCAATTGCTACCCGTGGGCACCAAGGGCGCGTAGGTGTCAATTTCAGACTGAATTTCTTCTTCTTCGAATATTTTTTCAATCCTGAGCATTTCCTGAATTTGATAGCGGATCGTGGTCTCGCTTTCAAACTGCAAATTCATGTTTTCCCCCAGGTTCACCGAACGCAGTTTGCGGTGCGCGATGATGTCGGCCTTGTGCAACTTTCTGTACTTGGAGTAAGCCTCCAAACTCATCAAATTGTCAACCGTGATGTGGCCCGTTTTTTGTAAAAAAGCATCCATGGCGTCATTCCTTCAATGTTTCAAATTTCGGTGCAAGACCAAACGCTGGCCATCTCTGGCTTCTTGGGGCTCATTGGTGTTCAAAGTCCGTAAGCGCGTTTGATCAAACTGATGGGGTGCTCAAGTTCGGGCACCACCAAACCTTGGGCTTCAAAGCCTTGGGCAATGTGGTGGCCACCCAGTGGGCAGTCGGAACTGATGAAGTCAGGGGTTGAGCCGTCCTTCATCAAGGCCATGGCTTTGACAACGGGCTTGCCAATTTTCATGGCCACATCGTGAAAGCCTTTTTTAACTCCAAAGGTGCCGGCATGCCCTGAACAACGCTCAATGGTGTTGATGGTCGTTTGCGGCACCAACTTGAGCATTTCTTCGGCTTTTTTGCCCACGTTTTGAACACGCGAGTGGCAAGGCACTTGATAGCTCACATTGCCCAGTGGCGTGTTGAAATCGGTCTTCAAAAGGCCATCACGTTTTCTGGCCATCAGGTATTCAAAGGGATCCCACATGGCTTCTTTCACCGCTTGGCAATCCGCATCTTGCGGGTACATCAATGGCAACTCTTGCTTAAACATCAAGGTGCAACTGGGCACCGCACTCAAAATGGCATACCCTTGCTTTGCGTAACGGGCCAAAACGGGAATATTTTTTTCTTTGTTCTCGTGCACCGAGTCCAAGTCGCCCAACTCCAATTTGGGCATACCACAGCAAGATTCTTTTTCCACCAAGACATAGTCAATGTCGTTGTGCTCCAAAATACCAATCAAATCCAGGCCAATCCCTGGCTCGTTGTAATTGATATAGCACGTGGCATAAATCGCGACTTTGCCTGGGGTCAAAGCCCCGTCGACCACCGGGTGCTTTGTGGACTTGGGTGCAGCAGAGCGAAATTTCTTGCTCGCCAGCTCAGGCAACCAAGCTTTCTCATCCACACCCAACACCGAAGACATGAGCGAGCGCGCCGCCGAGGTTTTATTAAGGGCATTGACCGCTTGCACCACAATGGGAATGCCAGCAAACTGCCCGTGCACGTCGGTGGAGGCCAAGAACTGCTCGCCCAAAGAGACTTCGCCTTTTTTAAATTTGATGGCTTTGGCCCGCAGCATGGTGTGAGGAAAGTCCAAATTCCATTCATGCGGTGGGACATAAGGACATTTCGTCATGTAGCACAGGTCACACATGAAACACTGGTCCACCACCTTCCAATAATCTTTTTTATCCACCCCGTCGACCTCTCCGGTCGAACTTTCATCCACAAGATCAAACAAAGTGGGGAACGAACCACAAAGGCTCACACAGCGGCGACATCCATGACAAATGTCAAAAATTCGCTCCATTTCTTTGACGCAGGAGTCTTCGTTGTAAAAATCTTCTCCCTTCCAGTCGATCGGATGGCGTGTGGGAGCCACTAAATTGCCTTCTGTGGCCATGGGTTTACCTTATCCATTTCAGCCCCCTTGAAGAGGCTCTAAAAAAACAATGATGCGTCAAGTCAATCTGCTTGACCCCGTAAAAGCAATGCTGCACTTGAGAGAAAAACTCAGCCATGGGCAAGGGGTCTTTTGAACCCAATGCCCAAGACTGAATGTTTGACCGCCCCTGCGTGCGCCCATGACTTTATGAGTTCATGAATCGGTTAATGGGGCTCATTCTTAGATGCGATCAATCAACGAGCTCGGCCAATGCTTTGGCATAACGGTTGGCGTGTGACCTCTCGGCCTTGGCCAAAGTCTCAAACCAATCGGCGATCTCATCAAACCCTTCGTCACGGGCCGTTTTGGCCATGCCGGGGTACATGTCGGTGTACTCGTGGGTTTCGCCAGCAACGGCGGCTTTCAAATTGTCACGGGTCGGGCCAATGGGCAAACCGGTGGCGGGATCTCCACACTGCTCGAGCCACTCAAGGTGACCGTGGGCGTGACCTGTTTCACCTTCCGCTGTGGAGCGAAAGAGTGCTGCCACGTCATTTTGTCCTTCGACGTCGGCTTTGTTTGCGAAATACAAATAACGGCGGTTGGCTTGAGATTCGCCAGCAAAAGCGTCCTTCAAATTGCCTTCCGTTTTTGAGCCTTTGAGTGCTGCCATGGAAATTCTCCTAAGAGTGTTACTGAATAAGTCCAGATGATTCACCATCCGAGACAGTGCATAGCGTAACTTGCCCAGGCACCCCTGTCCAATTGTCTGATTCAATCCCCGTAATAGTCCAGGACTATCGAATTAGCAGCCACGCTGCATAAATACTAAAGTGTTGCTTTTCTCAACGCCTGTCAATCCACGGCTTGATAGCCTGGCATTTGGGCATTTGAGCGCTTGGGCCTGCTGGATTGAAACACTCAAGCACTCAACGCAATGGCTCAACATTGGGGAATATTTCCCCATGAAAGTCGACCTTTAAAGACTAAAATTTGGCATCAATGCGCCCAGCCAGCCCTGCTTGGGGCTGGAGATTCAAGCCTTCTGTGCCCATACACACCCTCAAAAACGGTAACACCAATGACCATCACCTCCTTTGACCCCTCCTCCTTGCCCCCGCCTGCCAGCGTGCAACAACTGCATCACTATGCCTACAGGGCCAAAGATGCGGAGGAGACCCGGCATTTTTACGAAGACATTTTGGGCCTGCCGCTTTACCACATCATCCAAAGCGATCATGTGCCTTCAACGGGTGAGTATTGCCCTTATACCCATTTTTTCTTTCGCCTCCAAGACGGCTCCTTCATCGCTTTTTTTGACCTCGGCGATGACACCGCAGCGCTACCCTCGCCCAACACCCCACTATGGGTCAACCACATTGCGTTTCGCGTGGACACCGAACTCGAGCTAGAAAACACCAAACAAAGACTGCAAGCCCACGGCATTGAGGTGCTCGGCGTGACCGACCACCATGTCTTTAAAAGCATTTATTTCTTTGACCCCAATGGTATTCGCATGGAGTTGACCGTTCAAACCGGCACCCCAGCACAAATGACCAAAGAAAGCCTGAATGTGCACGAGCGCTTGCAAGCATGGAGTGCTAGGAAAGCCGCCTGGCGGCTTGAAAACAAGGACGCGACCCATGCTGTCAAGCTCAAGCCCGAAGTGAACGACCGCCCAGAGTTTGGTGCGTCCCATTGATTTTGACCTTGCTCAACTGTCACACAACTGACAGGCTTTTTTCACTAAAATGTCTTGTTAATCTTCTCTATTGCACTCCCCAATTGAGCACCATAGCTGGCCGCGCGCCCGTTGGAAGCCTCTGGAACTTGCCCTAGCCGAGCCAAGTGAACGCCGCCCAAGCTTTAAGGCTTGTTGAACTCCTTTGCCACGAACCGTTGACCTCTTCATGACCACAGACACCACCGCCTCAACTGGTAAAGAAGCCCCTGTCCAGCAGCCTGGACTGAATGCCTTGTCCAAGTCTTTTGAACCTGCCGCCATTGAAGCGCATTGGGGCCCCGAATGGGAGAGCCGAGGCTATGGCGTCGCTGGCTATCGCGGCACGCAATCTGCCAAACCCGCTCAGGACAGTTTTGCCATTCAATTGCCTCCACCCAATGTGACCGGTACTTTGCACATGGGTCACGCGTTTAACCAAACCATCATGGACAGTTTGACGCGCTACCACCGCATGAAAGGGTTCAACACCGCTTGGATTCCCGGCACCGACCATGCAGGCATTGCCACGCAAATCGTGGTCGAGCGCCAACTCCAAGATCAAGGCCTCTCTAGGCTGACTCTTGCTGACTCGCTTGAAGCGTCACGAAGCATGTTCACGGACAAAGTTTGGGAGTGGAAAGAAAAAAGCGGTAAAACCATCACCCAACAAATGCGCCGCATGGGTGACAGCGTGGACTGGACGCGCGAATACTTCACCATGGACGACCATTTGAGCCAAGTGGTGCGCGAAGCCTTCGTGAGGCTTTACCAACAAGGGCTGATTTACCGTGGCAAGCGTCTGGTCAATTGGGACCCGGTTCTCAAAACCGCCGTCTCCGATTTGGAGGTCGAAAGCCACGAAGAAAAGGGCTCGCTGTGGCTTATCGCTTACCCCGTGGTGGGTTCTGGCGAACGCTTGGTAGTGGCCACCACCCGGCCAGAAACGCTCTTGGGTGACGTCGCCGTCATGGTCAATCCCGAGGACGAGCGCTACAAAGCGTTCATCGGAAAAAGCGTGCACTTGCCACTTTGCAACCGGGAGATCCCTGTCATTGCGGACGACTACGTGGACCTCACATTTGGAACAGGCGTGGTCAAGGTGACTCCCGCGCACGATGTCAATGACTTTGCCGTGGGTGCGCGCCACAATTTACCCAGCATTGGCGTGCTGAACCTGGACGCGAGCATCAACCAAAATGCCCCTGAGGCCTACCAAGGACTCGACCGTTTTGAAGCCCGCAAACAAGTGGTCAAGGACCTTGACGCGGCTGGCTTCTTGGTGGAAGTGCGCGCCCACAACCTGATGGTTCCTCGCTGTGAGCGCACCGGTCAAATCATCGAGCCCATGCTCACCGACCAATGGTTTGTGGCCATGTCCAAAGTGGGCACAGACGACCCCACAGGAAAATCCATTGCACAAAAAGCCATTGATGCCGTGGACAGTGGCGCCGTCAAATTCGTCCCCGAAAATTGGGTCAACACCTACAACCAATGGATGAACAACATCCAAGATTGGTGCATCAGCCGCCAATTGTGGTGGGGCCATCAAATTCCTGCTTGGTACGACGAGAGTGGCCAGGTGTTCGTGGCCTCGAGCCGGGAAGAAGCAGTTGCACTGGCTGGTCATTCGACGCTCACCCAAGACCCCGATGTGCTCGACACCTGGTTTTCTTCTGCACTTGTGCCGTTTTCCACTCTTGGCTGGCCCAAGCCCACCGAAGACCTCAATCTTTATTTGCCAAGCTCAGTGCTGGTCACGGGGTACGACATCATCTTTTTTTGGGTCGCTCGCATGATCATGATGACCACTCACTTCACCGGTCAAGTGCCCTTCAAAGATGTCTACATCCACGGCCTTGTGAGGGACGCGCAAGGTCAAAAAATGTCCAAATCCGAGGGCAACGTTTTGGACCCGGTCGACTTGATCGATGGCATTGAGTTGGCTCCTCTTTTGGTCAAGCGCACGACAGGCCTGCGCCGACCCGAAACCGCCCCTCAGGTGCGCAAATCGACCGAGCGTGAATTTCCCCAAGGCATCCCCGCCTACGGCGCCGATGCCTTGCGCTTTACCTTTGCTGCCATGGCCTCATTGGGGCGCAGCATCAACTTTGACCCCAAAAGATGCGAAGGCTATCGCAATTTTTGCAATAAATTGTGGAACGCCACTCGCTTTGTGCTCATGAATTGCGAAGGACAGGACTGTGGCTTGAACCCCCACACCAAGGCAGAGTGTGCGCCCGGAGAAGCCTTCCACGGCTATATGCACTTTAGCCAAGCCGACCGCTGGATGAGTTCGCTCTTGCAACGCGTTGAGGCCGACGTGGAGCAAAGCTTCAAAGACTACCGACTCGATCAAGTTGCCAACTCAATTTATGAGCTGATTTGGAATGAGTTTTGCGATTGGTATTTGGAAATCGCCAAAGTTCAAATTCAACAAGGCACCGAATCCCAGGCACGCGCGACGCGACGCACCTTGATTCGAACCTTGGAGGCTTTACTAAGACTCGCCCATCCGTTGATCCCCTTCATCACAGAGGAGTTGTGGCAAAAAGTCGCTCCCGTGGCAGGACTTTGGCCTGAAGGTGAACAATTCGCGTCGGTGAGCATTCGGGCCTATCCACAAGCGCAACTTGAAAAAATAGACGACAAAGCCGAAGCCCATGTGAAGTCTCTCAAAGCCTGGGTTGAAGGTTGTCGAAATTTGCGTGGCCAAATGAATTTGTCACCCGCCAAGCGTGTGCCTATGCTTGTTTGTATCAACTCAGCCGAGGACAAGGCCTTTGTGAGCAGCATCTCTCCAGTTCTCAAGAGCTTGGCGAAATTAAGCGAGATCGAAATTTTTGAAGACGACATCCAATGGTCAAACGCCGCTCAAAACGCCAGCGTTTTGGTCATGGGCGAGGCCCGGATTTGCTTGTTCGTTGAAATTGACAAGGCCGCTGAAACCCAACGTCTGACGAAAGAGTTCGAGCGCTTGAGCCAAGAAATCAACAAGGCCCAACAAAAACTCTCCAATGAAACGTTTGTGAGCAAAGCCCCACCCCAGGTCATTGAGCAAGAACGCAACCGCATCAAAGAGTTCTCCTCTGCGCTCACCAAAGTCAGCGAGCAACTCGCTCGCCTAAAGGCCTGAGCACAAGCGCAACTGAGCCCATTGAGCCCACCCCCCATTCGAATCTACCCTGACCACCACCATGACAACTTCCACAGAACGGTCCTACACCAAGATGCCTTTGACCAAAGCGGTTTTCCCCGTGGCTGGTCTTGGAACGCGCTTCCTGCCCGCCACCAAGGCACAGCCTAAAGAGATGCTGCCCGTGGTGGACAAGCCCCTCATTCAATATGCCGTTGAAGAAGCCTATGAAGCAGGCATTCGTCACATGATTTTTGTAACCGGTCGCTCCAAGCGTGCCATTGAAGATCACTTTGACACGGCTTATGAGCTGGAAAATGAGTTGGAAGTGGCTGGAAAATCCGCGCTCTTGTCCTTGATTCGGGAGGTCCAACCCGCCGACATGCTGTGCTCTTATGTGCGCCAACCCAGGGCCTTGGGATTAGGACACGCAGTGCTGTGCGCGGAAAAGCTGGTGGGCGACGAGCCCTTTGCTGTTTTACTGGCCGATGATTTGATGCTCGGACCCGATCACGGCAAAGGCATCTTGAGCCAAATGGCAGATCTCTACATGCAAACCCACCAATCCATCTTGGCCGTGCAAGAGGTCCCCACCGAACAAGTTCACCGCTACGGCATTGTGAGCGGCAGCGTGACAAGCGACGGCCACACCCAAGTTCAACGCATCGTGGAAAAACCCCGTGCCGAGCAAACCGACTCGAGACTCGCCGTGGCTGGCCGCTATATTTTGAGCCCCAAGGTCTTTGGCTTGATTCAAGGCATGGGCCGAGGAGCTTTGGGCGAGATTCAATTGACCGATGGCATCTCTGAGCTTTTGAAGTTCGAGGGTGTCACCGCCTATCGCTACGAAGGCAAGCGCTTTGACTGTGGCTCCAAACTTGGGTTTTTGCAAGCCACAGTCGAGCTCGCCTTGAAACACAAAGAGGTGGCGCCAGAGTTTTCTCAATACTTGAAAGCGCTGATCGTCTGAGCGCCAAGGTCTGGAACTCAGCAAGGCAAGGATCCAAATTCCTTAGTCGCGCCGCTGAAGGACAAAAATAAACTCATTGCCCTGGGTACTTTGCTCGAGCAAGGTGTGGCCTGTTTGTCTGGCAAAGGCCTCAAAGTCTCGTGCAGCACCGGAGTCGGTCGATCGCACACGGATGCGTTGACCCGCTTGCATCCCTGACAAGGCTTTTTTAGTTTTCAAAATGGGCAAAGGACAATTGAGCCCACAGGTGTCGAGTTCGATATCGATGTTCATGTCTGGTGTGTCTTTGGTCTTTGATTGAAATGCTGGCCAGTCAAGGTTTAAATCAAACCCGGTCTTCCCAAGCCAGATAACGCGGTTCAATACCCAAGCCGCGCTGCCAGTCCGCCACCGCGTGACCCGTGCCCGCTGGCCAGCAAATGATCTCGCTTGGGCGTTGGAGTTGGTATTCGGCCAATTCAGGGCTCAAGCGAATCTCCCCCGTGGCGTGGGCATGGTAGACGATCAGGACTTGATTTTTCTTCACAAATTCATATACCCCGACCAAGGACAATGAAGTGACGTCCAAATTGGTCTCTTCTTTGATCTCGCGAGTGATGCCTTCTTGGGGCGTCTCATTGGCCTCCATGAAGCCTGTGATCAAAGCAAAGCGACGCCCCTGCCAGGCTGCATTTCTTGCCAGCACCACGTGCTCACCCCGTTGCACGATGGCCCCGAGTACAGGTGTCGGGTTGTTCCAGTGGGTCCACTCACAGGCGGTACAGCGCAAACGGGTGACGAGGCCGCCGTCTTCCTCTCTCGCCAAGGCACTCAAGGTGGAGGCGCATAGGGGGCAAAATCGAAAATCACTCATGCTGGGAAAACGCCGGTGGACAAGTAACGGTCGCCGCGATCGCAGACAATAAAAACGATGGTCGCGTGCTTGACTTTTTTGGCCAATTCCAGCGCCACCCAGCAAGCGCCAGCCGCTGAGACTCCCGCAAAGAGACCCTCTTCTTTGGCCATGCGACGGCACATGACTTCCGCGTCGTGTTGGCTCACCTGCACCAATTCATCGATATTGCTGTCATCGTAGATCGCGGGCAAATACTCTTTGGGCCATTTGCGTATGCCCGGTATCCGAGAGCCTTCACTGGGCTGCGCGCCAATGATTTGAATCTTGGGGTTGCGCTCTTTCAAATACTTGGCAACCCCGGTGATGGTCCCCGTGGTACCCATGGCACTCACAAAATGGGTGATTTGACCTTCAGTATCGTGCCAGATTTCTGGCCCTGTCGTCTCGTAATGAGTTCTCGGATTGTCATGGTTGGCAAATTGGTCCAATACGCGACCACGGCCCTCTTGCTGCATGCGCATGGCCAAGTCCCGGGCGTGCTCCATACCACCCGCCTTGGGTGTCAAAATCAATTCCGCACCAAAGGCTTTCATGGTCTGGGCTCGCTCAATGGACAAGTCCTCGGGCATGATCAACACCATGCGATAACCTTTGATGGCCGCGGCCATGGCCAGGGCAATGCCAGTATTGCCAGATGTCGCCTCGATCAAGGTGTCACCAGGTTTGATCTCGCCACGGTCTTGCGCTTTGGCAATCATGGACAAGGCTGGACGATCCTTGACCGAGCCCGCCGGATTGTTGCCCTCGAGCTTGCCGAGCACCACACAGTCGTTGGCTTTCAGACTTTCGGCTTCAAGGCGTTGAAGGGCCGCGAGCGGCGTTTTCCCAACGATCTCTTCTAAAGTTTTGAAATGGGGTCTTGGATGTGTCATAATTGTCAGCTCAACACTTTGGCCGAAGTGGCGAAATAGGTAGACGCAGCAGATTCAAAATCTGCCGGTGCAAAACACCGTGCCGGTTCGATTCCGGCCTTCGGCACCACTCAATTGTATCGTTCCTGGGGTCTGCATCATTGCTCCAGGGACTTCAATGGTGGAGATTCTCCTTGAAGCCAACTTTCGCTCAATGCGACACCTCACTCGCCCAAGCCAGGCCGAATTGGGCTTTAGATTTTGACATTGGGCGCATGCTCGCCTGGCACTGGCAACCTGCGCTTCACACCTCGACAAAGCCCCTCCAACAAGCGTCAACCCCTAAGGCTTGTGCGCTGGTGTGGACAGTCGATGTTGGATATCATTGGACGACCCAAGGGCTTGGGCAACAATGCCGGTCCTCAGCACCGTCTACACCCCCGCCCACCCCCTCCAACCCATTTAAGGAGACCCCATGCAGAACTCAGTCTCGGTGAACCAACCCTTTGACCGCCAACGGCCAACACCCCAGTCAAACTTGAGGCTGATGTCGTTCTTGCTCATTGGCGCATGCGCCCTTTGTCCCAACATCCAGGCGCAGTCCTTCCCCAACAAACCCATCCATGTGATTGTGCCCTTTGCGGCTGGTTCTGCCACCGATCAAATCGGGCGCGCTTTTGCGGCCAAGATGGGAGAAGAGTTGGAACAGCCCTTGATTGTTGACAACAAAGTAGGGGTGAACGGGATGCTGGGTGCGGACTTTGTTGCCAAAGCTTTGCCCGACGGCTATACCCTTTTATTTGGCACCAACAGCACCAATGCAGCCCTCAAAAGCCTCATGAAAAAACTGCCCTACGACCAAGACACGGCCTTTGCGGCTGTGGCCTTCATGGGCTCAGTGCCCTTAATTGTGGCAGTCAACAATGAGATGCCCACCAAAACCCTCAAAGAGTTCATTGCTTTGGCCAAGTCCAAGCCTGAATTTGTCACCTTTGCCTCGGCATCAACCTCACAATTGGTCTCGTCTGCGATGCTGGCGGGCATGACGGGTGTGGAGATGACCTCTGTGCCCTACAAGAGTGGCCCCAACGCCATGACCGACTTGATCGGTGGCCAGGTCATGATGTTCACGGCTGACTTTGCCGTGATGCTCCCCCAAGTCAGATCGGGCAAGATTCGAGGCCTTGCGGTGACCTCCACGCAACGCTCCAAGGCCATTCCAGAGTTGCCCACCGTGAACGAAGCGCTCGGCATCAAAGGCTATGAACTGATCGCTTACTTTGCCAGCTTTGCGCCTGCTGGTACCCCAAGGGAGATCGTCATGAAGCTCAACCACGCGAGCAACACGGCCGCCAGCAGCAAAGAAATACAAGACAAGTTTGCCGACATGGGCTTTGAAACCGAGCCTGGCCCACCCGAAGCTTTGATGCAGCGCAGTAAGTTGGAAACAGCCAAGTGGGCCAAGGCCATTCGAGAGGCCAAAATCGAACCCCAATAGCCTGAATAAAAAGCTTGAGCACCCCAGATCAGATCTACCCAACCTTTCCATTGAAACCTCACGCCATGTCCACTTTGTTTTCCGCATTTGATTTACCCTCACCCAAAGGCCCTTTAACCCTGGCCAACCGGGTGGTCATTGCCCCGATGTGCCAATACTCGGCCAAGAACGGCAACGCCACCGATTGGCATTTGATGCACTGGGGCAATTTGCTCAACTCAGGTGCAGCCATGATGACCATTGAAGCCACCGCCGTGTCCGCCGAAGGCCGCATCACACCAGACTGCTTGGGGTTGTGGGACGAAACAACCGAGCAAGCTTTGGCCAGCCAATTGAAAAAAGCCCGTGCCTTGGCACCCCACACCCTGGTTTGCATTCAACTCGGGCATGCCGGGCGCAAAGCCTCAAGCGCCGTGCCATGGCTTGGTGGCAAGTTGCTGACGCCAGAATCTGGCGGATGGCAAACCTTGGCGCCGAGTGCGGTCCCTCACAACCCCAACGAACACGCGCCGGTGGCCTTGGATGCGGCAGGGCTGGAAAAAGTGAAGTCAGACTTTGTCGCAGCCGCTCTTCGCGCTCAAAACATGGGCATCGAAGCGATCGAACTGCATGGCGCCCATGGCTATTTGCTCCACCAATTCCTCTCCCCCTTGTCCAACCACAGAACGGACGCCTATGGTGGGAGTTTGGAGGCTCGCATGCGTTTTCCTTTGGAGGTCTTCAAGGCGGTGAGACAAGTCTATCAAGGCGTCTTGGGCATTCGCATCTCAGCCACCGACTGGTCTCCTGACGGCCTCACGGGTGAGGAGAGCGCTGAATTTGCCGTGCGGCTCAAAGACATCGGGGCCAACTTCATCCACGTCTCCACCGGTGGGGTTGACCATGCTCAAAAAATCACCCTCACTCCTGGCTACCAAGTCCCGTTCGCCAAACAAGTCAAAGACAAATCAGGCCTGCCCACCACCGCGGTGGGGTTGATCACGAATGCCCAACAAGCCGAAGACATTGTCGCGCGTGGCGACGCCGATCTCATCGCCTTGGCCCGCGCCGTTCTCTTCAATCCGCGTTGGGTCTGGAGTGCGGCTGCCGAGCTTGGTGGGCACGTGCAATCGAGTCGCCAATATTGGCGGTGTCTGCCTAGAGAAGCGGCGCACATTTTTGAGTCCAGCACCAACGCACAACGCTAAACCGTTGCGCCATGCTCAACGCTTAAGTTTGATTGAGCACCTTGGGGCCCCAGCCTTGTTGGGGACTCGGGTACTGAAGTCGTAGACGAAGCTCTCGTTTCATGCGCGCGTTGCTCAGTTTTCGCGACTCCTGCATAAAACTCCACTGCATGGGACTGACCAGGGCCTGAACCTGCTCACGGCACATGGCCTGAGGACGAGGGAGCTTGAAATGATCCGCCGCCAAGCCCATGTACTCGCCCATCAACCACACGCTGTCGTCATTGATGTTGAATGTTCTGAAGATTGGCCCGATGAATAGACTGCGCCAGCATGCCACCGCCAAGTCATTGGCATGGATGTGGTTGGTGTAGACGTCTTCAATGGGCAAGAGGATGGGCAAGCCCTTTTGGAGACGCTCAACAGGCGTTCCACCCTTGCGGTCCAAGGCATAAATGCCAGGTATTCGCAAAACGGCCACACCGCCTAAGCCTGGCTGCCCTGTGGCCAGCGCCTTGACCCAGCGCTCTGCATCGACTCGCCGCTTGGCCCGGTCCGTTTGTGCATTAAGGGCTCGGGTTTCAGTCACCCACTCACCTTGGCAGTCGCCATAAACGCCTGTGGTCGAGCCATAGACCAATCGCTGAGGTCTTGTCCGCTTGACCAAGGCTTGGAGCAAGGCGCGTGTTCTCTTGTCTGTCTCGCCATGAGAAGCGGGGGGCGCCAAATGCAAAACACGGTCCCCCAAACCGGCCAAGCGCGCCAAAGTTTGGGGGTGATCCAAATTGCCCAAGAGTGGGGTTGCACCCAAAGCACGCAGGCGATCTTTTTTGATACCACTGCTTGTGAGCACAATACACCGTTCGTTTCTCCGAGCGAGCTTTAAGACACGCTCACCCACATCACCACAACCCACGATCAAAAGCCTAGACTTTCTAAACCGCGCCGGTTTCGCACCCAAAGAGGTTGGAAGACAAGACAAATTAAGCTCCTTTTTCTAATCCAGGCCGATCAACCGTCTCCATAAGAATCAAGGCAGGTGATGGCGCTCCATGACCTCTATTTTGACGTTTTTTGCTATGAGCCCATCAAGTGGGGGAAGAAAAAAGCGAAACTCACCCTCACCCAAGCCCATGGAAATATTGGATTGAGCCCATGGACTTAGAATTCGACGTAAAACACCTTTTAACGATTGAAGCACCATGAGCTTTTCTGTCAGCATAGAACCGAGCGGTCGCGATTTTCAGGCGCGAAGAGGAGAAACACTGTTGTCGGCCGCCTTGATGGCTGGGGTGGCCTTGCCCTATGGCTGTAAGGATGGTGCTTGTGGGTCTTGCAAATGCAAGCTCTTGGCGGGCCAGGTGACGCACAACGCCCATCAAACCAAGGCCTTGAGCGAGAGCGAAGAAGCACAAGGCCACATCCTCACGTGCTGCGCGGTGGCTCAAAGCGACGTTACGCTTGACTGCCCACAAGTGCTCGACATCAATTTGCCAATGGTGAGGAAAATGCCTGTTCGGGTCGATCAACTCAACCTCCTGGCCCCCGATGTGATGCAAGTTTTTCTTCAATTGCCACAAAATGATGCGTTTGACTTCATCCCAGGTCAATACGTCGACTTTCTTTTGAAAGACGGCCACCGCCGGAGTTACTCACTGGCCAATGCTCCTTTCACCAAGACAGCAGACCAGCAGCCCGAGGCGACACCCCAGGATGCAGGAGCAGTGCCACTCAAACGCCATATTGAACTTCACGTGCGACACATGCCAGGTGGCATCTTCACCGATCAAGTCTTTGGTCTTTTAAAACACAAGGACATTTTGCGTATTGAAGGGCCCTTGGGTGGTTTTTATCTGCATGCATCTGACAAGCCCATCGTCTTTTTGGCCTCGGGCACAGGTTTTGCGCCCATCAAATCCATGCTGCAATCAATTGTGGCAAGCCACGATGAATCGCTCAAAGCGCGCGACCTTCATCTGTATTGGGGGGGCAGAGATTTGTTCGATTTGTATCAAAACGATTGGGTGATCGAGATGCAAAAAAAATTGCCCCGATTGCGCTATACACCGGTGCTCTCCGAGCCTCATGCTGCCAGTCTATGGCGCGGACGCGCGGGCTTTGTCCATTTGGCCGTCTTAGAGGACTACCCCGACTTGAGTCGCCACCAGGTCTATGCCTGTGGCTCACCCATTGTGGTGGAGTCGGCCAAGTCGGATTTTATGAACAAAGCACGCCTACCCATGGATGAATTCTTCGCCGATTCGTTTTTATCTCAAAAAGACAAACAATAAAACCCAAAACGTTGATCAAGCACACAACGCTGCACACATGAAACTCAAAATCAGGGGCCTTTTTGCCGTGTTGCCCATGTTGGGCCTATTGATTTGGGGTCTCTCCAATGCCCAGGCGCAAAACATGGTCTTCAATGACATAAAGCCCCTGCGCATCATCGTGCCTTTTGCCGCGGGTGGTCCCATCGACCAAACCGTGAGAGTTTTGGCCCAAGCGCTTCACACAAAACTGGGCTCCATCGTGGTGGACAACCACCCTGGTGCAGGGGGAAACCTCGGGATGACACTCTTGGCGCGCTCGCTGCCCGATGGCCGGACCATTGGGGTGGCCACCACAGCGACACAAGCCATCAACCCGTGGCTGTTTTCGCATTTGTCCTTTGATCCTGTCAAAGACTTTTCTCCCATCACCTTGATGGTCAAAGTCCCCAATGTGGTCGTGATGAATGCCACCCGCGCCAAAGCTTTGGGGATTGGGTCGCTTGCCGATTTGTTCGAGTACGGGACCGCCCATCCCAATGCATTGAATTACGGCTCAGGGGGCAATGGCAGTGCCGGGCATTTGAGTGCAGAAATGCTCAAATCTGAAGGCCACTTCAATGCGGTCCACATTCCTTTTAATGGCGCGGCTTTGGCACAAATGGCGCTCATGTCTGGGCAAGTGGACTTCAATGTCGATAACCTGGCCAGTGCCGCGGCCAAGCTCAAATCAGGACAACTGCTCGCGCTCGCTGTGACGAGCCCGGTCAGATCAAACTTTTTACCCGATGTGCCTCAAGTGGCTCAAACATTGAAAAACTTTGATGTTCAAACCTGGTGGGGCTTGAGCGCACCGGCCAACACCCCGAGTAGCATCCTTGCGCAACTTCACCAAACCTTTGTGCAAGCCTTGAACGACAAGAGTGTTGTTCAACAATTTGATCTGCTCATGAGCCCTGCAACCTCCAGCAGTCCTGAGGAGTTTTCTCAACTCATCCAAGCCGAGCTGCAAAAATACAAATCGGTGGTCAAGCTCAGTGGCGCCAAAGTCGATTAACGAGTGCGCTTTCAGCACGGGGGTCACTCAACCCTCAGCATTCTTCTTTTTTTCGCAAGTCCGGGCACCATCCCGATAAAAAGCGTGATTTCGGCGCTCGCTTGGGACTCAGTTGACATTCACTCGACATTAAACCTGCGTTACCTCAACAATGCCGCGGTGTTAAACCCCAAAGAAGGAACAAAAAAATAAGTGTAAAGATTGCATTTGAACTTCATTTAATCATGTTCAGGCCGAATCCAAGGTTAAGCCCACCATTCTGATAGCAAATCGCTGTTTTGTTTGGGTTGGGTTTGATCAATGGTTGGAGCTATCAATGAATATGAGCATGCAAATGGCTTTGTCGATGTCAGGGTCATACGCTTCAAGCGTCCAGCAGCAAAACATGATGTCCAGGTGGCAGCAACAGCAGCAAAGCATGTCGAGTCTGCGCCAATCGGTGAGCTCAGGCGACTTGTCCTCCGCGCAGCAAGCCTATGCCGCCCTCGCACAAACCCAGGGACAGCACCAACTCAACCCCAATAGCCCCATGGCTCAATTGGGCCAAGCCTTGCAAAGCGGCAATTTATCTGCCGCCAAACAACAGTTGAGCCAATGGGGATCAAAAAATCCGACGACCTCGCAAGTCCCAGCCTCAACCAATTTAAGTGCCACCAACCAAGCCTTGACCAACACCATTGCACAAAGCTTGCAAGCGGCTGGCGGTGGTTCTTCATCAACGCCTTCAACTCCCAGCGCACAAGCGGCAGCGGCCATCCACAACTTCATGCAAAATTTGTTGGCCGCCACCAGCGCTCAAAGCACCAACTCAACCAGCACATCGGCCAATGCACAACTTGCTGCACCTGCGGCTGCCAGCACAGCCATGGCCAATGCCACGGCCAAGGCCAATGAAGCGCAAAAAAGAACCGGTGGTCACCATGGCGGACACCATGGCGGGGGGGGCGGCAAGAGTGCCCCAGTGGCGTCTTCTTCGAGCACCAGTTCCACCAGTTCCACCAGTTCCAGCAATTCAAGCTCCAGCACCAGCTCGACGGGGCTTGCTTCTTTACTGGCCAGTTTGGCTGCAAGCGTGTTATCAGGCAGCAGTTCATCGGGATTGGACAATTCCTCAAGTAATGGCTCGGGTAATTCCTCAAGTAATGGCTCGGGTAATGGCTCGGGTACCCCTTCCGACAGCGGTGCAGGAAATGGCGCGGCAGCGATACCATCCGCGGCGCCAGCCGACGCCAGCACGAGCTCACCAACCAACCCCAGCAACACAACACCAATCACATTGGGCAGCCTGACTGAGAGTTATCAGCAAATGGTCACTGCTCTTGGGGGCAATGCCCAATCGACCTCGCTTGGCAGTTTTTTAACAACATTCAGCCAAAACCTGGCCGACAGTCCCAGCACTGGTAATTTGGTTGATGTGACGGCCTAGGCTACTAGGCTACTAGGCTCCTAAGGACTTAAGGGCATAAGGGCATAAGGGCATAAGGCAGCCCAAATTCAAGTCAAACCATTCTTTCCTCCCCCAGTGAGTCCGCCACAAAGGCCCAGGCTCGGGGTTTTGCCAAAACCAAAAGCCTTCACCAGAGCCGCTCCTGAAGCTTTGGCTCACGCCTTCATGCCGCTATGCGGCCAGCTCGCCCAAGCAGGGGGAATGCGTGCATTTGGTGTTCAATGACCCAAATAGGCCTCCCTGACCTGAGGGTTGTGCAGCAACGCTTGCGCTTGACCTTCAACGCTTACCTGACCGGACTCCATGACATAGGCGCGTTGTGCCAAGCCAAGTGCCCGTGCTGCGTTTTGTTCGACCAATAGCACGGACATGCCGGACTTGGACAAATCTTCAATCACAGTAAAAATTAAATCCACCATGATGGGGGACAGACCCATGGAGGGCTCATCGAGCAGGAGCAATTTTGGTCTAGCCATCAAGGCCCTGCCCATGGCCAACATTTGTTGCTCACCACCTGAGAGATAGCCCGCCAAAAAATGCAGGCGACTTTTTAACTTGGGAAACAATTCCAAGATTTCCTCCAAGTCAGCGCAGACTTCTTTGGCGTTCGTGTTGAGGTAGGCTCCCATTTTTAAATTTTCCAGCACACTCATGCGTGTGAACACGCCTCGCCCTTCAGGCACCATGGCCATGCCCAGGCTCACGAGATCCCATGTTTTTAGATCTTGGGTATTGCGTCCATCAAAAAAAATTTCCCCCCCATGAAGCGGCAAGAGTGAGGTGATTGCTTTCAAGGTGGTGGTTTTACCCGCCCCGTTTGAGCCAATCAGACTCACGCACTCTCCAGCCTTGACAACCAGGTCAAGACCTTTGACGGCTTGAATACCCCCGTAGTTCACTTGAACACCCTTGAGGCACAAGATCGCGTTGGCGCACAAAGGATCCAGCGACTCACCCAGCAACGCATTCATATAGAGGCTCCCGCATGACCCAAATAGGCCTCAATCACCCGAGGATTTTTTTGGACTTCCAGGGGTTCACCTTCGCATATCAAATGTCCCTCATCCAAAACACTCACTCGGTCGCACAAGCCCATGACCATGCGCACATCGTGCTCAATCAAAAGAACCGATCGACCACCCTCTCGAATTTTTTGAATCAGGGCTTGAAGCTGCAGTTTTTCAGTGGCGTTCATCCCAGCCGCGGGCTCATCCAATGCGAGCAAGTGTGGTTCGGTGGCCAAGGCCCTGGCAATTTCCAAACGGCGTTGATCGCCATAGCTCAAGGAGCTGGCCATCTCGGGCCCCAAGTGCCCCAAGCCCACATAACTCAAATACGACTGGGCCTTTTCAACGATGGCTCGCTCCTCAGCCATGAAGGTTTGGGTTTTGAACAATGCACCCCAAAGACCGACGTGACTTTTGATGTGCTGACCCACCATGACGTTTTCCAAGACACTCATGCTCTTGAAGAGTCGAATATTTTGAAAAGTCCGAGCAATGCCAGATTGAACCACCTTGTGAATGTGCTTGGGCTCATAGGGCTGCTGCATCAATTGAAATTGACCAGCGTCAGCTGGATACAAGCCTGTAATCACATTGAAAAAAGTGGTTTTGCCAGCCCCATTGGGGCCAATCAAACCGTAAATTTGCCCAGCCTGGATATTCAAGTTGACGTCCTTGAGAGCCTGCAAACCGCCAAAGCGCTTGCTCACCCCCTTCACCTGAAGAACTCTCACGGCTGTGCTCAAGTCTTCACCCCTTGCGGGTGCTTGGGCCAAAGGCCCTGGGGTCGCCAAAGCATGGCCAAAACCATGGTAAGTGCAATCAAGAGTTGCCGCAAAATGGCCGCATCAATTCTCCCCCCACTCAAATCTTGCAATGGTGTTGCGACATAGCGCAAGGCCTCGGGCAAGATGGCGAGCAACAAGGCGCCCAAGATCACGCCCGGAAGATGGCCTGCGCCACCAAGCACCACCATGGCCACCACCATCACCGACTCCATCAATCCAAAGGATTCTGGTGAAATGAATTGTTGAAATGCCGCGAAAAATGAACCCGCCACACCACCAAAAGTCGCCCCCAAAGAAAATGCCAACAATTTTAAATTGCGGGTGTTGAGCCCCATGGCTTGTGCTGCGACCTCATCTTCTCGGATGGCCATCCAAGCACGGCCAATACGCGAATGTTGCAATCTGTGGCAAATCACCACCGCCAAAATCACCGTGCACAAAAACAAATAATAGTACAGGGTCACGCTTTTGAATTCCAAACCCATCCAATCCAATTTTTTGGCCAATGAGTGTCCCGCAATTTGTATCGGATCTATGGCTCCAATGCCTTTTGGGCCATTGGTGATGTTCAATGGTTGATCCAAATTGTTCATGAAAACTCGAATAATTTCGCCAAACCCCAAGGTCACAATGGCCAAGTAGTCTCCCCTGAGTTTTAATGTGGGCGCACCCAAAAGAACCCCAAAAATCCCTGTCAGGACAATACTGATGGGCATCACCAACCACCACGGGGTGTGCAAGCCGTCAGGGAAATGCTGCTGCAGCCAGCCCCACGATTCGAGCAATTGAGGTGAGGCAAGAAACGCATAGGCATAGGCGCCGATGGCAAAAAAAGCAACAAAACCCAGGTCCAATAACCCCGCAAAACCCACCACAATGTTCAACCCCAAGGCCAGCAAAACATAGATCAAGGCCATGTCCACAATTCGAATCCACGCGTTGCCAAAGGGTTGCAACACCAAAGGCAGCAGCAAGAGCACCAGCGCCAACACAAGGCTTCGAGCATGGGTGTTGAGGGACTTCATCGGCTCAACACCTCATGCCCTATGTGCCACACGTTCACCCAACAGTCCCGAGGGTCGCAAGGTAAGCATCCCAATGAGAACCAAAAAAGCAAAAATATCGCTGTATTGAGACCCAAGAACCCCACCCGTCAAGGGCCCCAAATAACCAGAGCCCACGGACTCGATCAACCCCAGGCAAAGACCACCCAGCACAGCGCCTGGCAAGTTGCCGATGCCCCCCAAAACCGCAGCTGTAAAGGCTTTGAGCCCCGGCAAGAAGCCCATGGCGTGGTGCACCGTTCCAAAATTGGCAGCCCACATGACTCCAGCCACACTGGCGAGCACCGCACCGATGGCAAATGTGGCCGAGATCACCCGATCGGGTTGAATCCCCATCAGACTGGCCATCTGTTCGTTCTCCGATGTGGCCCGCATGGCGCGGCCCAAACGGGTTCGATGAATCACCCACATGAGAATGAGCAAGAGGCAAGCAGTCGTGATCAAAATCATTACTTGGGTGGGCGTGATCACAGCACCCAGAATATTCATGGGTGCAGAGGGCATCGGATTGGGGAATGATTTGTAATTGGGTTTAAAAATGATCATCGCCAGTGTTTGCAGCAAGATCGAGACGCCAATGGCCGTGATCAAGGGCGCCAACTTAGGGGCATTTCTGAGCGGGCGATAGGCCAATTTTTCGATCGCCACGTTCAAAAGAACGCACACAAAAGCCGCAGCAATGAGCCCCATCGCAAAGGCCCAAGCGGGCGCCAACTGTGGCACGTTTTCAGCCAAAAACGTCATCACGCTCCAACACGTCATTGCCCCCACCATCAGCACTTCACCATGGGCAAAGTTGATTAAATTGATAATGCCATAGACCATGGTGTAACCCAATGCCACGAGTGCGTAGAGACTGCCGAGCACCAAGCCGTTGATGATTTGTTGAACCAGTGTATCCATGAGGACGTGTGTCTATTCTTGCTCTTATATTCTTAGCTTGATTTTTGCTTGTGGGCTTGTTCATTCAAAGCCCGCAGGCTTTTGAGTTTTTCACCAATTTTGATCTCCAAGCCTCGCTCAACGGGCTCGTAAAAAACCATGGCCTTCATGTCCGTTGGAAAATAATGCTCCCCCGCGACAAAAGCATCAGGCTCATTGTGCGCGTAGCGATATTCTCGCCCATACCCAAATTGTTTCATCAACTGTGTTGGCGCATTTCTCAAGTGCAAGGGCACCTCTCGGGTCAAGTCCTGCTCCACCCAAGCCTTGGCGGCTTTGAACGCTTTGTAGACCGCATTGGATTTGGGCGCCAAGGCCAAATAAATCACGCATTGCGCAAGCGTCAACTCCCCCTCTGGTGTGCCCAAACGCTCCAAGGTTTGGGTCGCCTCGAGCGCCAAGGTCAAGGCCCTAGGATCGGCCAAGCCGATGTCTTCGCTGGCCATCCTGATCAAGCGGCGTGCGACATAGAGCGGCTCAACTCCCGCACTGAGCATGCGCATGAGCCAATAAAGGGCGGCATCGGGGTCCGAGCCTCGAACCGATTTGTGCAAGGCACTGATGGTGTCGTAAAACAGCTCCCCGCCTTTGTCGTGGCGTCGAAGTTGCTCACCCAAAACGCGCTCGAGCCAGGCCAAATCGCAGACATTGGGGGGCGTGGATGAACTGTTTTGCAGATCCTTTGCAGCCACCACCTGGATCATTTCAACCGTGTTTAAAAAACGCCGGGCATCCCCATCGGCGTAATGCACGAGCCTGTCCATGGCTTCGGGCGTGAGTTCTGGCAAGTCCACCACGCTCTTGGCACGGCCCCACAAGATTCGCAGTTCATCAAATTTCAAAGACTCCAGCACATAGACTTGGGCTCGAGAGAGCAGTGCCGAATTCACCTCAAAGGAAGGGTTTTCTGTGGTCGCACCAATGAAGGTCAAGAGGCCCGACTCCACATGCGGTAAAAAGGCATCTTGTTGAGATTTATTAAAGCGGTGAACCTCGTCGACAAAAATCAAACTTCGCTTGTGCGGATTTTGCTGCTTGAGCGCTTGGGCGGCCTGCACAGTCTCTCGGATCTCTTTGACCCCTCCCAAGACCGCGCTGATCATGAAAAAGTGTGCATCAAAGGCGTTGGCCATGAGTCTGGCCAAGGTGGTTTTACCCACCCCGGGAGGCCCCCAAAAAATACAACTGTGGGGCGTACCCGATTCAAAAGCGACCCTGAGTGCCATGCCGCTTGAGAGCAAATGCTGTTGCCCCACCACATCGCCCAGGCTCTTGGGACGAAGTCGCTCGGCCAAGGGAGCTCGGTCATCGAGGTCAGGCTTGAACGCGTGAGCGCCGAGAGATGGCTCAAACTGCATTTCACTCACCTTGGATGACCTCGACGCCCAACGGAGGTTTGAAGGCAAAACTCTCAAGCGTCAATCCCTTGGGGTTGAAGATGAAGTCTTCAAAAACCAACAATGTGTCTTGATTGAATGCGTCTCTCATCACCAAGCTTGCCAGAGAAACACCCGACTGGGTAGAGCGTAAACCTATTCTTAAAAATTGAATGGGGCCTTCTTTTTGAATTGGCGTGAGTTTGACCCACTCCAGGCCCGCTTGCGAAGCTTCTGCCTCAAGCACAAACACTTTTGCCAAGGCCTTCACATCTTGCGCCCAAGCAATGATGGCGGCGGGTGTATTGAGGAGAGCAGGCGTCAACGGCTTGGACGTGACCTGGGCGATGTCTTTGTCATAAATCCACAAAGTGCGCCCATCGGCCACGATGCTTTGGGCGTACGGGCTTTCATAATCAAAGCGAAAGTGCTCGGGCCGAATAAAGGAGAAATGACCGATTGATTTTTTTTGACGTGCGGCACGACCAGGTCTTGCCGGCGTGCTGAGCGTTTGAACAAAACTGGCCTGTGCACTTTGTGTCGTTTTTAAAAACGCTGCCAAGACTTCAATGGAATCGGCCTGGGCTGAGGCCACCAAAAAGCTCAAGGTCAAGAGCAAACTGCAGCGAGCCCATGCTCGACGTGAGGCTCTAGGCAAGGCACACAAGGATTGAATCATTTGCGCACTTTCCAATGCGTTAGAAGAGGAAAAATTACTCAATGCAAGTGTCCATGATTGAAAGAGGAAAAACCCATTTGCGTTGAAGGCTCGGCCTTGTAGCTAATCAGAATTGCGATCGGGCACCAAAATTTCACGCTGACCGTTGGAACTCATGCTGCCCACGAGTCCAGCGCGCTCCATATCTTCAACCAATCGAGCAGCACGGTTGTAGCCGATTTTTAAGTGTCGTTGCACCAAGGAGATGCTGGCCTTTCTGTTTTTCATGACCACCTCAACCGCTTGATCATAAAGCGGGTCCTTCTCTGAATTGCCATCTCCAAAAAGATCAATCTCTCCCGTTTCAGCGTCGACCACACCACCTTCCAAGATGCCCTCCACGTAGTCGGGTGACCCTTGGGTCTTCAAGTAATTGACCACTCGGTGAACCTCTTCATCGCTCACGAAGGCACCGTGAACGCGCACGGGATAGCCTGAACCACTGTGCATGTAGAGCATGTCCCCCATCCCGAGCAAGGCCTCCGCGCCCATTTGATCCAGAATCGTGCGCGAATCAATTTTGCTGCTGACTTGAAAAGCAATGCGTGTGGGAATATTGGCCTTGATGAGACCCGTGATCACATCCACACTGGGTCTCTGGGTCGCCAAAATCAAATGCATCCCAGCAGCCCTCGCTTTTTGAGCAAGACGCGCGATCAATTCCTCAATTTTCTTGCCCACCACCATCATCAAATCGGCCAACTCATCGATCACCACCACCACATGGGGCAATCGGCTCAAGGGCTCGGGGGAGTCTGGCGTCAAACTAAAGGGGTTGTAAATAAAGCTCTCTTGCTCAGCGGCTTCATCAATTTTGGTGTTGTAGCCAGCCAAGTTTCGAACGCCCAATTTGCTCATGAGTTTGTAGCGTCGCTCCATCTCGATCACACACCAGTTCAGTGCATGCGCGGCTTGGCGCATGTCGGTGACCACAGGGGCCAACAAATGCGGAATGCCTTCATAGACCGACATCTCCAGCATCTTGGGGTCAATCATGAGCAAACGCACATCGCGCGCTTCGGCCTTGTAGAGCAAGGACAAAATCATGGCATTGATCCCCACCGATTTTCCAGAACCCGTGGTACCGGCCACCAGTACATGGGGCATTTTGCCAAGGTCTGCCACCACTGGGTTGCCTACGATGTCTTTCCCTAGGCCCAAGGTGAGCATGGATTTGGCTTCGTTGTAAACCTGCGAGCCCAAAATTTCACTCAATTTGATCGACTGCCGTCTCGCATTTGGCAACTCAAGCGCCATGATGTTTTTGCCGGGGATGGTCTCAATCACCCGAATAGACACCAAGCTCAAGGAGCGGGCCAAATCTTTGGCCAAGTTCACCACCTGTGAGCCTTTGACACCCGTGGCGGGTTCAATCTCGTAGCGCGTGATGACGGGGCCAGGTGCGGCGGCCACCACCCTCACCTCAACACCAAAATCTTTTAGTTTTTTCTCAATCAAACGACTCGTCATCTCCAAGGTCTCAGGCGAGACGCTGTCGAGTCGGGTGGGTGTGCTGTCCAAGAGGTCAACTTGGGGCAAGTTGGAGTCGGGCAAGTCGGCAAAAAGCGGCTTTTGTCGCTCGCGAGCGACGCGCTTGCTTTTGGGAACATCCAATACCTCGGGCTCATAAATGAGCTTTTGCGGAGCGACGATTTCAACCTCTGCCTCGCGCTCATGCAGCTCCTCGGTCAACTCTTCTCGCTCTTTGACTGCGGCCTGCCCCATGGCAAGATCCTCTTGCATTTCTCTTTTCTCACGCCGTGCTTGTAGCCAGTCATCCATCAGGGCGCCCAAATGCTCGGCCACATTGAACCATGAAAATCGAAAAGCCCAAGACGAGCCCACGATCATAAAGATGACAAAGATCAAGCCCGAGCCATTGAAGCCCAACCACTTGAGACCGGTCGATCCACTCAAGTAACCCAATACACCGCCGGCATAATGCCCAGGCAACAAATCATCAAATCGATACAGGCGTGACCACTCCAAAGCACAGCTCGAAACCATGAGGAGAACCAAACCGCTCCAAAATGCCCAGTTCGAGCCGATCCAAACGTGTTCTTCTGCCTCATCTTGAGCGCTTGCTGGGGCCGCTTGTGCCGACAAACCGTGGCCCGTCAACTCACCGTGCAATTTGCCCATCAAGGCGCTGAGCCAACTCATGAAGGCGGCCCCATAGGCCCAAATCACCGAGTAGCCAAACAAGAAAAAGCTCAAGTCGCTCAGCCACGCTCCCAATTTACCACCCCAGTTGAATAGATGAGCGCCAGCACCTGAGGTGGTCCAAGCGGGGTCTTGCACGTTGTGGCTCACCAAGGCGATGAGCCAAAAAAGCAAAAATACAAACCCCAAGGTGAGCGCAATTTCTTGGGTAAAACGTCTAAATCCCCGCAAGACTGGAGCGGGGTCTGTTTCGTTGTTTAATGTGTGCAAAGAGTAGGTCATCTTGGGGGCTAAGCTTAACCGATTCACAGAGAGATTTTTTAAAGTCTCGGTTCATGGGGAAGACTATTTTTGCGCCTTTTGAGTCTTGATTGAGTCTTGATTAGGTGAGGCCTAGCCCTCACCCGATTTGCGTTATAAAAACCAAACGACCACCTTGGATTGGCCTTGGCCCGCAATAGACCGCCCCGGCTTGACGTCCTTTTTAAATAAATCGAGTCTATTACTCGCCATACAAAGGTCACGACAGGTTACTCGAGCAAAGATCAGGCACTCAACTTACAATAGTGTGATTCGAGGGCCACTGTCTCTTCATTGTTGTCCACAAGCGACAAGCCCAAACACCCTTTTCCTCTCCCAACGAACCTGGCCCCGCGAGGTCTTTGGTTTGCAATTGCGATTTTTTTTACCTTCAAGCGTCAACATGTCCAACACCACTACACACGCCAAAGTCTTGATTTTGGGCTCCGGCCCTGCGGGCTACACCGCCGCTGTATACGCCGCCCGTGCCAATTTGGAGCCCTTGCTGATCACCGGTATGGCCCAAGGCGGCCAACTCATGACCACCACCGAGGTGGACAATTGGCCAGCAGACGTTCACGGCGTTCAAGGACCCGATCTCATGCAACGATTTTTAGAACACGCCGAGCGCTTCAACACCAAAATCGTGTTTGACCACATCTCCAAGGTGGATTTCTCCAAACGCCCCTTCACGCTCATGGGCGACAGTGGCACCTACACCTGTGACGCCTTGATCATTGCAACGGGTGCCTCTGCCAAGTACTTGGGGCTCGAGAGCGAGCAAGTTTTCATGGGCCGCGGTGTTTCAGGTTGCGCCACCTGCGACGGTTTCTTTTACCGAGACCAAGAGGTGTGTGTGGTCGGTGGCGGTAACACCGCCGTCGAAGAAGCCCTCTACCTCTCCAACATTGCCAGCACCGTGCATTTAATCCACCGCCGTGACAAATTCAAAGCCGAGCCGATCATGGTGGATAAATTGATGGAGCGCGTGGCCAAGGGCAAAATTCAATTGCATCTGCACCGCCAACTCGGTGCGGTTTTGGGCGACGACAAGGGGGTCAATGGTGTTCGCTTGTCCTCCACTCTCGCCACCCCTGAGGCCGATCAAGACCTGGCCGTGCAAGGCTGCTTCATTGCCATTGGCCATCAACCCAACACCGATATTTTCAAAGACCAGTTACAAATGAAAGACGGCTATATCGTCACTCGAAGCGGCTTGCAAGGCTTGGCCACCATGACGAGTGTTGAGGGTGTTTTTGCCGCGGGCGATGTGCAAGACCACATTTATCGGCAAGCCATCACGAGCGCGGGCACCGGCTGCATGGCAGCCTTGGATGCACAACGCTTTCTAGAACAAAACTAATGCTTTTTGACTCTATTTGTAGATTGCCTTTGATCATGACCCCTGTTCGCTGCTGTTCAAGTGAAACAGCCGTTGTGCCACATTGACGTTGGGCTGGGGCTTGGGTGGACTTGAGGGGTACTTTTACGCTACAATAGAGAGCTTTCTAGGGGACACCGCCCCCCTTTCAATGGCGAGGTGAGGTGGGTCGACAAAAGAGTTTGGCCCGCCGTTTAATTAGGAGTGTCCTCATGGCACGCGTATGTCAAGTCACGGGCAAAGGCCCCATGGTGGGAAACAATGTTTCTCACGCCAACAACAGAACCAAGCGCCGCTTCATGCCCAATTTGCAATACCGCAGATTTTGGGTGGAATCCGAGAACCGTTGGATTCGTTTGCGCATCTCCAGTGCAGCATTGCGCTTGATCGATAAAAAAGGCATTGATGTCGTGCTCGCAGACTTGCGCGCCCGTGGTCAAGCTTGATTAACCCATTGAAAGGACACCATCATGGCTTCTAAAGGCGGACGCGAGAAAATTAAACTTGAATCATCAGCAGGAACTGGTCATTTTTACACGACCAGCAAAAACAAAAAAACCATGCCCGAGAAAATCTCGATCATGAAATTTGATCCCAAAGCTCGCAAGCACGTGGAATACAAAGAGACAAAGCTGAAGTAATTAAGCAACCCCTGTTTTCACAAAAAAGCTCCATCACCGTCGCCGGTGTGGAGCTTTTTTCATGGGCAATGAGGCTTGGTCAGGATATCAAACCCGCACCATTTTGAGACTGGTCGAAAAGTCTTGGAGTGCAGCAATGCCACTGCTCTCCGCACGCTCGCACCAAGCTTGCAAGTCCACAATCAACTGCTCGCGGCTGCGATTGGTGCTTAGCCACAAGAGCCGCAACTCTTCGCGCATTTGCAGCATGGTCTCGACCCGTGGCATGGCCAAGCGCGCTTGAAGGAGTGCATTTTTCGCCGAAGCAGGAACACGCTCCAAGTCACGGTGCATCCAGGTCTTGGCGGCCAACCTGACTTTGCGCTCCAAGTGTAGGTTAAGGTCCAAGAGATCTTGTGCGCATTCGGCCTTCAAGCCCTTGGCGTAGCTTGCCATCACCTCATAGCGATGATTGATCAAGGCCTCCAAAGTCCCAGCATCGGGCTTGGATTTGATCAAGCCCAACTCGACCTTGGGTGGGGTTTTCTTCACGTGGGCCAAGCCAACCAAGCTCAGCAATCGAATGTAGGTGTATCCCAGATCAAATTCAAACCATTTCACCGACAGTTTGGCCGACGTTGGGTAAGTGTGATGGTTGTTGTGCAGTTCCTCTCCACCAATCAAAATACCCCAAGGCGAGATGTTGGTGCTCGCATCAGGGGACTCAAAATTGCGGTAACCCCAGTAGTGCCCAATGCCATTGATCACACCCGCAGCGGTCACAGGGATCCAGATCATCTGAACCGCCCAAATCGTCAACCCAATCGCGCCAAACAAAGCGATATCGATGATCAACATGAGGCCCAGGCCTTGCCAAGGATAGGCGGTGTACAAGTGACGCTCCACCCAGTCATCGGGCGTGTTGTGACCATAGCGCTGCATCGTCTCGAGATTGTGCGTCTCAGCCGCGTAAAGCTCAGCGCCTCGCCAAAACACAGTTTTAATCCCTCGGGTTTGGGGGCTGTGTGGATCGTCAGGCGTCTCGCATTTGGCGTGGTGCTTCCTGTGAATAGCCACCCATTCCTTGGTGAGCATGCCCGTGGTCATCCACAACCACAAACGGAAAAAATGCGAAGGCGCCCAATGCAAATCCAGCGAGCGGTGTGCTTGATGGCGGTGCAAGTAAATGGTAACCGACGCAATGGTGATGTGCGTAAAGACCAAGGCCGCCAGCACATGTTGCCAAGCACCCAAGTTCAATAAGCCGTGATTCAAAAAATTCAACACGGACCAAAATGCAGTTTCAAGAAAATTGTTTGTCATAAACCCTTGAGACGCCATGAGCACGGCGTATCGCATTATTTTAACACTTTAAGCTTCAAGCGATCAAATTCATCGATCTCGGAAATGTCTAAAATCAACCAACATCTTTTAAAAGTCGGCTAAATACGTCTAATTCGCATTCATTGGCATGAAAGCAAGAACATCTAGGGCTTTGAGTGCATTGGCCTTGGATAGGCCTGGGATTTTCAAAAACGGTGTTCAGGACTCGCGAACCCAAACCGCCGCAAAAAAACCATCGGTGTGGTGGACATGGGGCCACAACCTCAGATAAAGGCCATCGATCGTGCACAGTGACGCAGCCGATTCAATTTTCTGAGCGCTCAGCACCTCGACCACGGGCAGGGGCTTAAAGCCTGGGTGGACCAATCCAAAGGCCTGAGCGATTTCCTCATTTTCAGCCGTGAGCAAACTGCACGTCGCGTAGACCAATCGCCCGCCCACCTTCAAGAGCTTGGCCGCACTGGTCAAAATCGCTTGCTGCTTGACCACCAACTCGGCCACACTCTGGGGCGATTGACGCCATTTCAAGTCTGGGTTGCGTCGCAAAGTACCGAGACCGGAGCAAGGGGCATCGACCAAGACGCGGTCAATTTTGCCTGTCAAACGTTTGATGCGCTCGTCTCTTTCATGAGCGATGACGCTAGGGTGGACATTGGAGAGCTGACTCCTGGCCAGGCGCGGCTTGAGTTGATCCAAGCGATGTGCCGACGTATCAAAGGCGTACAAGCGACCGGTGTTGCGCATCATCGCGCCCAGCGCCAAGGTTTTACCACCGGCGCCGGCACAAAAATCCGCCACCATCTCTCCTCGGTGCGCGTCGGTGATCAAGGCCAACAGCTGCGAGCCTTCGTCTTGCACTTCAAGACGTCCAAGCTTAAAACAATCCAAGTCAGACAAAGCAGGCTTGCCCGCAATCCTCAGACCCCAGGGGCTGTAGGGGGTCGGCAGGGCTTTGAGTCCCAAAGCCTTGAGCTCCGACTGGACCTCTTCGCGCTTGACGAGCAAGGTGTTGACACGCAAGTCCAGCGGTGCATTGGTCATCAAATACTCGGCCAAAGGCCAAAATCCGTCCCCAACTTGCGCCTTCAGGGGTTCGATCAACCATTCTGGCAAATTGTGGCGGTGGCGTTCGAGCAAATCCTGGGTCTCAATTTTCAGGCAAGACTGCAACCAAAGCCATTCGTGCTCGGTCACCCCGGCTTGCAAAAAGGCCAGAGGCCCCAAATCCTGGGTGGCTTTTTTGGCGTTTTGTTTGGCTTCATGGGCGTGGTCAACAAAACGAGACTTAGAGCCCACCACTTCACCGTTGCTTCTTTTCTTAAAAGTTTGAGGCTTTGCACTCAGGGAGGGCGAGCCCGTGACTTGCTGCTCCGAGAGGTGTTTGGCCAAGCCCAAAATGGCCATTCGCCTGGCCTTGGGGCCAGAGCCCGAGGGCGAGAAGTGGTCAAACCTGAGCTTGTAGCGTAGCACTTGGTAAACCGTTTGCGCCAAGGCCGATCTCTCGCGTTGGCCGATGGCCAAGGCTTTGCGTTGGTCGCGGAAAAACTTCGAGAGCACCGAATCGGCGGGATGCTCAAAGGTGAGGACTTGAGCGACGAGTTCGCTGCAAGCTTGGACAAGGACTTGTGGATGCATTGGTGTATTCTCGCATCCATGAACCCCGACAAGCCCCAACCCGACCTCTTTATTTCTCCCCAGCGCTATCGCCACTACAAAGGGGGCCTCTACGAGGTCATGGAAATGGCCCTGCACAGCGAAACGCTCGAGACCTTGGTGGTCTACCGCAATTTGCAAACCGGCCTTTTGTGGGTGCGCCCGGCCCCCATGTTTTTAGAAGAAGTGATGGTGGACGGCGTGCGCCAACTTCGCTTCACACCGATTGAATGACACTGTGACAAAGCAACATACCCCACCCATGAACAACATCGTGATTTTGATTTCTGGCTCTGGCTCCAACATGAAAGCCATTGTCGAGCACAGCATAAAAGCGCGCTGGCTTGAGCGCTATGAAGCACGGGTGAGCTTGGTGCTGAGCACCGATCCCGCCTCAAAAGGCTTGGCCTGGGCCAATGCGGCGGGGCTGCACACCCAAGTCTTGTCCCACAAAGATTACCCCACACTCTCAAAGGATCAGGCTCGTGAGGCCTTTGAGTCGGACTTGTGCGCCGTCCTCGACGAGCAAGCTCCCGCGCTGGTGGTGCTGGCGGGCTTTATGCGCATCTTGAGCCCAAGCACGGTAGAGCACTATGCCCACAGGATGATCAATATCCACCCCAGTTTATTGCCCGCCTTTACTGGTTTACAAACGCATGAGAGGGCGCTGCTAGCGGGCTGCAAGTTTCACGGTGCCACCGTCCACTGGGTCACGGCAGAGCTGGATGCTGGCGCCATCATCGATCAAGCCGTGGTGCCGGTGCTGAGCACCGACACTGTGCAAATGCTGGCTCACCGAGTGCTGACACAGGAGCATTTGCTCTACCCAAGCGCCATTGAAAACTGGCTCAAAACTGGCTCAAAACTCAAAGCCGTTGAAGTTGGCCGTTGAAGCAATGGATCCCGGTTATGCGTGGCGCTCATGCACAGGCCATCTTCACCCCAAGGCCGCATGATCAAACCAACATTCTTTTAGGCAATCAGTCTTGAGTTTTTGGGCAAATGGGCCATTAAAAACTCCATCTGATCGCTCAAGATACGCCGATTGCGCAAAATAAAATCTTCCCACAAGGTCGGCACATAAGGCGTGTAGAGCAAAGGCATGCGCGCTTGCTCGGGGGTGCGCGAGCTTTTGCGGTGATTGCAAGAGCGGCACGCAGTGACGACATTCATCCAGGTGTCAGGGCCCTTTTGGGCAAAAGGAATGATGTGCTCTCGGGTGAGTTCAAGTTCGGTGAACAAGCCCCCACAATAGGCACAGACATTTCGGTCTCGGGCAAAGAGTTTGGTGTTGGTGAGCCCGGGCTTCAATTCAAAGGGGTTGATATTGGGCACACCACGGGTGCCAATGATGCTGTTGACCTCAATGACCGATTGCTGTCCCGTGATGGCGTTGTGGCCACCCCGAAAAATCGCCACTCTCGCGCCCGCCTCCCACCTCACCTCTTGAGACGCATAATGTATGACCGCTTGCTCAAGGCTAATCCAAGACTGGGGCAGTCCTTGGGCCGATAGTTTCAAAACTTTCAATGAAGGCCTCCGATGAAGATCAACATTCAACGAAGTGCTGACCCCTCTTTGCCAAGAGCCAACTCAGACACTTCGAAGCCAAAAACCACGAAACGCTCCAACCACATTGAGGATCAATTGAGCTATTCACCCAAGCGAGCCTGCAATCAGAGACAATATACATTGTTTTTGTGACGCTTTGCGTCACACTTGTCATTTAACCGATAGACCATGAGAATTTTCCGAGGCTTTCATCACCCCCAGTTGGCCCAAGCTTGCGCGCTCACCGTGGGCAATTTTGATGGCGTTCACCGTGGCCACCAAGCCATGCTGGCCACCTTGCGCTCTGAGGCGCGCCACCTCGGCGTGCCCAGTTGCGTGCTCACCTTCGAGCCCCATCCCAGGGATTACTTTGCCGCCTTGCAAAACAATCCTCAATTGGCGCCGGCGAGGATCACCCACTTGCGCGACAAACTCGCCGAGCTTGAACGCTGCGGCGTTGACCAGTGCGTGGTGCTGCGCTTTGACGCCCAATTGGCCGCGCTGAGTGCTCACGACTTCATTGAAAAAGTCTTGATCAAAGGCCTGGGGGTGAAGTATGTTCTTGTTGGAGACGACTTTAAATTTGGCGCCAAACGAAGCGGCGACTTCGCCTTGCTGAGCAGTGTAGGCACCCAAATGGGTTTTGATGTTGCCAAAATGAACAGCTACGAAATTCCCATCCCCCTGTCCAAAGACCACCTGCCAGGCACCGCACCGAGCAGTGCGCTCGTTCGAGTCTCCAGCTCCGCCGTGCGACTAGCCCTGTCTCAAGGGCAGTTGGACGTGGCGCAAAAACTTTTGGGCCGAACTTACGTGATCTCGGGCCACGTCGTGTATGGCAGACAACTGGGTCGCAGCCTCAACGCTCGCACCCTCAATGTGCGCTTCAAACCCCAACGCGCAGCCACGCAGGGCATCTTTGTCGTGAACGTCTTGGGGCTGAGCGCTAAGCCACTCGCTGGTGTGGCCAATTTTGGGGTTCGTCCAAGTCTGAGCCCGACCGACAAAAACCAGGGGCAAATTTTGCTTGAAGCCCACTGCCTCAGTTGGCCCTCCTCACTCAGTTTGGAAGGCGCCTATGGCCGCGTGGTCCAAATTGAGCTCCTGCACAAACTTCACGATGAGTTCAAGTACGAGAGCTTGGCTGCCCTTGAAGCGGGCATTGCCAAAGACTGTGCAGACGCCCTTCAATGGCACCAAGCGCACTCACCCGTTTAGGGTCTTGTTCGAGAAGTGCCCGCCCCCAGTGGGCGCTTATAATGGAGTGGGAACTTTTTAACTAGTTCAATATCGGGTCACGAACCCAGCCTCGCTCAGAATAGAGCTTTAACGCCTTTGTTTTTTTGGCACGACATCCATGACCCAACCTGCTGACTACCGAGCCACGCTCAACTTGCCAGACACCCCGTTTCCCATGCGTGGAGATTTGCCCAAGCGAGAGCCCGCTTGGGCTGAGCAGTGGGCAAGCGAGGGTGTTTATCAACAACTGCGCTTGGCCAGGACGGGGGCACCCCTTTTTGTGTTGCACGACGGTCCGCCTTATGCCAATGGCAAACTGCACATTGGACACGCACTCAACAAAGTGCTCAAAGACATGATCGTCAAAAGCCGTCAATTGGCGGGCTTTGATGCGCAATACATCCCGGGCTGGGACTGTCATGGACTGCCCATTGAAAATGCCATTGAAAAGCTTCACGGTCGCAAATTGAGCCGCGACGACATGCAAGCCAAAAGCCGCGCTTTTGCCAATGAGCAAATCAACCAACAGCGCGAGGACTTCAAACGCTTGGGTGTGCTCGGGGACTGGGATCGCCCCTACCGAACCATGGATCCGCAAAATGAAGCGGGTCAGTTGCGCGCCTTCAAGCGGGTGATCGAACGTGGGTTTGTTTACCGTGGCTTAAAGCCCGTTTACTGCTGCTTTGATTGCGGCTCCTCCTTGGCCGAGTTTGAGATCGAATACGCCGAGAAAAAAAGTGACACCTTGGATGTGGCTTTTTTGTGCGCGCAGCCCGCGCTTTTGGCCAAGGCATTTGGCTTGAATGAGCTCTCAAAGGACGCCTTTGCCGTCATTTGGACCACCACCGCTTGGACCCTACCTGCCAACCAAGCGCTGAACTTGAACCCCGAGATTGAGTTTGCCTTGGTTGACACCGCCAAGGGCCTCATGCTGGTCGCCACAGACTTGGTGGGCGTGTCCCTAGAGCGCTGGGGCTTGAGCGGCCAAGTGGTGGCCACCGCCTTGGGTCAAGCGCTTGAAAACATCGAGTTCTTCCATCCCTTGTCCAAGGTTGACCCCGGTTTCAATCGGGTCGCTCCCGTTTATTTGGCCGACTATGCCACCGCCACCGAGGGCACGGGCATTGTCCACTCGGCCCCTGCCTATGGCGTGGACGATTTCTTGAGCTGCGTGGCGCACGGCATGAAAATCGACGATATTTTGAATCCTGTTCAACCCAATGGCGTTTATGCCAGTGACTTCCCATTGTTTGGTGGTGAGCACATTTGGAAAGCGATTCCGAGCATCCTTGAGCGATTGAAAGGTGCCGAACGCCTCTTGTCCACCCACCCCATCACCCACAGTTATCCACATTGCTGGCGCCACAAAACCCCAGTGATCTACCGCGCTGCCGCCCAGTGGTTCATTCGCATGGACCACGGAGACGGCATCTTTACCCGCGACAAACCCAAAGAGAGCCTGCGTGAATTGGCCCTCCATGCCATTGAGCAAACCTCCTTTTACCCGGCCAACGGCAAAGCGCGGTTGCGAGACATGATTGCATCGCGACCCGACTGGTGCATCTCCAGACAACGCAGTTGGGGCGTGCCCTTGCCGTTTTTCATCCACAACACCAGCGGGGAGTTGCATCCTCGCACCTTGGAGATTTTGGACCAAGCCGCTGACGTGATTGAGCAGGGGGGCATTGAGGCCTGGTCACGCTTGACCTGTGAAGATGTTTTGGGCCAGGGTGAAGCCGGTTTTTACACCAAAAGCACGGATATTTTGGAGGTCTGGTTCGACTCGGGCTCCACCTTTGAGCACGTCTTGCGAGGCTCTCATTTGAATGCCTATGGCAGGGCGCCTTTCCATGAAGAAGGCCCAGAAGCCGACCTCTACCTCGAAGGTCACGATCAACACCGCGGCTGGTTTCACAGCTCATTGCTGTTGGGCTGCGCACTCTACGGTCGTGCCCCCTACCGCGGTTTGCTCACGCACGGCTTTGCCACCGATGGACAGGGTCGCAAGATGAGCAAGTCTTTGGGCAATGTGGTGGCCCCGCAAGAGGTGAGCGACAAACTCGGGGCAGAAATCGTGCGCCTGTGGGTAGCCTCCACCGACTATTCGGGTGACCTCAACATTGACGAAAAGATCTTGGCGCGCGTGGTCGATGCCTATCGCCGCATCAGAAACACATTGCGATTTTTACTCGCCAATGTGAGTGATTTTGACCCTGCCACACAAGACGTGCCGCTGCAAGACATGCTCGAAATTGACCAATATGCCCTGCAACGCTTGTCGCAACTGCAAAGCGACATTGCCGGTCATCTCAACCCCAAGACCCAGGTCTATGAAGGCGGCCTCTTTGGTCAATACGAGTTCCATCCGGTGGTGGGCAAATTGCAAATCTATTGCTCTGAGGAATTGGGCGCCTTTTATCTTGACATCTTGAAGGATCGCCTCTACACCACCGCGAAAAACTCACACGCTAGAAAGAGCGCACAAACTGCGCTTTGGCACATCACCCAAACCTTGCTGCGCTTGATGGCCCCGTTCTTGAGCTTCACCGCCGAAGAAGCGTGGCACCTCATGGGACACAAGACGTCGATTTTTCAAGAAACCTTCCTCCCCCTGCCTCAAGAGGAACTCTTGCTCGCCAAGTGGAGTCGAATTCGCTTCATCCGCGACCTTGTGAACAAAGAGATTGAGGCGCTCAGGAGCGCATCCCTGGTGGGGGCTTCGCTGCAAGCGGTGGTGCAATTGCGCTTGGGTGAGCGTGATTTGGCACTTTTGACGTCCCTCCGAGACGATGTGAAATTTGTCTTCATCACCTCCAAAATCGAACTTCTGCCCTTATCCTCCGCGCAAGCGTCTGAGCTGAGCGAGCCTGAGATCGCGGTAAGCCCCAGCCCAGACCTCAAGTGCGAGCGCTGCTGGCACTACCAAGCCGATGTTGGTCAAGACACCGCACACCCGGGCCTGTGTCTGCGCTGCTCTCACAATTTGTTTGGATCTGGCGAGAAACGATTGTTTGCATGAACACGACTGCACCAAGCCTTGACACCGACGCTCTCACGGCTCGTCCTCCCGCATGGGTCTGGTGGGCCTGGGTGGCCTTGTCGGCGGCGGTGGTCGCCGTCGATCAGTGGACCAAGTGGCTGATCTTGAATGCCTTTGTTTGGGGCGGCGGGCAAAACGTCGCGTCTTTTTTCAACCTCATTCGCGTGCACAACACTGGGGTGGCCTTTTCTTTTTTGGCCTCCAATGAAGGCTGGCAGCGTTGGTTCTTCTCCGGCTTGGGGGTTTTGGCTTGTGGCGTGATGGGGTGGCTCCTGAAATCAAACTCCAAAGAAAAGCTCTTTTCTTTTTCTTTGGCCATGATCATGGGCGGCGCCATTGGCAATGTGGTGGACCGTTTGCGACTGGGTTATGTCGTTGACTTTTTGGACTTTCACTGGGAGATGTGGCATTTCCCCGCCTTCAATGCAGCCGACAGCGCCATCACACTGGGCGCCATCTGCTTGATGGTGGATGAGCTGATGAAAGCTTATCGAAGAAAAGGCCAGACCCTGATTGAGCCTGGCCCTGGGGCCTAAGATCGACCTGAATTAGGTCAGGGTCAAGATCGTACAGCCCGTGGTCTTTCGGGCTTCCAAGTCACGGTGGGCTTGTTGGATTTGAGCCAAGGGATAGCGCTGATCAATCGGGATGTGCACCAAGCCCTTGGTGACTTTGTCAAACAAATCGTCGGCCATGAGTTGCGTGGTCTGTCTTGTCGCAATGTGGGTAAACAGAGTTTGGCGAGTCATGTACAAGGACCCTTTCCCCGCCAAAATACCGGGGGACATGTCAGGCACAGGGCCGGACGCGTTGCCAAAGCTTGCCATCAAACCAAAGGGGGCCAAGCAGTCGAGTGACTTTGACCACGTGTCCTTGCCCACCGAGTCGTAAACCGCCTTCACACCCACCCCACCGGTGATCTCTTTGACACGGGCGACAAAGTCTTCTTTGCTGTAATTGATCACATGGCTCGCACCGTGGGACTTGGCCAAGTCGCATTTGGCATCAGAGCCGGCTGTGCCAATGAGTTGCAAACCCAAGGCTTTCGCCCACTGGCAAGCGATCAACCCCACGCCACCGGCCGCGGCATGGAACAAGATAAAGTCGCCTTTGTTCAGACCGCCTTGGGGCATGGTGCGGTTGAGCAAATATTGCGCCGTTAAGCCCTTGAGCATCATCGCAGCACCCGTCTCAAAATCAATGGCATCGGGCAACTTGCACACGGTCTTGGCTGGCATCACCCGCGCTTCGCAGTAGCTCCCGGGGGGTTGGCTGGCATAAGCCGCACGGTCTCCGACCTTCAAGTGCGTGACGCCCTCGCCCACTGCCTTCACGATCCCAGAGGCTTCCATGCCCATCCTGAGGGGCATGGCCATGGGATAAATCCCCATCCTTTGGTAAACATCGATGTAGTTCAGACCAATGGCTTTGTGCTCAATCAAAATCTCGCCAGGGCCGGGTTCACCCACAGGCAAATCCACCAATTTCATTTCTTCTGGACCACCGTGGCGCTCAATGATGACGGCTTTGACAGTTTGAGACATGTGAAATACTCCTCTTAATTTAATGGATGAACAGCAAAATTGCAGCTTAAACACGCAATACTTTGACCTTTTTCAAGACGCTGGTCTTGATGATCAATAAGTCCCCTTGTACGCACCACCATCGATCAAAATGTTTTGACCGGTGATGTAACTCGCTTGCGCACTGCAAAGGAAGGCACAAGTTGCACCAAACTCATCGCTGTTGCCAAATCGATTGGCGGGGATGGTTTTGATGCGCTGGCCCATCACCTCTTCCATGGAAAGGCCGGTCTTTTGCACGGCACCTTTCAAGGTTTCGCGAATGCGATCGGTATCAAAAGCACCGGGCAACAAATTGTTGATCGTCACGTTTTTGGCCGCCAATTGGCCCGAACGCGCCAAACCGGCGACAAATCCCGTCAAACCACTGCGCGCACCGTTGGACAGTCCCAAGTTATCAATGGGCGCCTTCACCGCGCCGGAGGTGATGTTGACAATCCGCCCAAAACCGCGCTCGGCCATGGCGTCCACCGTGGCCTTGATGAGCTCAATGGGGGTGAGCATATTGGCGTCCACAGCCTTGATCCATTCATCGCGACCCCATTGTCTGAAGTCTCCAGGCGGGGGTCCCCCGGCATTGGTCACAACGATGTCATAGGCTTTGCTCGGTCCTCCTTGAACGGACCACACCTGCTCACGGCCTTCAACGGTGGTGATGTCAGCAGCGACACTCAAGACCGTGACGTTGGGGTTCAAGGCTTTGAGTTCGGCCACGGCTTGGGCCAGGGGTTCGGCACGTCTGGCCACGATCACCACATGGACGCCTTCTTGCACCAAGGCCTTGGCGCAACCCAGTCCCAGCCCCTTGGATGCACCGCACACCAAGGCCCATTTGTTCATTAATCCAAAATTCATTGTTCAACTCCTATGCGAGACACTAAAAATACGCCGCCCAGCACCAGCAGCGTTCCCAAACCAATCCAAGGATTCAAGGGTTCTCCCAAAATCCAAAAACTCATGAGCAAGGTGGTCATGGGCCCAATCATACCGACTTGTGACGTGATCGCTCCGCCCATGAGTTCGATGCCTTTCATCACAAAAAAGATCGGCATGACGGTACAAACGGTGGCGTTGATCAGGGCCAATTGAAAGACCTCGGGGGCCAAGGACAGGTCATACCAAGAGCGAAAAATCGTGAATTGCAGCAAGCAGCAAGCGCACGCCGTGCAACTCGCCCAGGCCACCAGTCTCAAGGACTGAATGCGCTCGAGGAGTCGCTCACTGAGCATCATATAGCCCGCATAGGTAAGGGCACTGCAAAAAATCAAGCCCGAGCCTAGCCAGACGTGACTCGAAGACAAGCTGAGTTCGGTGCCAAAGGCCAGCATCAACCCTAGATAACTCACCCCCATGGCCAAACCACGCTTGGGGCTCACACGCCTTTTTAAAAACACCCAACCCAAGAGCAGCACCAGGGTCGGGTTCAAATACAAAATCAAACGCTCCAAACTCGCACTCACGTATTGAAGTCCCAAGATGTCCAGAAAACTCGAAAAGTAGTAGCCCATGAATCCCAAGACAGCAATGTCTCGCATGTCTTTGGCGTTCAAGACCACGCGAAATTGCCGCTGCGGGCGTCCCTCAAAGGACAGGGCTAGAGAAGGCGCCGTTTGAAGCACATCCTGAGCCTTGGCAGGTCGGCGAGCCTTGAACTCGGCCCATGCGGCCATGAGCAAAAAAAATGGCAGGGCAAAGAGCATCCTGAGCATGATGAGGGTCATCGCATCCACGCCATAGCGGTAGCTCAGTTTGATCACGATGGCTTTGCCACTGAAGGCCACTGCGCCCAACACAGCAAACACCAAGCCGGCCAAAGGCAAGCGTTGCGCCTTCGCGCCCAACGCCTTGCCCGCATCCCGTACTGAGGTGCCGCTCAAAACCCAGCGGCCAAACCGTCTCTGCGCGCGTCGCTTGCGGCGACATAGCCCTCGACCTTGGGGTCGCCGAGTCGCCAAATGAACTGACCTGCGCCAAAGTCTTGGTAGTTGTCATTGATGACACCCACCTCGTGGCCCAAGGCGCGCAAGTCCGACAAGGTCTGGGGATTCAATTGGCTCTCGACATTGATCTCCATGCCTGCGTTGTAGCGCCAACGCGGCGCGTCACAAGCGACTTGGGGACTTTGGCCGTAGTCGAGCATTCTCACCAAGGTCTGCATATGCCCTTGGGGCTGCATATTGGCCCCCATCACGCCATAGCTCATGACGGGCTGGCCGTCTTTGCTCAGGAATGCCGGGATGATGGTGTGAAACGGTCGCTTGCCTGGGGCCACCACGTTGGCAGGGTTGTGGGCACTGTTATGCAAATCAAAAGCGTGTCCCCGGTTTTGTAGGCTGATGCCAAACTGGGGCTCCACACAACCCGAGCCAAAACCCAAGTAGTTGCTTTGAATAAAGCTCACCATCATGCCACTTTCGTCAGCGGTGGTGAGGTAAATGGTGCCGCCCTTGACGGGGTTGCCGGCCTGGAAGTTTTGCGCTTGATGGGCTTTGATCAAACCCGCGCGTTGGGCCAAATAGGCGTCGTCGAGCATTTCCTCCACCGTGACCTCCATGCCATCGGGCTGGGCCACATAGCGGTATACATCGGCAAAGGCGAGTTTCATCGCTTCGATTTGCAAGTGCTGGGAAGCGACCCCATCAACGGGAAAACTGGACATGTCAAACTGATTCAATATCCCCAAAGCAATCAACGCCGCCACCCCTTGACCGTTGGGGGGGATTTCATGCAAGGTGTAGCCGCGGTAGTTTTTCGCTATGGGTTTGACCCACTCGGCGCGGTAGGCTGCAAAGTCTTTGGCCTTTAAAGCACCCCCATTTTTGCTAGAGAACGCCTCCAAGGCTTGGGCGATCTCACCGCCATAGTAGGCTAGCCCGTGGGTCTTGGCAATGGCCCTCAAGCCTCGCGCGGCGGCAGGGAATTTGAACAACTCGCCCACCTTCGGTGCTCGCCCCCAGGGCATGAAGTTCTGCGCAAAGCCTGGCAGGGCGTGCAGCTCAGGAATGGCCGCTGCCCACTTTTGTTGCACCACCACTGGCAACAAGTAACCACGCTCAGCCACCTCAATGGCGGGCTCGAGCAACTCCTCGAAGTCCAGCTTGCCAAAGCGGCGACTCATCTCCACCCAAGACGCCACGGCGCCCGGCACAGTGACAGAATCCATGCCTCGTTTGGGAGGATTTTGGGGGGCCGAGCCGTATTTTTGATGGAAATATTCTGGGCTCCACGCTTGCGGTGCGGTCCCCGAGGCGTTCAAACCATGCAGCTCATTGCCGTCCCACAAGAGGCAAAAAGCGTCTGAGCCCAAGCCATTGCTGACAGGCTCCACAATCGTCATTGCGGCGGCTGCCGCAATGGCCGCGTCCACAGCGTTGCCTCCACGCCAAAGCATTCTGAGCCCCGCCTGAGCAGCCAAGGGGTGAGAGGTGCTCACCACATTCCTGGCAAAAATGGGCAAACGGGTACTGGTATAAGGGTTTTGGTAATTGAAGTTCATAGGTTGCTCAAGGTCGAGAAGACCCTGAAGCATAACAAACCTGCGAGGCCATCTCTAAAGACAAAAAAAGAAACTCACCCGCCAAGGCATCCGGCGAGCGGTGAGCTCGGTTTATTCAGGCTTGATGTTGGCGGTTTTGACCACGGCACTCCATTTGGCCGACTCTGACTTGATGAGTGCGGCAAAATCATCTGGGGTTCCGCCGCCAATTTCGTTGCCTTGCTCGAGCATCAAGTCTCTCAAATGGGGATCTTTGAGCACCTCATTGGCCGCGGCATTGAGCTTGTCAATGATGGCGCGCGGGGTGCCTTTGGGCGCGACCAGGCCCTGCCAGTTTTGCACTTTGACTTTGGGGTAACCCACTTCAGCAAATGCGGGCAGGTCCGGAAACAAGGGCGAGCGTTTGTCGCTTGTGATGGCGATGGGGCGCAACTTGCCCGCCTTGATGCTTGGCATGGCCGAATACATTTGATCGAACATCATGTTCACATTGTTGGACATCAAGTCCATGAGACCAGCAGAACCACTTTTATAGGGTACGTGAATCATGTCAATTTCAGCACTTTGCTTGAAGAGTTCGGCCGAGAGTTGGTGAGACCCCCCAATGCCGCCGGAAGCAAAACTCAAGACGCCAGGCTTGGCCTTGGCCGCAGCCACAATATCATTGACACTTTTAAAACTGGACGTGGGATTGACGACCAAAATCAAAGGCCCTTTTTCAATCAGCATGATGGGCACAAGATCAGATTCAGGGTCGTATTTCAAGTTCCCAAAAAGCGTCTTGTTGACCGACAAGGGGGCAAAGTTGCCCATGCCGATGGTGTAACCATCGGGTGCTGCTTTGGCGATGAAGTCTGTCCCAATATTGCCACCTGCACCGGCCTTGTTGTCGACAATGATCGGTTGCTTCAAAATCACGCTCATGCCTTGTGCCATTTGCCGACTGCGCGAGTCTGCACCACCGCCTGCGCCATAGGGCACGATGAAGGAGATGACTTTATTGGGATAGGTGGACTGCGAGGATGCGCTCAACGCACTCCAAGCAAGAGCAAAACACAGCAAACCCTTGAACGCGCATGAAGTTTTCATTATCCGACCTTTCAAAAAAAAACCCACCCTCGGTGAAAAGAGTGGGTCGACTCAATGACTCCCATATTGGAGAATCAATTCAGCCTGGTTATTCTTCGACGAAGGCTTCTTCTCGTTTGGCCTTGATACTGGGCAATAGCACAACGCCCAGCATGATCAGCGCCACAAAGAGCAAACTGCCAGACAAGGGACGCGTCACAAACACGGTCCAGTCGCCTCGCGAGAGCAGCAATGCACGGCGCAAGTTCTCTTCCATCATGGGGCCCAAGATGAATCCCAATAGAAGTGGCTGGGGCTCGCAACCGAGCTTGATGAACAAGTAGCCAATAAAGCCAAATGCCGCCACCATCCAAATATCAAACGAGTTGTTATTGGTGGAGTACACGCCGATGGCACAAAACAGCACAATGGCAGGGAACAAAAAGCGATAAGGCACGGTGAGCAACTTGATCCACATGCCAATCAAAGGCAAATTCAAAACGATCAACATCAAGTTACCAATCCACATGGACGCAATCAGTCCCCAAAAGAGTTCGGGGTTGCTCGTCATGACCTGGGGGCCAGGCTGAATGTTGTGAATCGTCATCGCACCCACCATCAAGGCCATCACTGCATTGGGTGGAATACCCAAGGTGAGCAAAGGAATGAAGGAAGTTTGTGCGCCAGCATTGTTGGCCGACTCGGGTGCCGCCACACCACGGATATTGCCTTGACCAAATGGCACTTCACCTGGACGCAATTTGGTTTTCTTCTCAACCGTGTACGCCGCGAAAGCTGCGAGCAACGCGCCGCCACCTGGTAGCACACCCAGAATCGAACCCAAGGCCGTACCACGAAGAACGGCAGGAATCATGTTCCTGAAGTCTTCCTCGGTGGGGAAGAGTCCGGTCACACCAGAGGTGAACACTTCTCTCTCTTCATCAGGCAAGGACAAATTGCTGATGATCTCGCCATATCCAAAGATACCCATGGCAATCACCACAAAACCCACACCATCGGTAAGCTCTGGAATATCAAAGCTGTAGCGTGCAACGCCAGAGTTGACGTCGGTACCGATCAAGCCCATCAACAAGCCCAAAATGATCATGGCGATGGCCTTGATCAAAGAGCCAGAAGCCAGCACCACTGCACCGATCAATCCCAAAATCATGAGCGAGAAATATTCTGCAGGACCGAATTTGAAAGCAAGTTCAGTCAAGGGCGGTGCGAAGGCTGCCAAAACCAAGGTGCCCACGCAGCCTGCAAAAAAGGAGCCCAAACCTGCAGCGGCAAGCGCAGGACCCGCACGGCCTTTGCGGGCCATTTGGTAGCCGTCGATGGTGGTCACGACCGATGAAGCTTCACCGGGCAAGTTCACCAAAATAGCGGTGGTTGAACCGCCGTATTGGGCACCATAATAGATTCCTGCCAACATGATCAAGGCAGAAAGTGGCGGTAAAGCATAGGTCGCCGGCAGCAGCATCGCAATGGTGGCAACAGGGCCAATGCCTGGCAAAACACCAATCAGGGTACCGAGTAAACAACCGATAAAGGCGTAGACCAAGTTCCAGGGGGTGACAGCTGCACCAAAACCCAAGGCGAGATTAGAAAATAAATCCATGAGTTTGGCTCCTTTAACCTGTGATGTATTCTGGCCAAATTGGCATTTGCAATTTGAGCAAGACGATGAAAGCCAAATAACTGATGAGTGACAAAATAGTGCCAAGAATCAAGACTTCCTTGATTTTAAATTCATTGCCTGCTTTGCTGGCCAAAATGGTCAGCAAATAAATGGCGGCGAACATGCCCGATGAACGCAGCCCAATCGAAGGCAGACCCACCAGCATGACACCAAAGGCAAGGTTGGCACCCAAGATGTAAATAATGGGTTTCCAAGCAAAGGCAGTGACAGGGTCGCCGCCAGGAGTCTCCACGATCAATGAATAAAAAAGCACGACGGCACCCAAAATCGCCATGATCACACCGAGCATCATGGGAAAGTAGCCTGGGCCCATTCGCGCACTCGTTCCTATCGTGTAGGAAGTGGCCCCCAAGGCAAAGGCTCCGCCAATGACCAGGAACATCAGTCCTGAGAAAAAGTCCTTCTGACTCTTGATATTCACGTCTTTTACTCCTAATAAATCGATGAAAGGGCGAATTGTGAACCATGGTTCAAAATTCAGCCTAATGGATTTCCCGCGTTTGGGAAAAGTAAACAGACTGATTATGTAACATAATCAGAAACCTAGTGTTTACCCTTAGTTTAATGGCTTCAAGACTTTGAGCCATTTCTCAGCGGGGAGGTGGTATTTTTCTTGAATGAACTGGGCTCGCTCGCTCAACTGCTCGCGACTCAAAGCGTGCAAGCCGCGTTGTGCGAGGACCACGGTGTTGCCCTCTTTGGTAGGCCGAAAAGCCCAAAAACTGCCCTCGCCAAAAGCCAAACGGATGGCCTCCACACTTTTGTCAAACTGGCTATTTTTACCAAAAAGATTCACGCTCATCACCCCATCAGGGGTGAGCAGGCTTTGGCAGCCTTGGTAAAACTCAACGCTATCGAGCACCGGAGCAGCAGCCTCGGCGTCGTACAAATCGACTTGCAGCGCGTCCACCTGTCCACGCCAGTGATCGTGCGCCACCACCTCTTGGGCATCGCCCAATACCACCTGGAGATGATCTGAATCAGCCGGGAGCTTGAACCACAAACGGCAAGCGGCCACGACTTGGGGATTGAGCTCAATGGCGGTGGTTTTGAGTTTGAGCACCTTGGCGCAAAACTTGGTGATGGCGCCCGAGCCCAAGCCGAGCTGCATGGTCGAGCGGCCGAGCAGGGTTTGGCTTGGCAGCAGCAGCAGCCAGCCCATCATGCGCTGGACATATTCCAGATGGATTTGATAAGGCTCTTTGATGATCATGGAGCCTTGAACCCATTCACTGCCCAAGTGCAAATACCTCACACCTTGATACTCTGAGGTGTTCACTTCGGGCAAGGCACTGGGCTCTTGTTTAGACGAGCGCGATGCGCGCAAGGCGGGCTGTCGAACCGGGATGGACTTGGAGAGACTCACAAAAAAATCCTCAAAAAAAATTAACTTCACTTTGAATTTGGACACCCAAGCAACAGTGTCGCAACAGTCGCGCACCAACCTCACAGATTGCCTTGGCAACGCTATGGGTTCTCCATGCGGGGAAAAACTCGTCGAACGTTTTGGCCACATTGAGCGCTCAATGCCTCAAGACTCACGCCCTTGAGTTCGGCCACCACCTTCGCAATACGGGGCAATTCCTCAGGACTGTTGCGAGGGGATGCTACCCCTAGGGCACGTTCACTCGCCTTCACATACAACCATTGGGGCGGGATATCGGGCGCATCGGTCTCGAGCACAATGCTCGTGAGAGGCAAGTCCACCAGCAGTCGCCTCAGGTGCAAGGCGCGCTCAAACGTCACTGCACCGCCAAAACCCAAACAAAAACCCATGTCCACAAACTGCTGGGCCTGCACCTGGCTGCCATTGAAGGCGTGGGCAATGCCGCCGCTTGTGCCCACCTCTTTGAGCCCTTTCAAAAGCGCATCACACGAGCGGCGCACATGCAAAATCAAGGGCAACCCAAACGTCTTGGCCAACTTCAGTTGCTGTTCATAAAAGTAAAGCTGGCGCGACCAATCCAGTCCTGGCACAAAACCATCCAAGCCCACTTCACCCACCGCCACCAATCGGGGATCTTGGGCGTTTTGCGTCAAACTTTGCTTGAGCACCGCCAGATCCTTCTCTTGCGCCTTCAATGTGAACAAGGGGTGTATCCCCAAGGCGTAGTGGTCCTTCCAACGGTGGGCCAAGGTCTGCACGCTCAAGAAATTGGCACGCTCCACTGCGGGCAAGATGCAGTGGCGCACACCCAGACGCTGGGCGCGCGCGCGCATGTCTTCCCGATCCGCCTCAAACTCCAAGGCGTCAAGGTGGCAGTGGGTATCAATCCACTCTAGGGGCAAGTCGCTCATGGCGGTGTCAGACTTGCGTTCAAGCCTGCGGCGACAAAACACCCGACTTCAAATAGAGGGTGCGGTCACACGCCTGGGCGAGTTCTTGGTCATGGGTCACCACCACAAACGAAGTGCCCAAACTTTTCGTGCTTTGCAGCATCAATTCAAACACCTCGCGTGCCGTTTGCCGATCCAAGTTCCCCGTGGGCTCATCGGCCAGCACGCAGGCGGGGCGAGTTACCAAAGCCCTGGCAATGGCCACGCGTTGGCGCTCACCCCCCGAGAGCTCTGAGGGCTTGTGCAGCAAGCGTGGTGACAAACCCAAGTGACTGAGCAGCTCGCACGCCTGCGCTTTGGCGCTTGGGGCACGCTCGCGCCGAATCCAAAGGGGCATGGCCACATTCTCCCAGGCATTGAACTCAGGCAGCAGGTGATGGAATTGGTAAACAAAACCCACATATCGGTTGCGCAACTCACCCAATGCCCGAGCCCCCAGGCCCTTCAGACTGTGGCCCATCAAATGCACTTCACCCCCGTCCATGGCGTCTAAGCCTCCTAAGAGGTGCAAGAGGGTGCTCTTGCCGGAACCCGAAGCCCCCACCACCGCAATGCTTTGACCCTTGGCCAAATCGAGGTCAACACCATTGAGCACCGCCACATCCAAGTCGCCTTGGGTGAAGCGTCGTTTCAAATTCTTGCCCTGCAGCACCCAAGCGTGCGAGGATTGAGTCAACGCGGGGTTGGCATTATTCATATCGAAGCGCCTGTGCGGGGTTGACCCTAGAGGCTCGCCAACTAGGGTAAATCGTGGCCAACAAGGACAAGGCCAAGGAGATGATCACGATGGGCGCAATGTCACCGAACCTGGGGTCGCTGGGCATGCTGGATATAAAGTAAATGTCTTTGGGCAAAAAGTGAGCGCCTAACAAATGCTCAATGAAGGGCACGATCACATCGATGTTCACGGCCACCAGCAAACCCATGGAAAAGCCCAGCAAAGTTCCCACCACGCCCACCAAGGAGCCTTGGACCACAAAAATCATCATGATCGACAAGGGCGAAGCCCCCAGGGTTCGCAAGATGGCGATGTCGGCCATTTTGTCGGTCACCGTCATCACCAAGGTGCTCACCAAATTGAAGGCGGCCACGGCCACGATCAAGGTGAGGATGATGAACATCATGCGTTTTTCCACCTGCACTGCGGCAAACCAAGATTTATTTTGACGCGTCCAGTCGCTCACCGAATAAGCGCTTCCCAGCGTTTTTTGCACCTCTTGGGCAATTCGTCTTGAGGCTTGGGGGTCATCCACTTTCAAGCGCAAACCCGTGGGCGCTGTCAAGCGAAAGAGAGTCTTGGCGTCTTCGATATTGATGAGGACGAGTGAAGCGTCAAACTCATAATGACCTGAATGAAAGAGACCCACGACCCGCAACTGCTTCATGCGCGGGAGCATTCCTGCCGGCGTGACTTGTCCCCCAGGCGTGACCAACACGACAGCATCCCCCGCGCTCACCCCCATGGAGGCCGCCAACTCGTCGCCCAGGATCACGCCAAAGCGACCCGGCAACAGACTTTGCCGCATGGCTTTGGGCAGTTGGGTGGCAAACTCCGCCACGTTTGCTTCCATCTCGGGGTCGATCCCTCGCACCATCGCGCCACGCATGTCCTCAGACTTCACCAACAAGGCTTGCTCGCTCACATAGGGGGCACTTGCCACCACCTGGGGAAACGCTTTCAAGCGTGATTGAATATCTTGCCAGTCTCCCAAGACGCCATCAAGGCTTGAGGCAATCTCCACGTGAGAGACCACCGAGAGCATGCGGTCTCTCACCTCCTTTTGAAAGCCATTCATCACCGAGAGCACAATGATCAAGGCCGCCACACCAAGCGCAATGCCGAGCATGGACACGCCCGAGATGAAGGAGATGAAATTGTTACGGCGTGAGTCGCGTCTGGCGCGCGTATAGCGCCAGCCCAAAATCAATTCAAAGGGAGGGGCGGAATTTTTAAACATAGGACTTGCGCTATATTGTGGCATCGTCTTGGCAAGTCTTATTCTTCTGCGCCAAATATTCCCAAGAAATGATCTTCCCGCATGAATACCCCCACCCCACCCCAGGCCGAGCCAACCTTGAGCGTCATCGTGCCAAGCGCCTTGCTCAGTGACCCCTCACAGCCCGAGCACATGGAGTCCTTGCTCAACAATTTGCAGCAAGGGACAGGCGATCTGACACTTCAGCACCTGCGCCACTGGCTAGGTTCTGAGGGTGCCACGAACGGATCCCTGCGCATCGTGGAGTCCGTGCAAACACACGATGACACCGCATTGTCGAGAGTCGCCGATGCGGCCATGGCGCAGTGCTTTCATTTGGACCTTGAGGACGGCTTGGTGCCCTGGGCCTGGCACACCCAATCCAACCATAAACCCTTCACACCCAGCGCATCAGACCTCCCACAAAGCGTGGCGCCTCAAGAGGATCCACAAGGCCAAGCCTTGGCCTTGGTGAGTTTGTCACACTGGCATGTGGCGTCTGGGCAAGTGATCATGCAGCCTGCCCGTGAGATCACTGTGCAAGAAACCCTGGACATCAAAAACACCTTGCAGCCTTATTTCACAGGCGACGGCATAGAACTCTTGGACCACCGACCTGGCAGCTGGCTGGCACGCTCGGCACTCTTCAAAGACCTGCCCTCGGCGAGCCTGGAGCGCGTCATGGGGCAAGATGTCAACCCTTGGTTGATTGGGCAAACGGCCGGGCCCGCTCAGCGCGCGGCCGTTCACACCCTCAGAAGACTTCAAAGTGAAGTCCAGATGCTGCTCTACCACCACCCCATCAACGCCAGTTCTTTGCCCCCCTTGAACTCCATTTGGTTCAGTGGAACGGGGCAAGGGGTAAAAGGCTGGCCAGAGCTTGTCCAAGGCCCCTGGCCCGACAAGCCGCTGGGTGAACTCGACCGCCACCAGCACCCACCCAACACCCACCTTCAAAGACAATGGCTAGCCTCTGGCCGGCACACCGTGCTGCTCGCCGAAGATTTGACGCAAGCGCACTGGACCCTCGATCTTGCCGCTTGGTGTCAAGCCTTGGAGAAAATCGACCAAGAGGTCTTTGCCCACCTCAGCCTGAGCCCGGGTGTTCAAGTGATTTTGTGCGGTCTGAATTACACCAAAACTTGGCGCACGGTGCCAGCCTCAGCCCACCAAGTTGCCAAGACACAAATGCCATGGTCAAACCTCCTGAGCTGGCTCACCTTGGGGCGTTTCAAGCCCCAACGCCTCCAACATGGGCCCGATCTTGAAGACATTTTGATTTGAAGGGCACCATGAACATCGTTGAACGCGCTATTCCTGCCGACATTGCCAAGCGCCTCGAAGAGGCCGACACACACCCCTTGCTGGCCAAACTGTATGCCGCCCGAGGCGTCTTGGAGGCGGCAGAACTCAACACCTCCTTAAAACACTTGCTCGGGCCCGAAGGCCTCAAGGGCGCGCGGGCCGGCGCTGAGCGTTTGGCCCAATGCATTTTGTCCCAAGAGCGAGTGTGCATCGTGGCCGACTACGATTGCGATGGCGCGACCGCTTGTGCTGTGGCCTATTTGGGTCTCAAGCTGATGGGTGCCCAGTTCGTCTCCTACATCGTTCCAGACCGGGTCAACGATGGCTACGGCTTGACCCCCTTGATTGCGCAGCGGGTGCACGACTTGGGCGCCCATGTGCTGATGACGGTGGACAACGGCATGGCGAGCTTCACCGGCGTTAAGCTCGCCAAGGAACTCGGCATGGACGTGATCATCACCGACCACCATCTGCCAGCCAGCACCACCCCAGCGGCCGACGTTATCGTCAACCCCAACCAAATGGGCTGCAACTTCCCAAGCAAAAATCTGGCAGGCGTGGGCGTCATGTTTTATGTCTTGGTGGCCCTCAGGGCCCATTTGCGTGAACTCGGGCACTTTGGCGAGCCACCCACCCAGCAGCCCAAATTGGACGCCTTGCTGCCCCTGGTGGCCTTGGGCACGGTGGCCGATGTCGTGGTCCTCGACGCCAATAACCGGCGACTCGTTGAGCAAGGCTTGCAACGCATGCGACAAGGCCACATGCCCTTGGGGATGAAAGCGCTCTTGGAGGTGGCGGGCAAGGGCGCCTCAACGCTCAGCGTACAAGACTTGGGCTTTATCCTGGGTCCTCGCATCAATGCGGCAGGGCGCCTTTCAGACATGCGCCAAGGCATCGAGTGCTTGATCACAGACGACCCCATCAAGGCTCACGCCTTGGCCAAAACCTTGGAAGACATCAACCAAAGCAGAAAGGGCATTGAAGTCGAGATGAAGGAGCAAGCCCTGGAGATCGCGACTTCGATGTTGGACGACGCCGACACTCCTCCAAAGGCCTTGTGTTTGTTTGACCCCGATTTTCATGAAGGCGTGGTCGGCCTGGTGGCCTCTCGCATGAAGGAGATTCACCACCGGCCCACTTTTGTCTTTGCGCAAAGCCAAAGTCAGGGCAAAGAACACCTGCTCAAGGGCTCCGGGAGATCGATCCCTGGCTTTCATTTGCGCGACGCCTTGGATTTGATGAGCAAGCGCCACCCTGACCTCATCTTGCAATTTGGCGGTCATGCCATGGCCGCGGGGTGCACCATCGAAGAGGATCGCTTGGCCCTTTTTGAAGTCGCCTTTCAAGAAGTCGCCCACGAGCGACTCGACGAGCAAGCGCTACAAATGGTGCTCCTCACCGATGGCAGCTTGGGCGCTGAACACTGCAACTGGTCGGTGGCCGAACTGCTCAAAGTGAGCGTGTGGGGACAAGGCTTTTTGCCCCCCGTCTTTGTCGACGACTTCACCGTGCTTGCGCAAAAAATTGTGGGCATGAAGCACCTGTCCTTGTCCCTCAATGTGGCGGGATTGGAGGTCTCGGGGATTTGGTTTGGCCGCACCGAGCCCTTGGGGGGCCACGCCCGTTTGGCTTACCGACTGGAGTGCGATGAGTGGAGGGGACAAAAAAAACTCAAACTCATGATCCAATGTGAGGCCTAACAACCGGCGCAAGATGACCCGACAAAAAAACGGGTCTTTCGAGAAAGCCGATTAGAATGGGTGCGTGAAATCTTCTTACCTCAATGCCGATTTACACTGCCACTCCGTGGTCTCGGATGGCACCCTCACACCCGAGGCTCTGGCGCAAAGGGCGAAACTCAACGGGGTGGATTTGTGGTCCTTGACCGATCACGATGAAATCGGGGGTCAACACGCCGCGCACTTGGCAGCCCAATCGCTCGCTCTGCCCTACCTCACGGGGGTTGAAATTTCAGTGAGTTTTGCGGGTAAAACCGTTCACATTGTAGGTCTTGGATTTGACCCCAAGAACGCTCAGATTCAAGCCGGCCTCAAAGCCACCCGTGGCGGGCGCGAAGAGCGCGCGCGCGACATGTCTGAGCAGCTGGAGGGGGTTGGGATACACCACGCATTTCAAGGTGCCTTGCAATACGCGGGCAACCCCGACCTCATCTCTCGCACCCACTTTGCACGCCACTTGGTGCAATCGGGTGTTTGCAAGGACACCAATGAGGTCTTTCGGCGGTTTTTGACCCCCGGCAACCCCGGCTATGTGGAGCACCGCTGGGCGAGCTTGGCCGATGCGGTGACTTGGATCACTCAAGCGCATGGGGTGGCGGTGATTGCCCACCCGGGCCGGTATGATTTCTCTCCAAATGAAGAGTTTGCCCTCTTCACCGAATTCAAGTCCCATGGCGGACAGGCGCTCGAGGTGGTCACGGGCTCCCACACGCCTGAAGAATACGTCGAATACGCCGGCATGGCACAAGAGTTTGACCTGGCGGCATCTCGGGGCAGCGATTTTCATTCACCAAGCGAGAGCCGCATCGATTTGGGCGCTTTGCCTTGGCTGCCTGGTGCCTTGACACCGGTGTGGGAATTGCTGGAAGACCGGGTGCTGTGAGCGCGCCAGAGCCACGCTCGGTCCTATGATTAGTCCACGCGCACAAGGCGTTGTCTTCGGGATTTTGGCAATGGGCTGCATTGCCGTTTTGGATACCACCAACAAGGTGACCTTTGACACCGTGCCGCTTTTGATGGTCTTGTGGTTTCGCTACCTCTTTCAAGCCCTGGCCACCACTGGTTTTGTGTTGTCAAGCCAAGGCACCAATCGATTACAAACCCAACAGCCCTATTTGCAAATGCTGCGAGGCCTCTTGCTCTTTGCTTGCAGCTTTTTGGGCTTTAAAAGCTTGGAGCACATCGCTGTGGCCGAGTTCACGGCCATTGCCATGCTCACCCCACTGCTCGTGACGGTGCTGGCACGGTTTTTATTGAATGAGTCGGTGAGTGGCCTGCGCTGGCTCTTGATCTTGGGCGGGCTTTTGGGGGCTCTGGTCATTGTGCGACCCGGGGGTGGCATCCCCACCCACGCCACCTTTTACCCGCTCTCGATGGTGCTCACCTACGCCAGCTTCCAAATACTCACCAGCCACATGGCCAAGACCGAACACCCCTTGACGATGCACTTGTACACGGGTTGGACAGGCACCCTGCTGGCCAGCCTCATGGTGCTGGGCTGGTGGACCACAGACTTGAGCGCAATGGACTGGGCCAAATTGTGTTTGGTGGGTTTTTCCGGCACATTGGGTCACTATTTGCTGATCTTGGCCTACGCCCGTGCACCGGCATCTTTCATCACGCCTTATTTGTACAGCTCCATTGCATTTGCCACACTGCTGGGCTGGTTGATTTTTGATCACGTCCCCGATGCTGGGGCCTGTGCTGGCATTGCTCTCATCGCAGTGTGCGGCATGGCTTCGGCCTATCTGGGACAAAAAACAGCCCACAAAACCCAGTCCAACCTGAGCCTCACCGCGAGCGTGGATGAAGACCTTCTCTGAACGCCCCAATTCAAGGGTCAAGGCATCACGGGCTACCCTGACTTGGGGCATGCGCTTCCAAGTTGTGCTCATTGCTTGGGCTTTGCTCGTCTCGGGTCTTTCCCAAGCACAACCCAAAGGCCCAGCCGAGGGCTCAAGCTGGCCAGACAAGCCCGTTCACATCGTGGTGCCCTTTGCCCCAGGGGGCGGTACCGATTATGTGGCGAGAATGACCGCCAAGAAACTGGCAGATCAATATGGACAGGCTTTTTTGATCGACAACAAACCCGGTGCAGGGGGTACGACGGGCAGCGACTTCGTGGCCAAGTCCAAGCCCGATGGCTACACCTGGGCTTTGGTGAGCGCGAGCCACACCATCAACCCCAATTTGTACCGAAATTTGCCTTACAACACCGTCAAAGACTTTGAATCGGTGAGTTGCTTGGTGAGTGGCCCCGCCCTCCTCGTGGTCAACCCCGAGATCCCGGCTCAAAACGTGCGTGAGCTGATCGCTTTGGCCAAGGCCAAACCGGGTGCCTTGTCCTTCGCCTCCTCGGGCAACGGCTCGCCCCCACACCTCGGTGGTGAGCTCTTCATGGCCATGGCGGGCATCCACATGGTGCACATTCCCTACAAGGGCAATGGACCGGCTTACAACGATTTGATGGGCTCACAGGTGAGTTTGATGTTCCCCAACATTGCCACGGTGCTGCCCTTTGTACGAGCGGGCAAACTCAAAGCCTTGGCCATCACCTCCAAACAACGCAGCCCCATGGCGCCTGAGATCCCCACGGTGTCTGAGTCGGGATTGCCGGGCTTTGAGCTCAACTCTTGGTTTGGCCTCTTGGCACCCAAGGGAACCTCCAAGCGCCTTATCCAACAACTCCAAGACGACATCGCCCGCATTTACCGAGGCGAGGACTTTCACCGCCAATTGCTCAGCCAAGGGGTGGAGCCACTCGCCAGCACACCGGCGGAGTTTGACGAACAAATCAAACGAGAAATCGAGTATTGGGCCAATCTTTTCAAAACCCAGCACCTGTCAATTGAGCCGTGAGACTCAAGTCCACCCCAACCAACGTCGCAAACCCAGGCCCATCACCATTTTCAAGTCCTCGCCCCTGAGCCAAGGCAGTTCGGTGGTGAAGAGCTCAACACATTCACTGTAGCTGCTGCTCAAACGCGATAAATCAGATCCCCAAAACATGCGCTCTGGTCCAAAAGCATCAAACGCTTGGGCGATGTAGGGGTGCAAAGCTTTGAACGGCCAAGGCTCTCGGGTAAAGCACGGCAGGGAGCTGCATTTGACCGCGACATTGTCAAAGGCCGCCAGCGCCAAGAGTCGCTCAAAGCCCTTGAACGCCAAGTCGTCTTGGGTGCCGGGGAGCAAGGCCAAATGGTCCAAGGTGAGTTTCAAGCCCGGGTGTTTTTGTGCGATCTCTGCGACCCTGTGAATGATCTTGAAGGGGCAAGTCATCATGATGGGAACACCGTGTTTTTCTGCCAATGGCCACAGCCACTGCAGGTGACCTTCGGTGAGCAAAGGCTCAAAAGCAGGGCGGTGAAAGGTAAAGCGCAAGCCCAATTGTCCAGGCGTGTTGCGCCAAGTTTTGATTCGCTCGGGGCTTTGCGGGTCCAGGGGGTCGAGCCGACCCATCACCGCGTAGCGCTCTGGGTGGGCTTGGGCCGCGGCCAGCACCACATCGTTGCGCTCGCCTTCCCAGGAAGGGGGTACCAAAATCGCACGCGAGACGCCCGCGGCTTGCATCTCCAGCCACAAGCTGTCTGCAGTGATGGGTTCGGGGCGGTGAGGCTCATGCCGAGCAGGCCAAGGTCGCTCTGGTGTACTGGCAGCCCAAATGTGCACTTGGGCGTCAACTATGTCTAAATTCATGGTGGGTCAATTCTTTTAAAAAAAAGTGGCGTAGGATGTGGCATTCGATGATGCGCAATTGTTCCTTGATGGGATCCTTTGGCCCGAACACAATCCATTTTAAAAACATTGAACCATGGAAGTCTTCTCCGCTCTATTTTGGATCGCCTGCCTCATTGTGCTGATGCCTCTCATCGTGGGCCTGGTGATCTTTGGCGCGCAAAAGCCGGTGTACTTGATCCATCAACAATCCGGCATGGTGAAAAAAGGCTACCTGGGCTACAGCTGGAGCTATCTGTGTTTTGGCTGGTTTGTGCCGATCGTGCGCGGCGAATTGGGTGTGGGCTTGCTGCACTTGGCCATCACGCTGTTCTCAGCAGGATTATCCCAGCTGATTTTCCCCTTCATCTACAACCGCCAATACATGATCCGATTGCTGCTCAGTGGCTGGAGGCTTGACACGCAAGACCCACACTATGAATGGGCCAAAGGCAAATTGAACATCCCTTACTGAAAACCATCAGGGGTTTCGGGCTTTGGCCTCGTGTTTCATTGAGCGCTTATAAAGCAGGCCCAACATGCGGGACACCCCGCATTTCAGCTTGGCCAAGGCTTGCCCATGTTTCAAAACTTGTTTCACGAATGAAACAAGATTTGAAACAGGCCGATTGAGATTTAGAACTTATAGCCCAAGCGAATCACGTACTCAGTGGGGTTGATGGTCAAGGTACCCGTTGTGGTGGTGCCAGTCCCAACAAAGGTGGCATTGCTCTTCAAAGGCACATAACTCACTGAGCCATTGATCGACCACTTATCGTCCAAGCGATAAATGCCACCCACCGTGTACAAAGGCGCAACACTTGAGCTCAAAGACGCGGACGTGCCACCCAAGCCATTGACCAAGGCATCAGACGAGTTCACCCCAACAGAATTGAACGAAGCGGTGGTGAACCCCAAGCCCACGTAGGGCCGCAACCCATCTTGAGGGGTTTTGAAAAAGTATTTACCGACAAATGAAGGGTAAAGGGCCTTGGCGGATGCGGCTCCTGGATGTGCGCCTGAGGTGAGCTGAACATCGACCGTCATTTTGGGCGGTATGCCAATGGTGGCCTCTAGCCCCAGGTTGTCCGTGAACATGTGAAGCAAGCCCAGCGTCTGTGTCGAGGTGCTGGCAATCGAAGCAGTGGCGCCCTTAAGAGCCGGTGTAAAGGCGGGTGAGGCTGGTCCCACCGAGGTCAAAGGACTGATGGAGGCGCTTGGGTTGATCGAGGCCCAGCCGATATTCAAAATCCAGTCACCGGCACTTTGTGCTTGGGCGCCCGTGCAGGCGACCACGCTCAACGCTATCGCAACAGCACTGCGTGTGAAATTTTGGTGACCCATGGTTGATGTTTTCATGTCAAGACTCCTTTTTAAGCCCCAGATACTAACAGAGGCAAGCGCTCAAAAGAGTCCATTGATGAGGGGGTTTTTACTAGGACTACAACACGCCGCGTCGATCTTTTGGGGCCCAAGCTGTGAAGAGTGCCGTTTGAAAATGCCTGGGCCCGATTGAGCCCCTATCCAAGCCCCTATCCAAGCCCCATGCCACAGGCCACCAGGCCTGGTTTGGGATCATCAAATGCTGGCCTAATACAATGTGGTTTTTTAACCTCAAACAAGCGGAGTTTTCCATGCCTTTTGCAAGCCTCAACGGCATTCAAGTCCACTACGACATCCAGGGCTCAGGACCCGCTCTCTTGATGTTTGCCCCAGGCGGCTGGAGGTCGGTGATGTCGCGCTGGACGGCGGCCGGAGGGAAAGAAGCCTGGAAGGAGATGGACGGCATCCAAGCCTTGTCGAAACATTTCAAAACCATTGCCTACGATCGGCGCGAGTCGGGTTTGTCATCTGGGCGTGTTGAGCCCCTCAATTGGGACTTGTATGTGAAGGAAGCCAAAGCGCTGTTGGATTTTGCCGGTGAGAAGGAGGCTTACATCCTGGGTTGCTGCATGGGAGCATCTTTGGCCGCGGCGTTTGCAGCACGTCATCCGCAAGCGTGCAAAGGGCTTTTATTGCATTGGCCCGTGGGTGGCTACCTCTGGCAAAAGAAGGGTCATACTTTTTTTGAGCGCCATATCCAATTTGTTCGCGAGCACGGCCTGGCCGCTGTGGTGGCGCGCGCGCCCAAAGGAGAGAACTTTTGGATGGACCCCGAGATTGGCCCCTGGGGCAGTCCCAGTGTCCATGACCCTGTATTTGCCAAGACCCTCATGGGCATGAAGGTGGAGCACTATATTCACATTTGCGAACAAAGCCGAGACACCATCTTCAACGACACCATGCCATCGGGCGCGAGTGGCGAGGAACTCATGAAGATCCGCATCCCCGCCCTCATCATGTCGGGTGCGGACACGCGGCACACGCGTTCATCGGCCTGGGCGCTCAAGGAGTTGCTGCCAGACTCAGAACTCTGGAACGTTTTCCCTCCCGATCAAACTGGCGACAACACCTTGGCGCAAGTTCTGCAATTCAAGGCCAGGTGTGAGGCCACTTAAATCCGCTATATGCATCAAGCTGGATCAAGCTGCATCTTGATGCAGCTTGGCGGTCATCGCCCGGCTCACAGTGCGCGGTCAACACGCCTTCAAGCTCTCACATCCCAGCGCTGCACGGCCTCGTCAAGGTGTCATGCGTATGCCAGCGGACTGGATGATTTTGGCAAACTTCAAACTCTCTTTGCTCAAAAAAACCTGAAACTCAAGCGGTGTACTCGCCACCACGGCCATGCCTTCAGAGGACAGCTTGTCGCTGATGTCGGGGCTTTTGAGCGCATCCGACAAGGCATGATTGATTTTGAGCACCAGGTCTTTGGAAGTGGCCTCGCTCACCAAGAGGCCATACCATGTGCTCATGTCATAGCCCACCAGTCCCGACTCGGCCAGTGTGGGAATTTCAGGCGCGATGACCGATCTTTTGCTGCTGGTCACCGCCAAAGCACGCAGCCGGCCACTCTTTAGGTACGGCAAACTCAGCACCAAATTCATCGTGTAGACGGGGACTTGTCCACTCAAAACATCGCTGAGCGCTTGCGCAGAACCCTTGTAAGGGATGTGGGTCATGCGAGTGCCCGCCATCAAATTGATCAACTCGCTGGCCAAGTGGGGCAAAGAGCCCGTGCCGGCCGAGCCAAAATTGATCTCCCCGGGGTGCCCACGCGCCAGACTCAACAACTCTTGAACGGTTTTGACTGGAAAATCGGCATTGACCGTCAAGACCAAGGGGCCCGATGCGAGCAAACTTACAGGGATGAGCTTGGGTGAGTTGTCGCGTCCCGGCGCCTTGCTCTGGGAGAGATTGGAGGCGTAGCCCGCTTGCACCAGCAACCATGTCAATCCATCGGGCGGTGCATTGGCCACAAATGCAGCACCCAACGTCGCATTGGCGCCTGGTTTGTTATCGACCAACACCGGCTGTGACAACTGAGTGGCGAGTTCCCTTGCCAAGGACCGCGCCAACATGTCGGTCGATCCCCCAGCCTGAAAAGGCACCACCAGATGGATGGCCGAACTCGGCCAAGGGCTCGATCCCATGCTGGCAGTGCCAGCCAGCGTGGCCGCACTTTGGGCTCGTGCCAAGGGGGGCAGTAGACCGAGCATGAGCACCAAGCAACATAATTTCCCAAACTTGAAGCCTCGGGGCGTACAGTTCATCGGAGACTCCTCTTTAAAATGGGCTTTGATTCTCAACAGACTATAACGGCTCAGCAGCCCGCTCAAAAAGTCGTCTTGCCCACGCACGAAATGACCCAATAATTCGCGCTAGCCCCTCGCTTTGGCTTTTGGGTGAGCGAAAGTGTGTTTTATTTTGTCATCGAAGACTGCACTGTACAAGCAAGCCACGTCAGAATACAACGTCACTTACAGGTCGAACAACAACGTGGTGTACGCCTGCAAATACCCTGTTGTCTTGTGACCAAAGTGCCGCAGAGATGTGCTCAAAGACGGTGCGGATGTGTTTTTAAAAGGCACGATTCAAGAAGTCAGCACCGAAGGTCGCTCAGAGATCATTGAAATGGAAATCATGCCTGACCATGTTCACCTTCTTGTCGAAATTGAGCCTCAGTTTGGCATTGCAAAAATCGTGACCGCGATCAAGAGTCGGCTTCCTCGTCTTCGCGTCTTCGCGTCTTCGCGTCTTCGCGTTGATTGCGCCATGAATTGAGTGGGTGTCGCACCCGGTTGCCTTCGTTTGTTGCCTCCGTTTGTTGCCTTCGTTGTGGACAATCTTGTGGTTTGTCTCTACCATGGGCGGTGCACCGCTTGAAGTGATCAAGCAGTACATCGAGCAACAAAAACACGTTTAAGCCATGCCATGAAAAAAACGTCAACGCCGTCCTTTGTATTGGAGTTTGCGCTCGCCGTGCAACCCGAAGAAGCGAGTGTCATGGCCGGTCGTTTTGAGGCGGGTTGCAGGTCATTCAATGCGGTTTTAGGTGATGAACTTAAAGCCTTGGATTTGATGCGTCAGTCAAAACAATGGCAAAACGCACGCGCCCTGCCACTCAAATTAAAGGTCGTGGCCAAGCATTTTCTAGCGAGATTGGTTCGTGGTCATGCTCGGGCTGTTGTAGCAGCAAAGCGAGAGCCCGGATACCCTGCGAATGCGTGTCTCCAAAACCCCCCAGATTTATGCGTGGGGATGCTTTAGTCAGACGCCATGGCCCAATACCTTGAACTGCACCCCACCCATCCACAAGAAAGGCTCTTGAAAACCGCTTGTGATTTGCTGCAAAAAGGACAAGTCTTGGTCATGCCCACCGATTCTTGTTACGCTTTGGTGTGTCAACTCTCTGACCCTGAGGCGGTGCAATCGATGCGCCGCATCAAGGGCGTTGATGAGCACCACCTGCTCACCTTGCTGTGCATGGATTTGAGTCAACTCTCGCTCTATGCCCGAGTGGACAACCGACAATTTCGCCTCTTGAAAGCGGCAACACCGGGACCCTACACCTTTGTCTTGGAGGCCACCAAAGAGGTGCCCAAGCGCGTGTGCAGCCCCAAGCGCAAAACCATTGGACTCAGAGTCCCCGATCATGCGGCGCTGCAAATGCTGCTGCGCTTGCACGGTCGCGCCATGTTGAGCACCACCTTGAGCCTGCCCGGCAGTGACGTTCTTTTGAACGATCCCCAAGACATTCGAGAACGGCTTGAACACCGGGTGGGCGCGATCGTTCATGCCGGTGCTGTACCGAGTCAGCCCACCACGGTGCTTGATCTCACCCCCATGGACAAAGGCTTGGCGCCCACCCTGATTCGGCAAGGTCTGGGATCCTTGGAACTTTTTGGAATTTCATAATACGAAAATTTAATCCTTCATGAGGTAAAAAGGGCTTAATTTTCGTCTGTTTTTTTCTTATTAGGCGTAACTTTTAATTACAAACAAGCGTGTTCAATGTCACAATTGAAGGGTGGATATCAACGCACTCATTCAAACCGTCTCAATTTTCGCCCTGCCCGTTTTGTTTGCAATCACTTTGCACGAAGCTGCTCACGGCTATGCGGCACGATACTTTGGCGACAACACCGCTTGGAGTTTGGGGCGTGTGACCTTGAATCCAATGAATCACATTGACCCAGTGGGCACGATAGTCATGCCGCTCTTGCTTTATTTCGCCACCAATGGGGCCATGCTGTTTGGCTACGCCAAGCCGGTGCCGGTTCGCTTTGGAAACTTGCGCAACCCCAAGCGCGACATGATATGGGTCGCATTGGCAGGACCCGCCATCAACTTTTTACAAGCCGTCCTTTGGTTCTTGCTGCTCTACGCCATGAACGCAGTGGGTTTTAGCGAGGCATTTTTTGTCAGCATGGCCCAAGCCGGTGTCTTGGTCAATGTGGTGATGTTCGTGTTCAATTTGTTCCCCGTACCGCCTTTGGATGGGGGGCGGATCGTTGTGGGTTTGTTGCCCATGCGCCAAGCCATGGCCTACTCCCGCATTGAGCCTTATGGATTTTTTGTGGTGATGTTCTTGGTCATGGTGGGGGCGGTCAACCGCATCTGGATGCAACCCTTGATGAGCCTCACCTATGGGGCCATCTCCTGGTTGCTCAGCCCCTTGGACCACCTTTTATTTGTGAGCGTATGAAAGAACGAGTTTTATCCGGTATGCGCCCCACCGGCGCCTTGCATTTGGGTCACTACCACGGCGCCTTGAAGAACTGGGTGCGCCTGCAGTCGAGCATGGATTGCTACTTCTTTGTGGCCGACTGGCACGCCCTCACCACCCATTACGAGAGCCGCGAGGTCATTGAAAAAAACGTCTATGAGATGGTGATCGACTGGCTGGCCGCCGGCCTAGACCCCAACGACTGCACGCTCTTTTTACAAAGCCGCATTCCCGAACACGCCGAGCTCTTCACCCTCTTGGCCATGGGTACCCCCTTGGGCTGGCTCGAGCGCGTGCCCACGTACAAAGACCAACAAGAAAAGCTCAAAGACAAAGACCTCTCGACCTACGGCTTTTTAGGCTACCCCTTGCTGCAAGCGGCCGACATCTTGATCTACAAAGCCAAGTATGTGCCCGTGGGTGAGGACCAGGCCTCCCATGTGGAGCTCACCCGAGAAGCCGCCAGGCGTTTCAATCACCTCTATGGTCGCGAAGTCAATTTCGAAGAAAAACTCAGCCGCACGTTTGCCAAACTTCTCCCCGATGAGGTCAAGCGTTTTGAGAAATCGAGAAAAAAATTCCAAGAAACCGGGGACTTGAAGTCGCTTGAAGGGGCCATGGGCTTTGTCAACAACGACCCCCGACTCGATAGCGCCGACAAAGAACGCCTCGAGGGCTACTTCAAAGGCACGGGCTCGAGCATCCTGCCCGAGCCTCAGGTGCTGCTCACTCAAGCGAGCAAACTCCCAGGGCTTGATGGCGCCAAGATGAGCAAGAGCTACAACAACGCCATTGCCATTCGCGAAGACCGCGCAACGCTTGAGAGCAAAGTGCGCAAAATGCCCACCGACCCCGCCCGCATCAAACGTGACGACCCCGGCAGCCCTGAGCGCTGCACTGTGTGGCAATTCCACAAAATCTACTCCGATGCAAAAACCCAAGCCTGGGTGCAAAACGGCTGCACCAGCGCTGGCATTGGTTGCTTGGACTGTAAGCAGCCCATCATCGAGGCCATTTTGCTCGAGCAGCAACCCATGCTCGAGCGCGCTCAGCCTTACTTAGAAGAACCTCGATTGGTTCGCGATATCATTGATGCTGGCACTGAAAGAGCCCGCATTACGGCGCGCGAAACCATGAACGACGTGCGTCAGGCCATGGGCCTCAATTATTAAGCAGGAAGTCAAATCATGAGTTTATATGTCATCGATGATCACCCCTTGGTGCGCCAAGCCTTGGGCATGTTGTTGCGCCGTATCAAACCCGCCTCCAAAGTGGTGGAGTTGGAGAAATTGAGCGAGCTCCAAGCGGCCATCATCAAGAACGGCGCGCCGCAGCTCTTTGTTTTGGATTTGCTCCTGCCTGGTGTTAAAGGCGCCAATGCCATCTCCGACATCAAGGGCCTTTATGGCGAGGTTCCCTTGGTGGTGATCTCGGCCATGCCCGCGGGCGAGGCAGAGGAGACTTGCCTTGAAGCCGGGGCAGACCTGTACATTGAAAAATCCATGGCGGCCAACGATATCAGCAGCGCCATTGCGGGCCTTTTTGTTGAAGAAAAAACGGGCGAAGAAGATGACGAAGATTTGCCAATTGCGCCAGGCAGTGACACCAAATTATCCAAGCGTCAAAAGCAATTGATTTTGATGCTCGACCGTGGACTCTCCAACCGTGACATTGCCGCGGAGTTGAGCATCAGTGAGCACACCGTGAAGGTGCACCTGTGGCGTCTCTTTAGACGCCTGGGTGTCAAAAGCCGCACGCAAACCTTGCATTTCGCCCGAATGCATGGTTTTTTGATGAGCTAAAGAGCGCATGGGACCCGGTGGGGTTGGACCCCAGGGGGGGGGCTCCAATCCATCGCCCCTTATAACCCCTTATAACCCCTTATAACCCCTTATAACCCCTTAGAACCCCTTATAACCCCTCTCACTCGCTGGCACCCTCACTCAGGGCCGGTAGGGGCCTTGGATTTTGAGCTCCACACCCTTGGCACCGAGCTTGACTGGGCTCACCGTCACCCCCAAATCCGAAGGCTGGGCCATGGCTTGGCCCGATTTGGACACGCGCGCGTGCACACTCAGGGAGGGGAAAAGAGAGATGCGCCGCTCGGGACTCATGGCTGAAGCGTCATTGAGCTCAAAGGACAAAGGCAATGCACTCACTTGAGTTTTGATGATGGCAACAGGCATGCGGGGTCCCTCGGATTGGGTTGCGTAAATGAACACTGTGTCTGTGGGCGAGACTTGCGACAAGATCTCTTTGGACAAACTCACGCGACCCGAAATACTGCCGCCAGAGCCCGAGCCCGAGGCCAGCGGCGCTACGGCAGGCGTTGCTGGCCTCCGGCTAATCGGAGCAGGCACACCGGCACGTTGTGCGGCCATGGCAATCACCTGGTCGAGGCTTTGCGCTTGTGCTGCTTGGTCATCCATGCTCCGCCTCACGCGAGTCCAGCGCTCGAGCGCGAGCTTGAATTGACCTTGTGAGAAGGCGGCACTGCCCGCCAGCAGCAATGCATTGGCTTGATCAGGATCGGCCTTCAAGACCGCGTCAATAATTTGCTGGGGTTCACCGGCAAAGTCACCCTTTTGCTTTAAAGCCACCACTTCCGCGCGCTCGATCAGCACATCGGCATTTTGACTGAGCGCCAAGCTGCGCTTGAAGGCCTCATTGGCCGCATCAAAGTGCTCACGGGTGCGCTCAACGCGAGCGAGCATGAGCCAGTCGTCTGCACTGTTGGGTTCTTTTTTCAAACGGGCCGTCAAATCATTGACCATGGCCGACAAATCCTCGGCACTCGCACCATGGCCTTGTTCCATTGCCTCACCGTCGGTGCCGGGCGCAGCGGCATTCAAGGCGCCGGGTTGCCCCAAGTTGGCATACAGCGTGATGGAGGACAGGACCAAAAAAGACGACAGACCCACACTCCACCAAAATCCCAAACTGCGTTTAAACCACAGCGGCCGCTCTAGAGCCGTCGAGGCTTGGGGCAGAGGGTTGTCGCTCTGGGTTGTCACACCACTGGCGGGTTTTACGCCCAGGCCTTGGGTGTCTTCGAGCAAGCGCCTGGCGAGCTCGTCGTGCGCGCGAGCAAAATCGTCTTCGCTCAATTGACCCGCGTCGCGCTCGTTTTCAAGCTCTTGCAACTGCGCGCGAAAGATCTGCGCTTGCGCCAAGAGCGTCTGGCGGGCGTCTTGCGCCAAGGGCTGGCCCAAGGCACCGCCCTCAAGCGCCGAGTCCACGCGCTCGTCAAAAGCGGGCTGATCTTGCTTCATGCCACGGCGCATCGAGCGCGCCAACACCGCCACCACGCCAAGCACCAGCGCCAGGGCCAGCAAGAGAAAAATAAAATTAGAGACCACGACCATCCTTCATCAAGATTTCCAAGCGCGCGCGCTCATCATCACTCAAGGGCTTGGGCCCCCCTTGGGTGGCTTTGGTTTGACCACGCTTCAAATACACCACCAGCCCCAAGATCGCGATCACCATGGCCAGCAAGGGTCCAAACCAAAGGACCCACGTGAGGGGTTTGACCAGGGGGCGATAGAGCACAAAGTCGCCATAGCGCGCGACCAAATAGGCTTTGATCTCGTCATCGCTTTTGCCTTGCTTTAAGAGCGTGCGCACCTCGCGGCGCAAGTCCTCGGCCAAATCAGCACGAGACGATGCGAGAGACTCGTTTTGACACACCAAGCAGCGAAGTTCTTGAGCAATGTTCACCATGCGCTGCTCAAGGACTGGGTCTTCGGCCAAAGGTTGCGCCTCGCCCGCCAAGACAGGCGTCACCTGGCAACAGCAAAACACCAAAATCAAAAGCGGTGAGACAAGGCCGAGATGACATTGCCTCGCCAGGGCTCTCACAAAGTGCAAGGGTGAGTGCAGGGTTAAGTGCCAAATTGAGTCCAAGTGCAATAGGCGGCCCATGCTCAAGCACCCTTTTGCAGTGAGCGCGCCAGCGGCAGCACCTCATTGGCCAAGATCTCTGAGCTCATGGGGCCAATGTGCTTGTAGCGGATCACGCCTTGGGCGTCAATCAAATAAGTCTCGGGCACACCATAAACACCATAATCGATACCGACCTTGCCATCCAAATCGAGAACACTCAGTTGATAGGGGTCACCATGCCGACCCAACCACACCCGCGAGCGCAGTCGCGCCAAGGTCAATTTGGCCTCCAGGCTCAAAGGCGTTTTTTCTTCGTCTTGGGGCTGAATTTCTTTGTAACTCAAACCCACGATGGGCAGACCCGAGCTTTTGGCAAAGGCCACCAGCACCGGGTGTTCGGCTTGACACGCCACACACCAAGTGGCCCAGACATTGAAGATCCACACGCGGCCCAGATAATCCTTGGGTGCAAAGTGTTGGTCACTCGTGAGTGTGGGCAAGTCAAAGGCCGGTGCGGCTTGGTTGATCAATGGGGAGGGAATCTCGTGCGGGTCATGGCGCAAGCCCAGACCTAAGAAAATCAACAGCCCCATAAAGAGCGCCAAAGGAATCAGAAAAAAGCGTCTTTTCATCAAAGTCTCCGGTGCAGGTTCAAGCGTGTGCAACGTGGGGCGACACGTCGTCCTCAGCACTTGCGGCAGCCGGCTTGACTCGGTAGCGTCGATCCAAGGCCGCCAAAAAGCCTCCGAGCACCATCACGAGCACACCCGCCCACATCCACGGCACAAAGGGTTTGTAGTAAACGCGCAGGCTCCACTGGGGCGTGTTGCCCGGCAAGGCGTCGCCAAGCGAGACATACAAATCTTGTAAAAAGCCCGAGTCAATCGCCGCCTCAGTCATGGGCATGGCCGAAGAATAATAGTGACGCTTTTCAGGCAGCATCAGCTTGATTTGTTGGCCGTTTTTGAGCACCTGAACGCGTGCGCGCACCGCCTCGTAGTTGGGACCCTTCACATCTTGTAGCCCCAGGAGTCGAAAGGTGTAGTCGGCGATTTGGACCTCGTCACCCACCCCCATGCGCACATCGCGCTCGACTTCAAAAGACCTCACACCGGTCACCCCCATCACCACAATGGCAAGTCCCAAGTGCGCGAGTTGCATACCCCAAAAAGACCCCCCAATGCGCCCAGGCCGCTTGAGCCTGAGCACCATTTGCTGTACCCCTGCCAAGGCAACCCACGCCCCCAACCAAAAGCCCGCGAGCACCCCAAACGAAGCGTGTCCCATGGCCCAGCACAAGCCCCCTGAGACCACGCAGGCACCAAGACCAGGAAAAACCAAAGACGGCAAGATATCTTTGATTTTGGCCTCTCGCCAACGCAGCAAACTGCCCGGCACCATGATAAAAACCAAGGGCACCATGATGGGCCCAAAGACCAAATTGAAATAAGGTGGCCCCACCGAGAGTTTGCCTGCCCCCAAGGCATCGATCACCAAGGGGTAGAGGGTCCCCAAGAGGACCGCCAGGGTCGCCACACACATGAGGATGCTGTTGACGAGCAAAAAGGTCTCTCGCGAGACCAAGTTGACCCATCCCCCCTCGGCCACTTGGGGTGCACGCCACGCAAACAAGGTGAGCGAGCTGCCCACCACCAAGGCCAAAAACACCAATATAAAAATACCCCGCGCCGGATCGGATGCAAAGGCATGCACCGAGGTGAGCACGCCCGACCTCACCAAAAAGGTTCCCAGGAGTGACAAAGAAAAGGCTGCAATCGCCAAGAGCACCGTCCACGCCTTAAAAGTGCCCCGTTTTTCGGTCACCATCAAAGAGTGGATGAGGGCGGTCCCCACCAACCACGGCATCAAGGAGGCGTTTTCCACCGGATCCCAAAACCACCAACCGCCCCAGCCCAGTTCGTAGTAAGCCCACCACGAGCCCAAACCAATGCCCAAACTCAAAAATGTCCATGCGATCACCGTCCAGGGCCTGGACCAACGCGCCCATGCGGCGTCCAGTCGCCCAGCCAGCAGCGCCGCTATGGCAAAAGCGAACGCCACCGACATCCCCACGTATCCCATGTAGAGCATGGGCGGGTGGATAACCAGCCCTGGGTCTTGCAGCAAGGGGTTCAAATCGTGGCCCTCCATGGCCGGCGGAAACACCCGCACAAAGGGGTCGGAGGTGGTCAAAATAAAGCACAAAAATCCAAAAGAAATCAAGCCCATGACGGCCAATACGCGAGCAACCATGGTGAGGGGCAAAGAGCGCGAGAAAAACGCCACCGCACTGGACCAAAACCCGAGTAAAAACACCCAAAGCAACAAAGAGCCCTCGTGCCCACCCCACAGCGCGGCAAACTGGTAGGGGGCGGGCAGCAAGCTGTTGGAGTGCTCCACCACATAGGCCACAGAAAAGTCGTTGTGCAAAAACGCCCACTCCAACACCAAAAACGCAAAACCAACGAGCGCCCATTGAACAAACGTGCACGACCTCGCCAAATGCAGCCACCCCGAGCGCAAATCCAAGGGGATCCACGTCAGTCGACCCTCCCCCAAGGTCGCCAGGAGCGGCAGCACCCCCTGGAGCAGGGCCACCAGCAAGGCCAACATCAGGGCAAAGTGACCCAGTTCAACTAGCATGTCTACTCCAAGAGGGGTTGAATAAAAGTCTTGAATGCATAAGGCATCTCAAGGCTTCAAGGTTTGCGAGGCGCGCCGAAGGGCCGCCGCGTCCATGGCATGCTGGGCCTCTGGGGGCATGTAGTTTTCGTCGTGTTTGGCCAAGACTTGAGAAGCCACGAAATGCCCGCTCGCATCGAGCTCCCCTTGGGCCACCACACCGCGGCCTTCTTTGAACAAATCGGGCAAGAGTCCGGTGAAACTCACACTCACTTCGCGCTCATTATCGGTCACCACAAACGCGTGGGTCATGCCCACTTGAACCAAGGTGCCGGTTTTGACCATGCCGCCAATGCGAAAAGCCCGCGCCTTGGGTGCTTCACCAGCAAAAACCTGGGTGGGGGTGAAGAAAAACACCAAATTGCTTTGAAAAGCATTGAGTACCAAGGCGGTGACACAGGCCAAGAGGGCCAGACCCACGGCGATGAGCATGAATTTCTTTTGTCGTTTGGTCATGGTGTGGTGGTGTCCAAAGTTGACGCACCCGTTTCACCCGAAGTCGTCGTCGTTGCCGTTGCCGTTGCCGTCGTGGCCTCAGCGTCCCAGACTGGCGTCAACACAGCGCTGTGCCGCTGGGGTGTGGGCATGCCTTGAAGGCTGGCTTCAATTTGCAGGGCATCTCTCAAATTTTCGAACTCTTGGGTCCATGACGCGTGGGCTTGCCACACCTCCAAAAGAATCAAGAGAAAGGTCGCCCCAAAACTGCCCCAGACGTAAAAAGCGTACCCCCCCATTTCCCAAAACGCTTGCCAACTGCTCCAATGCATCATGCCTGCCCCCGGGCTTGTTGCTCGCTCACCCAGGCACGCAGCCAGTGGGACTCACGCTCGCGCATCAAAATCATCACGCGCACCCGGTAAAGCACCACGGCCAGGGTATAAGCCCAAAACGACAAGGCCATCAAAAGCATGGCCCACAGCATCAACTTGGCCATCGAGGGGGCTTGGCCCAGGGTGATGGAAGATCCTTGGTGCAAGGTGTTCCACCACTTGACGGAGAAATAAATGATGGGCACATTGACCGAGCCCACAATGGCAATCAAGGCGCCGGCGCGGTCCCCTTTTTTGGGGTCCTCAATGGCACTGGTCAAGGCCATGTAGCCCAGGTAAAGAAAAAAGAGCAAGAGCTCAGAGGTGAGTCTGGCATCCCACACCCACCACGTGCCCCACATGGGCTTGCCCCACAAAGCGCCAGAGAACAAGGAGATGAAAGCAAACATCGCCCCCGTGGGTGCCAAGGCACGGGTCATGAGGGCCGAGAGTCGGGTGTTAAAGACCAGGCCCATGATGCTCCAAAACGCCATGGCCATGTAGATCACCATGGACATCCAAGAGGCGGGGACGTGGACAAAAATAATGCGATACGCCTCGCCTTGCTGCGCGTCCACGGGTGCGACCCCCAAGCCCCAATACAAGCCCCAAAGGCCAAGCACCGCGGCCGCGCCCGCACACCAAGGCCACAACTGAGCACTCAAGCGAAAGAAGTTTTGAGGCGCCGCGTAATAAAACCAACGCGAGGAAAGATTCTGACTCATTCGAGGATGGGGGTCTGAAAAACGTTGAAAAGTCTTGCTAAAACACAAGAGCGTAGTATGCCACTAGCGCATGAATAAACGTGCCAGTTCATTGAAGTGTCCTTAATCTAGCGCAACCTTCAGTGCCGCGGCACAAGCGAAGGGGCTCAAGAACACCGACAAGAGCAGCATGGCCAAGAGCACCGAGACATGGGCCTGTACCCCCAAACCTGCCGCTTGTGCCTCAATCGCCCCGGTGCCAAACACCAACACCGGAACAAAAAGCGGCAGCACCAACAAGGAGAGCAGCACCCCACCGCCCCTCACCCCCAGGGTCAAGGCCGCCCCAATGGCCCCCAAACTGCTGAGAACGGGTGTGCCCAAAAGAAGCCCGAGCATCAAGGTGCCTTGCAACCCAGTGGGCAAATCAAATTGTAAGGACAGCAATGGGGCCAGGAGCACCAAGGGCAGGCCACTCAAAATCCAATGGGCAACGATTTTGGCGCACACGAGCGGCACCAACCCCACCGGCGAGAGTGCCATTTGCTCCAAACTGCCGTCTCGCCAGTCCCCCTCAAAAAGCCTCGGTAAGCCCAAGAGGGTGCTGAGCATCGCACCGATCCACAACACCCCTGGGGCCATGCGTTTCAAGAGCGCCATCTCTGGCCCCATCGCCAAGGGGAAAAGACTCGCCACGACAACCATGAAAAACAAGCCCGTCAAGACCTCTGTTTTGTGGCGCACCGCCAAGGTGAGGTCACGCCTGATGAGGCTCCAAAATCCATTCATCGCGTGAGCCTGAGGGTCCAGCCCGGGTGAGCGCCCATGTCCACACTTTGGTGGGAGGTGTAAATGAGCAGTCCACCGCAACGCAAATGCGTTTGCATGGCCAAAAGCAAGGCCGCCAGTCCCTTGGCATCCAAGGCGACAAAGGGTTCATCCAAAATCCACAACCGGGCTTGGAGGCTCATCAATTTGGCCAAGGCCACGCGTCTTTTTTGCCCTTGAGAGAGCACCCTGAGCGGCAAGTGAGCGCGCCCTTCAAGACCGAGCTCGCGCAAGGCATGAAGGGCTTTGTCCAAAGCCAAATCTTGCTCGGCCAAATGGGCCGCCACGGTTAAATTTTCCAGCGCACTCAACTCCTCTTTGAGACCCAATTGGTGGCCCAAGTACATCAATGCGCGGTGAAATTCCTGGGGCTCATCGCGGGTATTTTGCCCACCCCACAGCACCTCGCCCGTGGGCGAGCGCGACAAACCTGCGAGGATTCTCAAGAGCGTCGTCTTGCCCGAGCCGTTGTCGCCTTGGACCTGCAGCCAAGCGCCGCCTGGCAACTTGAAGCCAATATCCTCAAAAAGCCACTGCTCACCCTTTTGTGCAGACAAGAGACGGGCCTCAAACATCGGGGCCTGAGCATTCATGGGGCGGCAAGCGCAAAGGCATTAAGGTCGTCAAGTCTAGGGAGCATAAAACCGAGTTTAAACGATCCTTGAAAGCGACTGGCTTTAATCCGCTTTCGCGCCCGAGGCCTTCACAATCGGGCCCCAACGCGCCACCTCATCGCGGTTCATTTGCGCCATTTGCTCTGGGCTTGTGCCCAGCACAATGAAGCCCATTTCGTTCATGTGGTGAATATAGTCGGCCGACTTGCTGGCCTTGCCCACTTCAGCGCTGAGTTTGCTCAAAATGTCTTTGGGCAAGCCCAAAGGGGCCATCAAACCAAACCAAACCGACGCTTCGTATCCGGCCACACCGGACTCGGCAATGGTGGGCAAATCGGGCAGAGAGGGGTCGCGCTTGGCGCCGGTGGTCGCAATGGCACGCAATTTACCGCTTTTGATATGGGGCATGGAAGACGGAATGTTGTCAAACATCATCATCACTTGCCCCCCCATCAAATCGGTGAGTGCGGGGGAACTCCCCTTGTAGGGGATGTGCACCAAGTTCACACCCGTCATGGATTTGAACATCTCGCCTGACATGTGGATGCTGGTGCCCGAGCCACTGGAGGCGAAATTCATCGCGCCCGGCGCCGCCCGCGCTTGGGCAATGACGTCGGCCACACTGTTGATTTTGAGGGAAGGGTTGACCACCAGCACATTGTTCAAGGACACCAAGACCGAGATGGGCTGCAAATCCCGACTGGGGTCAAAACTCATCTTGTTGTACAAAAACGGATTGATCGCTTGGATGGCCGAACTCGTCATCAAAATCGTGTAGCCATCGGGTGCAGCCCGCACCACCTCTTGCGAGCCGATGTTGCCCCCAGCGCCTGGCCGGTTGTCCACAGTCACCACGGTACCCATGCTTTTGCTGAATTCTTGCGCAATGGCTCGCGAGGTGATGTCGACTGCCCCCCCGGCCGGAAAAGGGCAGACCAAGCGGATGGGTTTGGCGGGATAACTTTGTGCCAAAGCCAAGCCAGGCGCCAGACTCAAGGCATACATGAGTGCGGCCAAACGGGTCTTGAGTTGCCCGGGCTTCCAGATGAAAGGTATCTTCATTGTCGACTCCTTGAATGGCGGCAGCACCGAAGGCAGAAAAAAACGTTTGACGCTGCTAGATCAACCGATGGTTGAACCGGTTGTTGAGCCGATTGTGCGTTCAGTCGCCGTGGCCCACCCTATGGTTAACCCGAACATGACGGCGCGCACCCTCACATCCCGTGCAGCGGGTTCACACCGATCAAATACTGATGGCCCCAGACCAAAAAGCACAAGTAGACCAAGGTGGCAATGGAGACCACCAAACCCGTGGCCGATCTGGCGGTGGGGCGCGGGGTCTCGGGCTGCAGACCCGCCTCTTGCAAAGCTTGAAGGGCCAAGCGGTCGCGCTTTCTGGCAAAGATAAAGGCCAACACCGCCCAAATCAAAAAGGCCCCAAACAGCACCATTTGGTGCAGCAGCCCATTGGCCATCAAGTGCGCGATCGCCCAGGTCTTGACGCCCACGATCATGGGGTGGTGCAACTTGGGTTTGATCTCATTGCCCGGGAAAAATGCAGCGAGTATGAACATGAAGGCCAGCCAGACCAAAAGGAATGTCCAGTGCTTCAACTCAGGCGGCGGCACCCACACCACGACGGGCGCCAACCGCGCTTGAGCGTAACCCACCCCGATTAAAACGAGGCCCAACAAAGAGACCAAAGAGAGGCGACCCTTAAAGCGCCGCTCACCCAGCGTCTCAATCCAGCCTGCGCGCTTGCCGCTGGCCAAGAATTTGAGCGAATGTGCGCCCAAAAAGATCGCCAGACCCAAGACCAAAATCAATAGTTCCATGCTTTCGCACTCCTCAATGTTGTAAAAGTGACTCTAAACCCGATTCGGGCTGAAATTGACCGTTGATAAACCACAAGCGGGTGGGGCCACTGAGAAGTTTTTGAGGCTGAGGATGGGATCGGTCGCCCGGAAAGCACACGCCGCGTTGTCCATGCTCATCCAAGGTGTGGGGCGCAATGGTGTGGGGCAAAACGCACTTTGCCTCTTGCCAAGCCGCTTTGGCCGAGGCAAAGCCCTTCAGTTCGAGCAAACACATGAGCTGGGGGGCAGCCAATTCAATCTCCCCTCGCACATAGGCCGCCAAGGCTTCTTTCGGGGTGAACCAGACGCTCTCGGTGGTCTCGACCTGGTCATGGGCGGCTTCTTCTGCGTCGGGCAAGAGACCCAAAAAAAACCGCGCATCAAAGCGCTGAGCGCTCACGGTGGGTCGATGCGGCGTGATCCAGCGCGACCAAGGCACCAAGGCCTGGGTGTCGAGTTGCAACTCAAGCCTCTCCAAGCTGGCCAAAAAACCCAAACCCGCACCAGTCAAGGCGCGCAACTGCCCCTTGACGCCCGACAAGTCTGGCCCGCTGGTGCCCAGGCGCTCTTGGCGTTTAATCCACAACACCCCGCACTCCTCATAGGCTTCTCGAAGCGCCGCCACAAAAAGCCCCACACCCACGTCTTGGGGCGTTTTTGCTTCGGCCAGTTGAGCGTGCAGTGCAGGGGGCTCTTGGTCCAAAAGGCCTCGGCCGTGGGCACTCAGGTCCTCTGGGTCGAGCTTGCCGCCTGGAAACACATAAGCCCCGCCCAGGACCTTGGAGGCGGAGTGGCGTTTCAGTAAAAAAACCTCTAGGGTATGATCCGAGGATGCACGCTCTCGGTCTCTGAGCAGCACCAAGCTTGCCGCATCTTTCAAGGGCGAGGAGACGGTTTCCACATTCAATTTCATCGCCACATTTTGGCACGATTTCATGACTGGGGTTTGACTGGGGGCCACTTCTTTTGGTGATGCTTTTTGTCTCAGCTGACGGGCACAGGCCTGCATCCCTTTCACTTCACCCCGACGCGAAACGTCTTTATTGGTTTTTGCCATGTCCAACACACCGCCCGCCTCTGTCCAAACCCAAGCCAGCGCAGACCCTGATGGTGCACACGCGACTGCCCCGCCGCAACACCCCCTGGAGTCAAAGAAGATTGCCGCCGCCTCACTCTTGGGGCTCATGCCCTTTATCCGGCCCTATGCACTGCAAGTGGGACTGGCCGGTCTTTTTTTGATCCTCGCCGCGGCCACCACCTTGATGTTTCCTTGGGCTTTAAAGCAACTCATCGACCAAGGCTTGAGCGCCCACGCTGGGGCCGAGAACTTGGCTTGGCAATTTTTTCAGCTCTTTTGGGTATCTTGCGCCTTGGCGTTTTTTTCATCGGCGCGGTTTTATGCCGTGAGTTGGCTGGGTGAACGCATCACCACCGATTTGCGCCAAGCCGTGTATGCACACGTGCTCAGGCAAAGTCCAGCGTTTTTTGAAATCACGCAAACCGGTGAAGTCCTCTCGCGCTTGAGCAGCGACACCACGCTCGTCCAAACCGTGGTGGGCTCGTCTTTGTCCATAGGACTGCGCAACTTGGTGATGGGGGTGGGTGCTCTCATCATGCTGGTGTGGACCAACCCCTGGCTGATGCTGCAAGTCATTGCCGTCCTCACCCTGGTGGTGATCCCAAGCGTCGTGTTGGGCCGACGGGTTCGCAAACTCTCTCGCGCAAGCCAAGACCGTATGGCCGACGCGAGTGCCATCGCCCAAGAGGTTCTCAATGCCATCCCGGTCGTGCAAAGCTACACGGCCGAAGCGCGTGAATCCCAGCGCTACACCGAGGCGAGCACCCAGTCTTTCAAAACCGCCGTTCGCCGCGTGCGCGCGCGCTCACTATTGGTGGGTTTTATCATCACCGCCACCTCAGGCGCCTTGCTTTGGGGGCTCTACAAAGGGGCCTTGGCAGTGATGGAGGGCACCACCACGGCGGGTGTTTTGGGCCAAACCTTGGTCTATGTGCTGCTGCTCGCGTCAGCCTTTGGGGTGCTGGGTGAGGTCTACGGTGACTTGCTGCGAGCGGCGGGTGCGGCCGAGCGACTCATTGAGCTGCTCAACACCCGCTCGGCCGTGACCGAAGTGCAAAGCCCCGCCATCCTCAAGCACTGGCGTGCCGGCGCCCATCTGGAGCTCAAAGCGGTGAGCTTTTATTACCCCTCCCGGCCAGAGAAAGCTGCCCTGCAAAACGTGAGCTTTAACGTGCCCTCAGGCCACAACGCGGCTTTGGTGGGTCCAAGTGGCGCGGGCAAAACCAGCGTGTTCTCATTGTTGCTGCGCTTTTACGACCCACAAAGCGGTGAGATCGTGCTCGACGGTGTGCCCATCAAATCGATGCGCCTGCAAGACCTGCGCGAGCGCATCGGCTTGGTGCCGCAAGACCCGGTGATTTTTTCCACCAGTGCCTATGAAAACATTTTGTACGGACGCCCCAATGCCAGCAAAGCCGAGGTGATGGCCGCGGCCAAGGCCGCCTTTGCCGACGAGTTCATCGAACAGTGGCCAGACGGGTATGGCACCTTTTTGGGCGAGCGTGGGGTGAGGATATCTGGCGGGCAACGCCAACGCATTGCCATTGCCCGGGCGATCTTAAAGAACCCTCCGCTCTTGCTGCTAGACGAAGCCACCAGCGCCTTGGACGCCAACAGTGAGCGCATGGTGCAAGCCGCTCTCGAACGCGCCATGGAGGATCGCACCACCTTGGTCATTGCCCATCGATTGGCCACCGTCAAGAAAGCCAGCCCGCTCTTGGTCCTCGAAAACGGTGAATTGATTGAGAGCGGTGAGCACGACGCATTGGTCGCACAAAACGGACTTTATGCCAAGTTGGCCAAACTGCAGTTCCAAGAGTTGCAAACCTTGTCAGAGCCAGAACCCAGTTGACATCCTCCAGGCCCTGAAGAGACCGAGATTCCTACGGTGCCACGCATGAGAAACCTCATGCGCAGTCACTTCAGTGGGTTCTTGCTTCACTGAGGCTGGTTTCGTCGTGGTCTTACGACCCCGGCCAGAGCCTTCCTCTCACTTGATGCGGCTGTTACCCGCGTCGAGCTCGCATCCTGGTGGAAAGCAAAAGCTGCTAGCGCCGGTTTTCTTTTTGGAGGTAGGAAAGTCAGCACGCTTGTCAAGCAAGTTTTTGTATGCGCGTGCCAGCTCTTTAAGCACCACCTGCAATAGCTGTGAAGGGGTGTTCTTGAGCCACCAAGTATCAGGCTCTTTTTCCCAAACAGGAAGCCATTTGCACATTGCAAAATGGTGGATGGATTTCTCACCGGCTTTGTGATTTTCAATCTGCAGTGCCAGCGCTTTGTTCCAGACGTACCGGCAAGAACCAGCGATACGACGCATTGCACGCTGCTGTTCTCCATTGGGCTCCATCAGAAATTGGTAGGCTTAAAAGCTATGAGGTAACGCGCTAGGGTCGCCATCTTATTTTGCAGCCTCGTGTGGTGGCGCTCAGGTAGCGATCATTCGCCAAGACATCGAACAACAGCAAACACCCAAACAGCCGACAACCCGAAACACCTTCGGTGTCCGCGCTATTCATCCTCCCCCTTAACGCAGAGGATTTCCGCGCACCCTGTTAAAAAAGGCACTTGATGTTCACCAAGGTGCTCATCAAGGAGCTCACCAAGGTGTTCATCGGTGCGTCGGATCCAACTCAAGTCTCTTTGGAGATCTTGATCGACGGAAAGACCGAGGAGAAGTCGCGGGCCTTGGCGGCAATTTTGATGGCCACTTGGCGCGCCATGGTTTGGTAAATCTGTGCGACGCGTCCACTCGGGTCAGCCACCACGGTCGGCTTGCCACTGTCGGCTTGCAAACGAATGTTGATATCAAGCGGCAAGGCGCCCAAGTAATCGATCTCCAACTGCTTGGCCATTTTGAGACCCCCATCCTCACCAAAAATGTGCTCGGAGTGGCCGCAGTTTGAACAAACGTGCACCGCCATGTTCTCCACCAAGCCCAAAATAGGCACCCCCACTTTGTCAAACATCTTGATGCCTTTTTTGGCGTCAAGAAGCGCAATGTCTTGAGGCGTGGTCACAATCACCGCGCCCGTCATGGGCACACGCTGCGAGAGCGTGAGCTGAATGTCACCTGTGCCCGGGGGCATGTCAACAATCAAATAATCCAAATCTCGCCACTGGGTTTGGCGCAGCAGCTGCTCGAGCGCCTGGGTGGCCATGGGGCCGCGCCAAATCATCGCCTCGTCTGGGGACACCAAAAACCCTATGGACATCACCTGCACGCCGTAATTCTCAAGCGGCGCCATGGTTTTACCATCTTCACTTTGGGGCCTGGCATTCACGCCCATCATCATGGGTTGGCTAGGCCCATAAATGTCCGCATCGAGCAGTCCCACTGTGGCGCCTTCACTGGCCAAGGCCAAGGCCAAGTTGGCCGCGGTGGTGCTTTTGCCCACACCGCCCTTGCCCGAGGCCACCGCCACAATGTTTTTGACCTGGGGCAAGAGTTGCACACCACGGGTGGCCGAATGGGCCAACACCTGTGTGCTCACGTTCACACTGACCTCGCTCACACCGCTCAGGGCTTTTAGGGACTGCGTGATCAAATTCTTGAACGCGGCCCATTGGCTTTTGGCGGGATAGCCCAAGACCAGGTCTAGGCTCACGTGAGCGCCTTGGGTCACCACATTTTTGATGGACTTGCTCGTCACCCAATCTTGGCCCGTATAGGGATCTTGGACATGGGACAAAGCGTCCAAAACCATGGATTCGGTCACTTGCATGAAATACACTCCAATGCCCGCAAAAGGGGGCTTTATTGACGCTACAGATGGTCCATAGTCTATCCAAAAGCGATTCCCCTTTGATGAGCACGGACGAATCGAGCCCACGCCATCGGCCAACTCCCCGGCGGGCTAGCCAGTGTGCTATTTGGCAAGGGACTCCTCAAACGACGCCTTAAGCACCTCAATCAGCCTTAAAATGAGCGGTGGTCTTGAACACGACCCCCATTCGGGCCCCAACCCCTGACACGGCTTGAACGGCCAAGCCGTTCGCTTGGGGTCGGGCTTAGCGACCACTTCTTTACCCTGAAGGGCTTTCAATTTCTATGACCGTGCGCCAACTCTTTGTCACCACCGCCCTTCCGTATGCCAATGGAAACTTCCACATCGGCCACATCATGGAGTACATCCAGGCCGATATTTGGGTGCGTTATCAGCGCATGCAAGGGCAGCGCGTGTATTTTGTCTGTGCAGACGACGCCCATGGCGCGCCCATCATGATTGCCGCGCAAAAGGCCGGCATCACCCCACAGCAGTTTGTGGCCAACATTGCCAAAGGTCGACAACCCTATCTCGATGGGTTTCACATTGCGTTTGACAATTGGCACTCCACCGATGGTCCAGAAAACCACGAACTCGCTCAACAAATCTACTTGGATTTGCAGGCCGCGGGTCTCATTGAGCGCCGCACCATCGAGCAATACTTTGACCCCGAGAAAGAGATGTTCTTGCCCGACCGTTTCATCAAAGGCGAGTGTCCCAAGTGCGCCTCAAGCGATCAGTACGGCGACTCCTGCGAGAACTGCGGCGCCGTTTACAGCCCCACCGATCTCTTGCACCCAAGATCGACCTTGTCAGGGGCCACGCCGGTCTTAAAAAGCTCAGAGCATTTCTTTTTCAAGCTCTCTCACCCCAAGTGCGTGGACTACCTCAAAGCCTGGACCCAAGATGGCAAACTGCAAAGCGAAGTGGCCAACAAAGTCAAAGAGTGGTTCACCCCCAATGAAGCAGGGCTCACGGGCTTGAGCGACTGGGACATCAGCCGAGACGCGCCCTACTTTGGCATCGAGATCCCCAACGCCCCGGGCAAATACTTTTATGTGTGGCTTGACGCTCCCGTGGGCTATTTGGCCTCACTCAAGAATTACTTTGCCAAAGGCGGACCGGCCGCGCGCGGTGAGTCCCGAAGCTTTGAGGACTTCATGACCAGTCCCGACGTGGAGCAGTACCATTTCATTGGCAAGGACATCACTTACTTTCACACGCTCTTTTGGCCCGCGATGCTGCACTTTAGCCATCGCAAAACCCCCAACAACATTTTTGTACACGGCTTCATCACCGTGAGCGGCGAGAAAATGAGCAAAAGCCGAGGCACCGGCATCGATCCCTTGAAGTACCTCTCCATTGGCATGAACCCCGAGTGGCTTCGTTACTACATGGCCGCCAAGCTCAACGCCCGCGTTGAAGATGTGGACTTCAACCCCGATGATTTTGTCGCTCGGGTCAACGCCGACTTGGTGGGCAAATACATCAACATCGCCTCTCGAAGTGCAGGCTTCATCGGCAAACTCTTTGACCACCGCTTGGGCGCCCTCTCTGAAGAAGGTGGGGGCTTGGTGGCAAAACTGCAGGCCCAAGCCGCCTCGATTGCGCAAGGCTTTGAAGAGCGCGAGTTCGCCAAAGTCATGCGGGAAATCATGCTCTTGGCCGATCAGGTCAACGCCTTTGTGGATCTGCACAAACCCTGGGAGGCCGCCAAAAAACCCGAGCTGCGCGAAGAACTCTGGTCGACTTGCAGCACGTGCATCGAATGCTTTCGGCTCTTGAGTCTTTACTTAAAGCCCGTGCTTCCACAGCTCGTGAGCGAGGTGGAGACTTTTCTGGGCGTGGCCCCCTTGTGCTTTGAAGACGCCGCGACAACCCTCGGGGCGGGTCGAGAAATTGGCAACTACAAACACCTCATGCAGCGCGTCGACACCGCCATGCTGGACAAACTCTTTGAGTCGGATGCGGCGCTGGTGCCTGCCGTGGGCGCCGCCAAAACGTCCAACACGTCCAACACCGCCGTGCGCCAAGACCCCATCGCCAAGACCACCGCGGCGAGCGACCCCTTGGCCCCTGGAGGTGAGGCAATTGCGGCAGAAATCGGCATTGATGAATTTTCCAAAATCGACCTGCGAATAGCCCTCATCACCGCCTGTGAAGCGGTGCAAGGGTCGAACAAGCTGCTGCGTTTAACGCTCGATGTGGGTGAAGACAACACCCGCCAAGTTTTAAGTGGCATTGCCAAACACTACACAGCGGCCGACTTGGTGGGGCAACTCACCGTGGTGGTGGCCAATTTGGCGCCTCGCCAGATGAAATTTGGGACCTCCGAGGGCATGGTCTTGGCGGCCAGCCACGCCCATGAAAAGGACCACCCCGGTGTCTTTGTGCTCACCCCATGGCCAGGCGCCAAGCCTGGCATGAGAATTCATTAGTCAAGGCCAACCATGCAACTTCACGCCTTCACGCCTCGCGCCCTCTTGGCTTTTAAGCAATACGGCTGGGAGGCCTTGGTGAAGGATGTGGGGGCTGGGGTGAGCGTGGGTTTTGTGGCGCTGCCTTTGTCCATGGCCTTTGCCATTGCCTCGGGTCTCACCCCAGCGGCAGGACTCTTTACCGCCATCGTGGCGGGTTTGGTGGTGTCGCTCCTGGGCGGCACCCGCTTTCAAATTGCCGGGCCCGCGGGCGCCTTCATCGTGGTGGTCTACGCCGTGGTGCAAAAGGTTGGCCTGTCGGGTCTGCTTTTGAGCACCTTCCTGTCTGGCTTGTTTCTGTTGGCCTTTGGCCTATTGCGTTTGGGGCTTTTGATTCGCTTCATCCCTGTGGCCGTGGTGGGGGCCTTTACCAATGGCATTGCGGTGCTCATCATGGTCTCCCAACTCAAAGACTTTTTGGGACTTGAAGTGACCCACATGCCCGCTGATTTTTTAGGCATCGTGGAGGCTTTATGGCAGCACGCCTCAAGCATGAACCCCCAAGCTTTTGCCTTGGCCTTGATCTGTGTGCTCGTGTGGGTGCTGTGGGCTTGGAGCGCACCTCGGTTGGCGCGGCGATTTCCAAGTCTGTCAGGACTTTTTAATTTGCCCAGTGCCATTGTGGTCTTGGTGGTTGGCACAGCGCTCACCCAAACGCTGGACTGGAAAATGGCCACCATTGGCTCGCGCTTTGGCGGCATTCCAGAGCATTTGCCCTCTTGGCAAGGGTTCGAGTGGAGTTGGCCCCAAGTGCAAGCCGTGTTCCCTTTTGCCCTCACTTTTGCCGTCTTGGGGGCCATCGAATCCCTTTTGTGCGCGCGGGTGGCAGATCAAGTCACCCACGATCACCACGATGCCAACCAAGAGCTCATGGCACAAGGTTTGGCCAATGTGCTCGTGCCGTTTTTGGGGGGGATGCCCGCCACAGGCACCATTGCCAGAACCGTCACCAACATCAAAAGCGGCGCCCATTCGCCGCTCGCTGGCGTCGTGCATTCACTCACCCTCATGGTGGTGGTGTTGGTGGGTGGGAGTTTGGCCAAACAAGTGCCCGTGGCATGCCTGTCGGCCATTTTGATGATGGTGGGCTGGAACATGGGGGAGTGGCGCGCGTTTGTGCACTTGGGACAGTTTCGCGTACCCTATCGCATCACCTTTTTGGCGGTGTTCACGCTCACGGTCTTCATTGACTTGAGCACGGCCGTGCAAGTCGGTATTGGCTTGGCCATGCTCACCTTCATTTACCGAATCTCAGAGCTCACTCGGCTCGAACGCGTACCCGATGAAACGCTGTCAGCGATCATGGGGGCGTTGGCGCCGCCAAATCAAATGGAGCACATGGGGCGAATGGGGCGAATGGAACCCCCTAAAACCCTGACCCCGCTTCACGCCGGTGAGCCCAGCAGGCCCATCGAATGTCAGCAGCTTTGGGGAGCCTTGTTTTTTGGGGCGGTGGCGTTGCTCGAACACTTGCAAAAGAATTTGCCAGTTGGCACCCTTGTCTTGGACTTTGCCGGGGTGCTCTACATGGACTCCACCGGACTTGACAGCCTGATGGCGTTGTCACAGACTTGCAAGAGCGAGGGCACTCGACTCATCGTGTGTTCGCTCTCGCACCAGCCACGCGATATTTTGCGCCGACTTGAGGCCCAATACGTCAATGAGCCAAGCGCCGCACTGGAGCTAGCACCCTCCTTGGAAGCGGCCTTGGCGAGGCTCGTCTGAGTTGACCCAATGGGCCGCGCAAGCCCCTCGCCATCTGCCTTTAGAACCCCCTGACTTTGGCCATGGGGGGAGTTCAGCCCGACGGGTTGTTTTGACCAGGTCCGCAACAAAGCCGTTGGCGTTAGAATGGGTCGCTTGGGACTGGATCCCTTACCATCGGCTTGATCCGCCCCACTCTCATTCACGAGGTCCGCATCACCATGTCCTTTTTTAGACGCCCCGATTACCACTCTGAGGTGAGCAATTTTCTCAGTGAGCTCAAGGTTAAGAACCCAGCGCTCGAAGCTGAGCAACGCCTCGGCCGGGCCCTTCTTTGGGACCAACCCTTGGTGCGTGAAGTGTGGTCCGAGTACCGCGCGGGACAAATCCCCCAACAAGCCTACGTCTACCAAACAGAAATGCACCCTCTTTTTAATCCAATGGACAAGCCTTCTGGCAAGTCTGAATAAATCCCGCTCAAAGCCTGTACAAAGCCTGTACATAGCCTGTACATAGCCGAGACAAAGCCTTTGCACCGCGTTCTGACCAGCCCCCAGCTCGCCTTCACCCCTAAAGCCGCACACTTCGCCTCTATTCAGCCCTAGACATGACCACACCCATCGACCCCACCGCGTCGGGGCTTGCTAGACACGAAGAGGCTGAGGGCACAGCTGCGCACGAACAAGCCGCTCTCCTAGGCAGTCGCGCGTCAAGCGAGGACAACAGCCCGGTTTTGGACAAAGCGCCCTGGGGCCATGAAACCCTGGCCAAGGACGACTTCGAGCGTGGCTTGGTCAGCGCCTTGGACAACCCCACTCAATCGGCCCAAGCGCAAATGCCCGATGTCGTGGACCAAGTCGCTTTGGCCAAGCTTTATGGAGAGCCGCTCTTTGCCCTACCACAAGACCTCTACATTCCGCCTGACGCCTTGGAGGTGTTTCTAGAGGCGTTTGAGGGGCCCTTGGATTTGCTGCTTTACTTGATTCGCAAGCAAAACTTCAACATCCTTGACATCCCCATGGCCGCGCTCACGCACCAGTACCTGAGCTATGTTGATGAAATTCGACAGCGCAACTTGGAACTCGCCGCTGAGTATTTGCTGATGGCGGCCATGCTCATTGAGATCAAGTCGCGGATGCTGCTGCCGCCCAAACGCAGCTTAGAGGCCGAAGAAGTCCAAGACCCGAGGGCCGAGTTGGTGCGAAGGCTGCTCGAGTATGAAAAAATGAAACTCGCCGCTGCTCACATCAACGAATTGCCCCAGTTGGGCCGCGACTTTCTCAAAGCCCAGGTCTTCATTGAGCAGTCTTTGCATGTGCGACTGCCCCAGGTGCATGCACCAGACTTACAACAAGCCTGGAACGACATTTTAAAGAGGGCCAAGTGGATACAACACCACAAGATCTCCCGCTCAGAGTTGTCGGTGCGCGAGCACATGAGCATGGTCCTCAGAAAGCTTCAAGGACAGCGTTTTGTGGAGTTTGAGTCCCTCTTTGACGTCACCCAAGGCGCCAGTGTGCTGGTGGTGACCTTTGTGGCCTTGCTGGAACTGGCCAAAGAGATGCTGGTGGAGATCACCCAAGGCGAGGTCTACGCACCCATTTATGTTCGACTTGCTTACTCGAGTGTGAATTAAGAACCGTCCGCCACCTGCGAACCAGTCTGCTAGAGCGACTCGCTCCTTGACTGCCTTGACATCAGTTGATGCATCGCTTCTTGCGCTGAAACCTTGGACTCCAAAATCGAGATCACCATTTGCGTGATGGGCATCTCAATGTTCAATGCTTGCGCTCTTTGCCAAACCGTCTTGGCGCTGTAAACCCCTTCGGCCACATGACCCAACTCGGCCATGATTTGGGTCAAGGTTTTGCCTTGCGCGAGCTGCAGGCCCACGCGCCGGTTGCGCGACAAGTCTCCCGTGGCGGTGAGCACCAAGTCGCCCACGCCGCTCAGGCCCATCAAGGTCTCGGCCACCCCGCCCAAGGGAATGGCCAGGCGCGTCATCTCGGCCAAACCGCGGGTGATCAAGGCCGCTCGGGCGTTGAGCCCCAAGTGCAGGCCATCACAGATGCCCGTGGCGATGGCCATGACGTTTTTCACGGCACCCCCGACCTCCACCCCAGCCCAATCGTCATTGGCATAGATGCGCATGTGCGGGCCGTGGAAGGCCTGGACCATGGCCTGGGTGACATGAGGATGCGGTGACGCTGCCACCAAGGCGGTGGGCTGGCCCAGCGCCACTTCTTTGGCAAAACTCGGGCCCGATAGGACACCACAATGAAGCTCGGGCGCGACTTGGGCTTGGAGCTCATGGGGCAAGAGTCCCAATGGGTTGGAATTGAGGGCCGTGGCTTGGGGTGACTCAAAGCCCTTGCACAGCCAAATGACGGGGGTGTGCCCAACGTGCTCGCGCACCTGCAGCAGCATGCCTCGAAGGGCAGCGGTGGGCGTGGCCAAGACCACCAAATCCTGCTGAGCGAGCCACTCAGCCAGTGGCTGGGCGCTCAACGCCAAGTCCTCGGGAAAGGCAATGCCTGGCAAATAGCGTGCATTGGTGCGCAGCGCTTGCGCCTCCTGGACCCACTGGGCGTCCCGACTCCAAAGCGTGACGCTCGGGGGATTTGTTGCCGGCGCTGGGGGGCGCTGGGGGGTGAGAACGCTTTGCGCACGCTGTAGGATTCGGTGCTCAACCAGCGCAATGGCCAAGGCCGTGCCCCAAGCCCCAGAGCCCAAAATAGCCACGTTCATCGCGCATCCTTGAGGTGTGTCCATGGACCTTGTCGCCGCCGACCCAGGGGACTTGGGTTGACAAGCCAGAACTCATCCAAAAGCCAGCCAGCCAGCAATGCCCTCAAGCCCAGGCCAGCCAGGTCTTCATTACTGTGTGGGCGTGGCTGTGGTGGGAATTTGAGCATTTTGTTGTTGCTCATACATCGCTTGAAAATTGATTTCGGCCAAATGAACGGGTGGGAAACCAGCGCGTTGAATCACATCGGCGACATTGCCACGCAAATAGGGATAGACCATTTGCGGGCAAGCGATGCCGACAATGCCACCGAGCTGCTCTTGCTCGACATTGCGGATTTCAAAAATACCCGCTTGCTTGGCCTCCACCAAAAAGACCGTCTTGTCTTGGATTTTGGTGGTGACGGTGGCGGTCACGGTGATCTCAAAAACCCCTTCGTTGACCGTTTCAGCACCCACTTGGAGCTGAATGTCCACGGTGGGCTGCTCTTGAGAGAGCAAAATGGCAGGGGAATTGGGTTGTTCGAGCGAAATATCTTTTAAATAAATGCGCTGGATTTGAAAAACGGGCGTCGCCTCTTGGGTCATGAAAATTCCTATGCATTAAAAAAACAAGTCTCGCTCAGGTGGGTACAAGGGGCCAAAGGCCCCAGGCTCATCATGGATGGGTGAGTTGCACGGCATTGGGGCAGCTCGCACTCGGGGTGAACTATCTGCCCAAACCCGCCGATCAGATTCGCCGATCAGACAAGCCCGCGAAGAAGGCCAAAGCCCAATTTGGGTGAGATTATCGCCCAAAGACCCGCGCGCTCAGACCCGTGCCACAGAAATAGAGGTCTTGGGGGCCAAGAAACCTAAAAAAAATGGTCCATGGCTTGTGAAAAGGGAACCAGGGCCAATGATCCCAAGGAGAACGGCAAGCGCACACCGCACACCGCCCAACGCCCAACGCCCAACGTTCTCTCGCATCGAACCAGTGCCCTGAGGGGGGTCAAAAAAAGACTCAGGCCGCCAGCAAAGGGGCCAAGCCGCCGCTCGCATCGAGTGCCAACAAATCATCACAGCCGCCCACATGGGTGTCGCCAATGAAGATTTGCGGCACCGTTCTGCGTCCCGTGCTTTGCATCATGGTGTCGCGCGCTTGGGGGTCCAAGTCCACCCGCACCTCCTCGATGAACTCAACGCCTTTGGACTTCAAGAATTGTTTGGCTCGCACGCAATAGGGACAAACAGCGGTGGTGTACATTCTGACTGAGGGCATGGGGGTTGAGCTCCTATAAAAAATCAAGATTCGGCGACTGTTCTCGCATTCGACCCTTGGGGACACTGTCCTGGGTTGACCCAACGCGGGTGAGCCCGGGTCAAGACTGGGTTTGAGTCGGTAGTGTCGCCTCTTTCCAGGCTTTCATCCCGCCTGACAAGGAATGGGCCTGCTCGTAACCGAGTTTTTGGGCCACTTGCTGCGCTTTGATCGAGCGCATGCCGCTCTCGCACACCAAAATCAAGGCTTGGGACTTGTTTTTGAGCACTTGGGGCAATTTGGCCTCAAGCTCGGAGAGCTCAACATGCACCGCGCTTGCAATGCGCTCGGCTTGGTATTCGGCCAAGGTGCGCACATCCACCACCACGCCACGCTCTTTGTTCATCAACTGAACCACCAATGCGGGCGACAAGCCCGACTGCAAGGCCCCTTGAAAGACAGGGATCAAGAGCAGGGTGCCCGAAGCCAGGGCCAAGGCGAATAACATCCAATTTTCGATAAAAAAGTTCAAAACATTTCCTTTGGTGAATCCATACGCAGACCGAGACATTCTAAAATCGGCGGCGATCTTTGTGAGAAAACAAATTTTAACCCCCCAATTGGCCCGCCAATTGGCCCGCCAATTAACAGCCCCATTCACCGGACCCATTGACCATGTACAAACTCGTTTTGATTCGACACGGCGAATCCACCTGGAATTTAGAGAATCGCTTCACCGGCTGGACCGATGTGGACCTCACCCCCCTTGGCATTGAGCAAGCCAAGCGCTGCGGAGAGATTTTGTTGGCCCAAGGCTACCTGTTTGATTTGGCCTACACCAGCGTTTTGCAGCGCGCCATCCACACCTTGTGGCATTGCCTGGACGCCATGCAACGACCATGGCTGCCGGTGGTGCATCACTACCGATTGAATGAGCGCCATTACGGTGCCCTGCAAGGCCTGAACAAAGCCGAGACTGCCAAAGCGTATGGCGACGCGCAGGTGCTGGCCTGGCGCAGAAGCTACGACGTGCCGCCCCCCGCCTTGGACCCCCAAGACGCCCGCTCGGAGCGCGCCGATGCGCGCTATGCGCGCTTGAAGCCCCAAGACATCCCTTTGACCGAATGCCTCAAAGACACGGTGGCCCGGGTTTTGCCATTCTGGCAAGAATCCATCGCCCCCGCCCTCTTGGCTGGAAAGAAGCCTTTGCTCGTGGCACATGGCAACTCGATTCGTGCCTTGATCAAATACTTGGACGACATGAGCGACGAGGCCATCATTGAGCTCAACATCCCCAATGGCGTGCCCTTGGTCTATGAGCTCGACGCCCAACTCAAACCGATTCGGCACTACTATTTGGACGCGGCCTGAGTCGCCCGCCTTGCCTGATCGGGCTGTTGGGCCCAAACGCTGATCCCCCATCGGGCACTCGACCCCATCCAAGAGCGCGCAAAACCCTCGCCTTTACCGGCTTTTACTCAATCCCAATGCCCCCAATGCCCCCCCAATTGCGAACAAGTGCGTGATCAGACGATAATGGGGGCAATACACGCCAGGTCTTTGGGCCCCACACCCCGAGACAGGCCTGTCAGCGCAATTCCCTTATTTTTCAAAAATTCAGAGGCAGCATGGGGCAAAAACTAAAAATCGCAGGTTGGTTGGCCATCGGCTCATTGGCAGGGGCTTTGACCACCATTTCCCTCGAAGGCATTGCGCGCGGCAACATGTCGCCCTTGCCGCTCGAAGAGCTGCAACAACTCTCCTCGGTCTTCACCATGATCAAGAGCGATTATGTCGAACCCGTGGACGAGAAAAAACTCATCACCGATGCCATCTCAGGGATGGTGGCAAGCCTGGATCCACACTCACAATATTTTGACAAAAAAAGCTTTAAAGAGTTCCGCGAAGGCACCACGGGGCGTTTTGTTGGGGTTGGCATTGAGATCAGCACCGAAGACGGTTGGGTCAAGGTGGTCTCCCCCATTGAGGGCTCGCCCGCCTACCGCGCAGGACTCAAACCTGGGGACTTGATCACGAAAGTGGACGACACCAATGTGAAGGGCTTGAGCCTGAGCGAAGCGGTCAAGAGGATGCGCGGTGAGCCCAACACCAAGGTGGTCCTCACCATTTACAGAAAAGAAGAGAACAAAACTTTCCCCGTCACCATCATCCGAGAAGAGATCAAAACCCAAAGCGTCAAAGCCAAACTCATTGAGCCTGGCTATGCATGGCTGAGACTCATCCAGTTCCAAGACCGCAGTGTTGAAGATGTCGTCAAAAAGCTCGAAGACCTTTACCAAGAAGACCACAACTTAAAGGGCTTGGTGCTTGACTTGAGAAACGATCCGGGTGGGCTGCTTGACGCTGCGGTTGCCATTTCGGCCGCATTTTTACCCGACAACGTGACCATTGTCTCCACCAATGGACAAATCGCCGAGAGCAAATTCGTCTACAAAGCCGCCCCCGAGTTCTACCAGCGCCACGCCTCGAATGACCCCATCTCTGAGCTCACGCAAAAGACCCATGGCATCTTTAAAACCATCCAAATGGTGGTGTTGGTCAACGAGGGCTCTGCGTCGGCCAGCGAGATCGTGGCCGGCGCCTTGCAAGACCATCACCGCGCAACGCTCTTGGGCTCCCAAACCTTTGGCAAAGGCTCGGTTCAAACCGTGCGCCAACTCGGCCCCGACACGGCCCTTAAAATCACCACCGCACGCTACTACACGCCAAGCGGGCGCTCCATCCAAGCCAAGGGCATTTTGCCCGACGTGATGGTGGACGAAACCCCCGAAGGCTCGCCCTATGCGGTGCTCAGAACGCGCGAGGCCGATTTGGACAAACACTTGACCAGTGGCCAAGGCGGCGAGGTCAAAGACCCGGAGCGTGAAAAGGCCCGAGAAGAGGCTTTGAAGCGCCTTGAAGAAGAAGCCAAAAAACCCGTGGCCGATCGCCGCGCCCCGGAGTACGGCTCGGACAAAGACTTCCAGCTCCAACAAGCCTTGAACCAACTCAAGGGCTTGGCGGTCGTTGCCAGCAAAACACAAACCGAGCGCGTGATCGCCGCCCCTGACGCGAACAATTGAATGCCATGCGCGACGAGCAACTGCTGCGCTACTCGCGCCACATTTTGCTCCCCGACATTGGCATTGAGGGTCAAGCGCAATTTCTGCGCTCCCATGTGTTGATTCTGGGGCTCGGCGGTTTGGGCTCCCCCGCGGCCATGTACCTTGCCGCTTCGGGTGTGGGTCACATGAGCTTGGTGGACTTTGATCACGTGGAGCTCACCAATTTACAGCGTCAAATCGTGCACACCAGCGCGCGCATAGGACGCAGCAAGGTTGACTCGGCCAAGGAGCAACTCCTCGCCCTCAACCCTGAGCTCACCATCGACACCCACGAAGCGCGCGCGACCCCTGAGACCCTCAAGCACTGGCTCAAGGGCGTGGACGTCGTGATCGATGCGGTGGACAACTTTGCCACTCGCCAAATGCTCAACCGCGCTTGTCTGTCGGCCTCGATCCCCTGGGTGAGTGCGGGCGCTGTGGGAATGGACGCACAAATCACCGTGTTTGACCCAAGACAGCCTGAGAGCCCGTGCTACGCCTGTCTCTTTGCGCCTGAACCCGCCCCCCAAGAGGTGAGCTGCGCGAGCCTGGGCGTGTTGGCCCCCCTAGTGGGCGTGATCGGAGCCATGCAAGCCTTGGAGGCCTTGAAATTGATCGGGCTCGAAGGCCAGACCTTGGTTGGGCGGCTTTTGATGCTGAGCGCCAAGGACCTGCGCTGGAGCGAGATGCGCTTCAAAAGAAACCCCCATTGCCCGGTTTGTTCAATCTCCCCAGGTGAGGACTTGACCCCATAATTCTCGCAAACCCCTCGCTTTAGCTTTTGGGTGAGTGAAGGTATTTTTGACTGGTTGATCCAAGGCTGTTCAGTAAACCCCAAGCCACGTCAGAATACAAAGTCAATGGAGATGGGTTCGTGGTCACGCTCGGGATGCTGCAGCAACCATGCGAGAGCCCGGATAAGTTGCGAATGCGTGTCTCCAAAACCCCCCGGATTTATCCCTGGGGATGGTTTAGGCGGACTTTCTTGGGCGCCAGGGCGCTCACGATCCAGCCCTCGAGCGGGTCCATTTTGGGGGGCAGTCCAAAGAGTCTTGAGCCCTGGAGTCGCGCTTCATGGCCCCACGCGGCTTGTACAGCGCACAGGACCGCATCGAGCGCGTCGCCTTGGGGCTCTTCAATCAATTCTTCGCGCTGTGCGTGGGTGAGCTTTAAGCGCAGCTTTAAGCGCGTGAGGCCGAGCTCGAGCGCGTGCAATATGTCTTTGCGCGCAATGAGCCGCTCGCTTGTTTGCTTGGCGCGTTCATCGCTTTTATAGCTCCTCGTGCCCAACACCTCTCGCGCCAAGAGGCCAGGATAGGCCTCCAGAGCCAGCCGCTTGGGGTCACCCCTGTGCAAACCCACCAAACTCAAACCCGCGCGCAATAAAACGGGCACACCGGCGTGCATCATGTAAGCCACCGGCGGGTTGACCCACTTCATGGAAGAGCTTGAATCGGCGCAGAGGTCGGTGGCGCGGTGAGCAAACTTGGCGCCGACTTCGCGCTTGGCACAAAAGGCCATGAACAGCGCACGCAGCTCAGGCCGGGTGTGGGCCACAAAGGTCTGCATGCAACCAGCCCAGTCGAGGGGCCAGTCCAAGTCTTGCACCAACTCGCGCGGCAGGCCAAAGGGCAAATCAAAGCCCCCGACATAGGCCTCTTGGCGGCAGAGCTCATGCTCAAAGGCGTCAAAATCTCTCGCCCTCACCAACCGCTCGAGCACCACCACCCCAGCTTGCCTGTGCTGAGCCCAGGCCATCACGATGGGCTTCTTGGCAGTGGGCCTGGAGGTGAAGTCAACACCAAGGAGCAAGGTGGGGGGCGTGCGCGTGGGGGCTGCTGAAACGTCGTGGGCACGGGGGGGCGCTATCGGGGCCATCAACGCCCACCACCCAAAGCAAAGATCAGCAGCGACATCAAGGTCCTGAGCCCCAAGTCTCAACGCTCTTAGGAGCGACCCATGATGGCGGCCGTGGCCATGAGCTCTTCAAGGAGTGTGAGAGAGACATCACCCGACACCGCATAGGGGTCGAGCTGGGGGGTTTCAGAGTATTTCAGCACCACCGAGGCATTGAGCTTGGCCAAATTGACTTGTCCCATGGACCAACCGCTGTAGCGGCGCTCTTTGATTTCTTCGTAGTGCAGCAGCACCACATCGGTGTGTCGCGGGTCTTTGATCAACTGCGCATAAAGGGCATTGACCTGGACGCGCCCACCCTCCAAGGCCTGGAGAAAAATCCCCCCGCCGTGGCACAAAATACCGGTGATGCCTTGGGCCGCATTGTGGGCTTTGGAGGACGCCAAAATGGACTCGGTATTTGCGACCTCAGCGGCCAAGACCGAGCGACTGACATAGACCAATCGAACCAGCATTCAAAGCTCCTTAGTTTTTTTGGGGAATGAGGGCCAAGAATTCACGGCGCAAATTGGGGTCTTTCAAAAAAGCCCCACGCATGACGGAATTGATCATTTTGCTCTCCACGTCTTTGACCCCGCGCCAGCCCATGCAAAAGTGACTCGCTTGCATGACCAGTGCGAGACCATCGGGTTGGGTTTTGGCTTGGATGAGGTCGGCCAGTTGGACCACCGCCTCTTCTTGAATTTGCGGGCGTGACATCACCCAGTCAGCCAGCCTTGCGTACTTGGACAGACCAATGACATTGGTGTGCTCGTTGGGCAAGACACCGATCCAGATCTTGCCCATGACCGGGCACAAGTGGTGTGAGCAAGCACTTCGAACGGTGATGGGGCCCACGATCAAGAGCTCGTTGAGGTGCTCAATGTTGGGGAACTCAGTGATGGTGGGCGGCTGGCTGTAGCGCCCGCCAAAGACCTCTTTCAAGTACATCTTGGCCACACGCCGAGCGGTGTTTTGAGTGTTGTGGTCATGCTCGGTGTCGATCACCATGCTGTCCAAGACGCCTTGCATTTTGAGCTCCACCTCATCGAGAAGCCTCTCGAGCTCGCCGGGCTCAATGAAGTCGGCGATGTTGTCGTTGGCGTGAAAGCGTTTTTTGGCCGCCAAAATTCTCTCGCGGATTTTCACGGAAACGGGCGTGCCCTGAGCACTGGGGTCAAACACTTGAGAAACAGTCATTTTCAGCGCAAAGCCTTTGTCATCAGAATAGGTAGAACATTTGCCAGCCAAGAATCCTAACAGTCTTTTTGAGGGCCTAGGGTAAAAAGGGTCATTGTCTGCACCCAAGCTGAGAAAGATCCATGCTGCCCAGCCCGGCCCGGCCCGCCTGCGAGACTCGCGCTTAGTAATGCATGCGTGCGAGTTTGAGCGCCAACAGCACACTGCCATAAGCCATCATGTCCCGAGCACGATTGTAGCGACTGCGACCTTCGATGTCGGTGCGATGGACCTCGGCACTGCCCGTTGCAATGGCCTCTTGAAGGTGGGCCTTGAGTTCCTGGGCCAGGTCTTTTGAGCGCGTCACGATATTGGCCTCGCGTGCCATCATGAGACTCAAGGGGTCCAAATTCGACGACCCAACCGTACTCCACTCGTCGTCCACGAGCGCCACCTTGGCGTGAAGAAAGCTGTGGGTGTATTCGTGCACCTGCACGCCGCTTTTGATCAACACACCATACAAGTGCCAAGTCGCGCGGTAGGCCCAGGCGTACTCCGGGCGACCCGCGAGCAACACGTGCACGCGCACACCCCGCTTGGCAGCCGCACATAAGGCCTTGAGCAAGCGCGAAGAGGGGAAAAAATAGGCGTTGGCAATCCATATTTCTTGTCTCGCGTGGCGGATGGAATCCAAATAGCTCGCTTGAATTTGCCAGCGGTGACTCAAATTGTCCCGAATCACCAAGCGCATGTCGTTGTGCACCCGGGTCTCGCTGGGTTTGGGGCTCAAGGCTTTGACTGGGGAGTCCTTCGCGAGTGCCAAGGCGTGGCTCTTGCTCCAAACGCCCAAGCCTTGCGGGTAGAGGCTGGCCTGAGCGCTCGTTTTCCATGCTTCTTTCAAAGCCACATGGGTCCACAAGGCCAGCATCGTGCGGTGAATATCTTCCACCACCGGCCCCCAAACCTGCAAACTGAAGTCTAGCCTGGCATGCTCCAGGGTCTGGCGCGTGTGGGGGTCCCAGTGGTCGTCGAGCAAATTCACGCCACCACAAAAACCGCACACCTGGTCAATGACACACAACTTTCGGTGCAAACGCCGCCAATTCGCGGGCCAACCCCTGACAAAGGCGATCAAAGGGGAATAGCACAGCCACTGCACGCCGGCTTGTCGCCAACGCTTGCGCCACACCATGGGCACCTCGGGCGTGCCAAAGCCATCGAGCATCACCCGCACTTGAACCCCTCTGTTGGCAGCGCGCTCCAAAGCCTCGGCCACCGCAATCGCCCCACAAGAAAAATCGAAAATATAGGTCTCCAGACCAATTTCCGTGCGCGCTGCATCAATGCCTTCGATGAGGGCGGGGAAAAAAGCATCACTGCCCCGCAGCAGCACCCAGCCCGGTGCTGGAGGATTCTCGGTTTTTAGGAGGCTGGCCTGTCCGGGGACTGGATCCTCTTTCATGGTGAGCTCGGGCGTGGCCGCGCCGATGAGGCCAGCTGCGTTTGCGCCTGTCTATCTGGCGCGTGAGCCGGCATTTTGAACTCGGCGATGAGTGGCAAATGGTCTGAGAGCCGCCTCCAGTGGGGCCCTTGCGGGGTGTAGCTTTGCAAAGGAAGGAGACCCCGCGCATAGACTCGGTCAAGCGCCAAGATGGGCCAACGCGCCGGAAAGGTTTTCAGGGTGGGCGGGGCACTGCTTTTGAGCCCCACCTGGGCCAGCGGTCCGTGAAGATGGGCCAGCCAATCGTTGAAGTCCCCAGCCACAATCAAGGCCTCGCCAAGGGGAATGTCTGAGGCCATCGCGGTTTTGATGTGTTCGATTTGTCGCAGTCGACTGCCCGCAAAGAGCCCCAGGTGCACGACCCACACATTCAAGATGGAACCCTTGACATTGAGCCTCACCTTGAGCAACCCACGCTGCTCGAGCGCATGGTCAGAGATGTCTTGGTGAGCATGGGACTCAATGGGCCAACGGCTCAACAGCGCATTGCCATGCTCACCGTGTCTTGTGCGCGCATTGGTTTGGTACACCACGTGGTAGCCCAAGGGCGCCAGCACCTGGGCTTGACCCTCAGGGGGCCAATGGCTAAAACGTCGCGCGAGTTGGGTATTGAAGTGCCTCACCTCTTGCAGGCACACGATATCGGCATCCAAGGCCGCCAAGGCCCGGGCCATGTTGTGGATTTCAAGTCGACTGCCCCAACCCAAGCCCAGGGACAAACTCCCGCCCAGCCCCAGCCCCGAGCCCGGCATTTGCACGCCTTTGTGGATGTTGTAGGTCACGAGCTTGAGCATGGTCTCACCCACAGCGACGTGCGCTGGTATTGGAGAGCCTGTCAGGCCCGAACGCCATCCTGGGCCCCTTGCCCATCAGGCCCTGAAAAGAAGTGCTCTCTGAGCATCAAAATCGCCTCGGCGTTGGAGGGAGAAAACACGACGTCGGCGGCCTCCATGAAGGGAAGCCACCGCCACTGGGTGTGCTCGCGCGCACTGAGCACGATGGGCGTGCCGCTTGGGACTCTCAGGCCAAAGACCCGCTCGGTGTTGTGGCTCGCACCCGGTGCGTAGCGGTGAAGAAAGGCGGGGTATATCTCGTAACGGTTCTCCAGGCCCCAGTCGCTCAGCAGCACGCCTGGGGCATGGGTGTCGATGCCCGTCTCCTCGAAGACCTCGCGCCGAGCCGTGTCCGTCCAGTCTTCGGTCAAAAAATCTTTTGACCCTGTCACACTTTGCCACGTTCCCGTGTCAACGCGTCGGATCACCAACACCTCTAGGAGCTCGGTGTGGATGACCACCAACACAGACTGCGCAATTTTGTACAACACGTGATGCAGACCTACTGAAAATCAAAAAAAAGCTCGCCCCAATTCAAAACCGTTCACCAAAGTCCCCAGCTGGCTCATTATTTTTTGAGGCGAATTTGATTGGGCAAAGGCACCGAGCGGTGCAGCACATCTTCACCCAACCACTGGGCCCCACGCCAAGCGCGACGCGCCACCCTCTCCAAGGGAAGCTGCTGGTAATCGTCGTTGAACACCTCAAAGCTGTAGTCGCCGCGGTAGCCCAGGGCATACAGGCGCGTGACCAAATCGGCCAAGGCGTCGGAGTGCACCCCTTCACCGGGAAAGACGCGGAAATGGCGCGCCGTGGTCATGCGGTCTTCAAAGCTTGACACCTCTTGCCACATGAAGTCGGCCAATTGCACCAAGAAAATTTTCTCAGGGTCGAGAAGCTCCAAATCGTCGAGCGACGTTTGGGTGGCAAACAGGTGAAAAGAATCCAGTCCCAGCCCCAAATTGGGGGCATCGGCCATTTGGATCACCTCCCAGGCCTGAGGAAACTCATTGATGGTGCGCCCCCAAGAGAGCGCCTCATATGCCACCTTGATGCCCAAGGGCAAGGCCAACATGGCGAGTTTGCGCAAATCTTTGGCTTGGGCTGCCGGCTCCATGCTCGCGTGCGTCGAGGTGGACGAACACACCAAGAGCACCTTGGAGCCCAAGGCGTGGCACATCTCAAGCATGGCCTTTGCAATGTCGATTTTGTAGTGGTGCAAATGCCCTGACAAGCCTTCAAAGTCGCGCAGGACCTGAAACCCCGTGACCCTCAGTCCACTGGCTCTCACAACACCCACTGCCGCTTCAAAACCGTCGGGGTGTGAGACCACATCGCGCGCGCTGAGCATGACTTGCGTGAAACCGGCGTCTGCAATGGCTTTGAGTTTGGCCTCCAGCGTGCCCGCCAAAGAGATGGTGTCCATCCCAAAGTCCTCCAAGACCCCCCAAGTGCCCACGCCCGAACTCACGCCGGCACCCTCTTGGCGGTGCTCACCAATTCAAAACTCACACCCGACAGCCACGTGCGGGTCAAGGCCCCAGCACTCGAAGGCGCATCCCCCGACGCGTCCTTGGCCCCTTGCATCGCCGCGAACTCGACGCCCCGTTGCCCCAGCAGTGCCGTGGCAGCGGGGACATCCTCACAACCCAGGGCCATGCGCTGAAAACGCTCCTCTTCCTCCAGCGCCAAAACGCCCGGTTCGGGCTCGATCAGTTGAAGAAAAAAGGTATTGCATGGGCTTTTCATGATTCGACCTTTGGGCAAAATGCCAAAGCGCTCGGTGCTGGCCAGCGCCTCAAAGCCCAGCAGCTCGCGGTAGAACTCCATCCAGTCGAGCAGCCGGTCGTTGCCGATGTATTGCACCAAGCCAAAAAAATGAAATCCCGCCAAAGCGCTCGGATGGGCTTCGACACTGGGGATGGGCACAAAGTCCACGTCGTAAATGGAGAAATCCCGAACCCGGTCAATGAAGTAAATTCGACTCGACCCAACCCCGTGAATGGCCGGGATGTTGAGCTCCATCACCTCCACGTGCGTGGGCACGCCCCAGGCCCCGAGCTCGAGCGCGCGGTGATAGGCCTTGGCAGCGTCTCGCACCCGCAGACCGAGCGCGGCAATGACGGGTTTGTCGGTCGGGTTCAAGGCATGCGGCAAGCCCGAAGCATGGGCATTGATGATCACATTCATGTCGCCTTGGCGGTAGAGCAAGACCTCGCGCGAGCGGTGTCGGGCCACGGGACGCCAGCCCATCATCTCGAGCACCTGCCCAAGCGCTTGGGGCTTGGAAGTGGCGTACTCAATGAATTCAATCCCTGACAGACCCAAGGGGTTGTGCTCGGGTGAAATCGATTCTCGGTTGGTGTGTTCACCCACCGGGGTAGAAGTTGCAGTCATGGCCAGTCGGTCCCTCGACATTGAAAAAAAAAGAACCCCATGAAGAGATCCGCTCTTGGCAGAACCTCTCATGCATTATGATTCTCAAAAACGAATGGGTAAATCTTACCCCTAAAACACTGTTTCGCTCGAATTTACTTGGGAGACGCCACCATGATCAACACCCGACACCTCATGACCCTCACCTTGGACGTGCCCACGAGTGTGGATCTGGGTCAAACCCCCAGGGGGGGGCGCAAAATCGCCCACATTGCGGGGGGACATTTTGAGGGCGAGCGGCTCAAAGGCCAAGTGCAAGCCGCCCCTGGCGGGGACTGGCTCCTTCTCAGAAGCGATGGGGTCTTGAGCCTGGATGTGCGCATCACCTTGGAGACCGATGACCATGAGCTCATTTTCATGAGCTACCAAGGCATGCGCCATGGACCTGCCGCGGTGATTGAGCGCTTGAACAAAGGTGAGCGAGTCGCCAGCGAAGAGTACTACTTTCGCATGGCACCGCTGTTTGAGACGGGCAGTGCGCGCTACGGCTGGATCAACCGCTTGATCGCGGTGGCCACTGGCAGCCGCGAGCCCAGCGGCCCCATTTACCAGATTTATGAAGTGCTTTAAAAGGCTTTAAAGCTTCTTGAAGCCCTTCTCGACTTTTAGGCCTGGGCCGGCGTGCGCAGGCGAATATGGAGTTCGCGCAATTGCTTTTCATCCACGCTCGAAGGCGCTTGCGTGAGCAAGCACTGGGCGCGTTGGGTTTTGGGGAAAGCGATTACATCGCGAATCGACTCGGCCCCCGTCATCAACGTCACAATGCGGTCAAGCCCAAAGGCCAAGCCGCCATGAGGTGGCGCGCCGTACTGCAAAGCGTCGAGCAAAAAGCCAAACTTGACTTGCGCTTCTTCGGGAGTGATTTTCAAGGCATCAAACACCTTTTGCTGCACATCGGCGCGGTGAATCCGCACCGAGCCACCGCCAATCTCCCAGCCATTGAGCACCATGTCATAGCCTTTGGCAATGCATTTCTCCGGCGCCGTCACCATCCAGTCCTCGTGACCGTCTTTGGGGGCGGTGAAGGGGTGGTGCACTGCGGTGTAGCGGGCCGACTCTTCGTCGTATTCGAACATGGGAAAGTCGACAACCCAAAGGGGGGCCCAACGCGCTTGGAACAAGCCGTGTGTTTTGGCAAACTCGCTCAAACCAATTTTCAAACGCAAGGCACCCATGGCATCGTTCACCACCTTGGCCTTGTCCGCACCAAAGAAAATCAAGTCCCCGTTTTGCGCTGCGGTTTTGGTCAAGATGGTCTGGATGGCCGCGTCGTTCAAATTCTTAACAATGGGGGACTGTAAGCCCTCCCGACCCTGGGCCACATCGTTGACCTTGATCCAAGCCAGTCCCCGGGCGCCATAAATCTTCACAAACTCGGTGTAGCCATCGATGTCACCTCGGCTGATGCTGCCGCCTTGCGGGATCCTCAAGGCCACCACCCGACCACCTGGGGTGGTCGCGGGGGTGGAAAACACCTTGAAATCCACCGTCTTCATGTCCTCGGTGAGCTCGGTCAATTCGAGTGAGATTCTGAGGTCAGGCTTATCTGAGCCAAACCGGTGCATGGCCTCGCCATAAGACATCACCGGGAAATCGCCCAAGTCGGCACCCAGCACCGCCTTGAAGAGGTGCGAAATCATGCCTTGGAACATGTCACGGATCTCGACCTCACCCATGAAGGAGGTCTCGATATCGATTTGGGTAAATTCAGGCTGGCGGTCAGCTCGCAAATCCTCATCGCGGAAACACTTGGTGATTTGGTAGTAGCGATCAAAGCCCGCCACCATCAAGAGTTGCTTAAAGAGTTGGGGGGACTGGGGCAAGGCGAAGAACTGCCCATCGTGCACGCGACTGGGGACCAAATAGTCGCGCGCACCCTCAGGCGTGCTTTTGGTGAGCATGGGGGTTTCGATGTCAATAAAGCCGTTTTCATGCAGAAATTGACGGACATGGTGGGCCACTTTGTAGCGCAGCATGAGGTTTTTTTGCATGTAAGGGCGTCTCAAGTCCAGCACCCGGTGGGTCAAGCGCGTGGTCTCGGAGAGGTTTTCATCGTCGAGCAAAAACGGTGGCGTGACGGATGGGTTCAAGACCACCAAGCCTTGGGCATGGACCTCGACTTGACCGCTTTTGAGTTGCTCGTTCTCCGAGCCCTCGGGGCGACGGCGCACGACACCGGTGACCTGGATACAAAATTCGTTTCTCAAATTCTCAGCCGACGCAAACACCGCTTCTTGCGTGGGATTGCAGACAATTTGCACGTGCCCCTCACGGTCTCTCAGGTCCACAAAAATCACCCCGCCATGGTCACGACGGCGATTGACCCAACCGCACAACTGGACGGTTTGATCCAACAGTTCTTGGGTCACTAGACCACAGTAATGGCTTCTCATGGACATGTTAACTTCTCTCTAAGGATTGGTGAAAGGTTCACCACAGGATGAAACACAAGGGTTGCAATGGACAAAGCCACCGTGAGCCAAGGGCAAGGGTCCACAGGGACTGAAGTCTTCAGACTCAAGGCGCGGGCAATGAGCTCTCGGACGCACTGGGCGTTGACGCGTGGACCATCTCATCGGGGGCCACCGCCCCCATGGAGATCACATAGGTCAAGGCCTGGTCCACACTCAAGGACAAAAGTCGCACTTCGGCAACGGGCACCATCAGAAAAAATCCGCTGGTCGGGTTCGGTGTGGTGGGCACGTAAACGCTCACCATGCCGTCTCCCAAAATGGACGCCACCTCACCCTTGGGTGAGCCCGTTTGAAACGCAATGGTCCACGTGCCTTGGCGAGGGTACTGCACCAGCACAGCGGTTCGAAAGGCGTCACCACTGCTCGAGAACAAGGTGTTGGAGACTTTTTTAACACTGGTGTAAATGGACTTGACAAAGGGGATGTGAATGAACAAATGGTCCCACTGCTTGAGCCACCAACGACCTGCCACATTGGATGCAAAAGCGCCCGTGATGAGGAGCACAGCAAACACCAACAAGACGCCCAGCCCGTGGACTTCTCGCAAGAAATCCAAATCGGGTTGACGACTCGCACTCATGAAGGAACCAAGGCCTGAGAGCACGCCAGAAAAAATCGCATCAAACAGTCCCATCAACCACAGCAACACCCATACCGTGATGGCCAAAGGCAACCAGACCAACAGGCCAGCAAGAAGGTATTTTTTTAAATGCATGTGCTTAACCGTTGGTCATGTAAAAACAAAAGGGCGAACTCAGGGGTAAATTCATCGCATTGACTTCAGCAGCCAGGTCCATCAAGGCGCAGACTTGGGCGTCGAGGAGGTGCTGGGCGCAGAAGCACTGGCCGATGAGGATGAAGCGCTGCCTGCAGAGCCCGCGCTCGACGGTGTGGCGCCTGCACTGGGGGTGGGACTCGCCGCAGTGCTGGCGCTGCTGGCCCCTGACTCACCCGAAGAGGACGAGGTGGCACCGGAGGCATCGGGGGGGGTGGTTTTGGTGACCGCGGCGTCGCCCGCGGCAGTGCTCGCGTCGGCCTTGGGTTTGTTGTCCCCTCTAAAATCCGTCACATACCAACCCGAGCCCTTGAGCTGAAAGCCTGCGGCCGTGACTTGCTTGGTGAACTGGGGCTCACCGCACTGCAAACACACGCTCAGAGGCGGGTCTGAGAGTTTTTGCAAAACGTCTTTGGCAAAGCCACAAGACGCACATTTGTAGGCATAAATAGGCATTTGAAACTGACTGGCTGGGAAATCGAACATTATAGAGGCCTATCCGCCGAGCTCGGGGCGGCTCGGGGCGGCTCGGGGCGGCTAGGACGGTCTAGGGGCTGATAGCAGCCTAGGGTCTTCTAAGGGTGGTCATGGGCCATCAAGGTCCCATGGGACCTCAGGCGCTCAGCTCATTGGGCTTTCATCGCACTTCACCGGCTTGAGGGTTCATCCCCGGGTGGAATCGATGGCTGCTTTTGACATTGCGCATCCACTGAGGCGAGAGCGACCCCGCCACCATGGCCAGCGTCGCCACGACAAGACCCACCCCTTGCGCGGGCAACACGTCGCCCATGGGGGTCGCCAAAAAAAGCAGCCAAGTGAGCAAACCCAAAGCGATGGAGAGCACCGCACCTTGGGTGGTGGCTTTGGACCAATAAAGCCCAAAGGCCAAAGGCACAAAGGCACCCACCAAGGGCACTTGATAGGCGCCCGAGACCATTTCATAAATGCTGGTGCCTTGCATGGCAATTGCATAAACCAAAACCACCGCACTGAACACGAGCACGGTCACGCGCATGGCCCTGAGCTCGGCACGGTCGTCCATCTCGGGTCTGAATTGGCGCCAAATGTTTTCGGTGAAGGTCACACTGGGCGCGAGCAACGTGGCCGACGCCGTGGATTTGATGGCCGAGAGCAAAGCGCCAAAAAAGATCACTTGCATCACAAACGGCATTTTTTGCATCACCAACGTCGGCAGCACCCGCTGAGGATCGTCACTGATGAGTCTCAAGGCCTCCTGTGGCATGATGATCATGGCGCTCACCACCAAGAACATCGGCACAAAGGCAAACAACAAGTAGCAAATCCCGCCAATGATGGGGCCTCGCGTCGCAGACTCGATCGAGTTGGCCGACATGACGCGCTGAAACACGTCTTGCTGCGGGATGGAGCCCAGCATGATGGTCAGCCCCGAGGCGACAAAAAACATCACATCGTGCCAATTGGCCTGGGGCAAAAAGTGAAACATGTCTTTGGATTGGGCCAGGGCCATCACGCGCTCAGCGCCGCCGGCCTGGCCGCCGGCAAAGACCGCCAGGGTGGCGAGTCCACACACCAATATGATCATCTGAATAAAATCGGTGATGGCCACCGACCACATGCCGCCAAACAAGGTGTAGGCCAAAATCGACACCACCCCGATGGCCATGCCCACCGGCATGGGAATGACCCCATCGGATAGAACATTAAAGACCAGCCCCAAAGCGCTGACCTGAGCGGAGACCCAACCCAAGTAACTCACCATGATGATCAAGGTGCAGACCACCTCAACGTCTCGGCCGTAGCGTTCACGGTAGTAGTCCGCAATGGTGAGCAGCGTCATGCGGTAGAGCTTGCCTGCAAAAAACATCCCCACCAAAATCAAACAAAACCCAGCCCCAAAGGGGTCTTCAATCACCCCGTTGAGCCCGGAGTTGACAAATTTGGCCGGAATACCGAGCACCGTCTCAGAGCCAAACCAAGTGGCAAAGGTGGTGGTGACGATCATCACCAAGGGCAAATGACGCCCGGCAATGGCGTAGTCCGAGGTGTTTTTCACACGCCGAGCCGCCAGCAAACCAATCGCAATGGTGATCAACAAATACACAATGACCAAGGCCAACAACATGGGGGCATCTCCCTAAAAAACCCGCCCGAGCACAGTGGGGATGAATCAGTGAAAACCGTATTTTAAAACAGCGCCCCACCAAAAAAACAAAGCGCCGTCAGCCTAAGAGGAGATGTTGAGCCACTGCATGACCACCAAGCCCAACACAAAGCCCAACGCAATCCAGAGCACACGCACCAAGAGCCGCTGCGTTTGGCGACTCTCTTGCAGCACTTGCAAGAGTTCGGCCGAGGAGACCATGGCGTGGGGGTGCTGCAAATAGTCGTGCATCAAGCGCGGCAATTCCGGCAAAATTTTGGCATAGCGTGGGGCCTGAGCGAGCAGTTGCTTCCACAATTTCTTGGGACCAATTTGTTCGAGCATCCATCTTTCCAAAAAGGGCTTGGCCGTGCTCCACAAGTCCAGATCGGGATCGAGCTCACGACCCAGTCCTTCAATGTTGAGCAAGGTTTTTTGCAAGAGCACCAGTTGAGGCTGAATTTGCACGTCAAAACGCCTTGATGTTTGGAACAAACGCATGAGCACCATCCCCAAAGAAATTTCTTTCAAGGGGCGATCAAAATAAGGCTCGCAAACGGTTCGAATGGCGCTCTCCAACTCATCGATGCGCGTTTGAGGGGGGACCCAGCCCGACTCCAAGTGCAGCTCGGCGACACGTTTATAGTCACGGCGGAAAAAAGCGGTAAAGTTCTGCGCCAAATACTCTTTGTCATACTCGGTGAGTGTGCCCACAATGCCAAAATCCAGCGACACATAACGCCCGAGAGTTCTCGCGTCCACGCTCACTTGGATATTGCCCGGATGCATGTCGGCATGGAAAAAGCCATCGCGAAACACCTGGGTAAAAAACAAGGTGACCCCATCTCTGGCCAACTGTTTGATATCCACACCGGCTTCAATCAATTGATCCACTTGGCTGATGGGCACACCAAACATGCGCTCCATCACGATCACATCTTGGTGGCAGTAGTCCCAAAACATTTCTGGAATCAGCACCAAATTGAGACCTTGCATATTTCGCCGCAACTGCGCGGCGTTGGCCGCTTCGCGCACCAAGTCGAGCTCATCGTGCAAATACTTGTCAAACTCGGCCACCACGAGCTTGGGCTTCAAGCGCCGGCCATCCACCGACAGACGATCCAACCACCCGGCCATGGTGCGCATGAGCGCCAAGTCCTTCTCGATGACTTCCTTCATCAGCGGGCGAATGACTTTGACAGCCACCTCGTGGCTCTCGCCTTTGGCATCGATCAAGGCGGCAAAGTGCACTTGTGCAATAGAGGCACTCGCCACTGGTTCACGGTCAAATCGAGAAAAAATATCGTCAACTGACTTGCCAAAGGCTCTCTCAATCGTGGCCACGGCGACGCCCGAGTCAAATGGCGGCACCCGGTCTTGCAAGGCGGCGAGCTCAATGGCGATGTCTTGAGGCAACAAATCTCGCCGAGTCGAGAGCACTTGGCCAAATTTCACAAAAATCGGCCCCAAGGTCTCCAAGGCCTGGCGCAGACGCTGCCCACGGGGCGCGGACAAGTCCCGTCCCAAGCGCAAGCGAGGCGCCAACACCCGAATCCAAGGCTGCTTGAACCCAGAGAGGATCAACTGATCCAAGCCAAAGCGCCAGACCACCAAAAAGATCACAAAACCACGGAAAAAACGGCTCATTTGACGCCCACCCCGCCCGCGAGCGTGCTGGCCCGGGCGTAGGCACTGCCGGCAAAGCGGCGAATCGCATCGAGCGCCCAATGCCCCACACGAACCACCTGATGGGCGTAGGCGTCACCCACGATTTTAGACAAATCGTCTTCGTAATCCCACTGCACATGGTCCACCAACCAATTGACCTCGGCGGCGAGTTGCACATCGCCTTCGATGCGAAGGGCGGGTTTTTCATCCCTCATGAGCCGGCTTGCCACATCGAGCAGGCTCGTTTCGACCAAAATAATGGACAAGTCTGTCTTGGTGAGCAGGTGAAGAGGCTTGTCGTTGGCCTCTGACCCAGCGAGCGCCAACGCTTGCTCGCGCTCGAGCAAACCTGCACGGGTGATGCGCAGCCGCCAGTTCCAATCGTGCCACTGCAGCGACAACGTCCTGCCTTGCTGGCGCTTTAAGCGGTGAAGTGCTTGGGGCTCGTGCAGGAGCACATGGTTGATGAAAAGCAGCACACGGTCCAAGACCTCGTGCACCAAAGCCGCTGGCAGCTTGACGCCCAAGACTCGACGCTCGATGGCCCTGAGACCTTTGTCTAGCTCAGCCCAAAGCGTTTGAGGGCTGAAAAAATGCTCCCCCGCTTGAGCGTCTTGCGTCCCACGCGCATGAGTCTGAGTGTCAGACTGAGAAAAACGGGCATCGTCAAAAGGGTTGCGGGTCATGCGGGGGACTTTCGCTCAATACAAAAAAAGGTGAGACTCCAAAGAGGCCTGCCAGACCATCGTGCGGCCTTGAGGGGGGTCGAGGCGGCCAATGCCTTCATTGCAAGGCCTCCAAGGCACACACGCGCCAGCCTTGCAAGTCGTTGGGTTGTTGGGGCAGCATGGTCTTGGACCATGTCCAAATTTCGCGAAACGGATTGGGGCTGGCACTCAGGCCTTCGCGGATCATGCCAGAGAGCTCAACACTCACTTTTTGCTCTTGTCCTTCGCGCTTGACACTCAAGCACTGGGACTCGAGCATCAAGACCTCACTCAAGACTGGGCTTGGGGCTTGCTCACCGAGGGTGGGCTGCTCTGGAGCCATCTGGGCGAGTTGGTCCTGCACGTCTTGCAGCATGGCGGGGCTCAAGAAATGTTTCATTTGAACCAGATCGCGCCGATCCCAAGCTTCTTGCAGGGACAAAAAATGCTTTTGAGCCATCTTTAAAAAATCGGCCACTTCAAACTCAAAAGGCCAATGGGGAGAAAAATCCGCTGAACTTGAACCTGGTGGGGGATGGACATAAGCCGCACTGATCGGGTCAAACCGAGACCAGGTTTGGGGCTCAAGCGTCAAGCCCTCGCGCCACGCTTGGGGCAGGTCCTGATGGGCCCAATTTGCGCTCTCCAGGGGTGTACCCATTGCACTTGATTCACTTGGTGCACCCCATGCGGGCCTCACCCCCTGGGCACCCCACAAACGCGCGTCTTGTGTTGCCGCGCCCGTGCTCACCTCCATCGCAAGGATGCTGCCCAGTATGCGCTCTCGCTCGGGCGACTCCCAAGGTCTCGCAGAGGCATCGTTGCCCACGTTCTTGGGGTTGTAGGGCGTGAGAAACGGCACAGTCATGGTTAAAGCGGATGGGGGCTTACGGCGAAAGAAGTGTGCCCCCAAGGACTCTCGGGGTGCGGTGTAAATGGCTCGGCGTTGCCCAACCGCCCCACCTCTGGACATGAAAGCGCGCAGCAAACCCCCACGGTTCAACAGCATCAAGAGCGCCAAGGCGAGCACCGCCCCGAAGGCCACACTCAGGGCCACAGCCCACCATCCTCCCCCCAATCCACCCAATCCACCCAATCCCCACATTCCCCACATTCCCCCCAAGGCGCCAGGCGCCAAGGCGGCCTCGCTTGGGGCCAGGGGCTCAGACTCGGCTTGGCATTGGAGTGGGCCCCAAAAGGCGCCAAGCGCCAACTGCTTGCCCAGCACTGACCAAGCGCCCAGCCTTGGAGCTGTCACTTGAGTGGCCAGGCGTTTTAGCATTTGATCCCCACGTGGAGGGCCACCACACCAGCGCTCAAATTGTGCACATCCACGTGTCCAAAACCCGCATGCCGCATCATGCCCTTGAGGGCTTCTTGATCCGGGTGCATGCGGATGGACTCGGCCAAATAGCGGTAACTGCCTTCATCCTTGGCCACCCATTTGCCGATTTTGGGCAACAAATGAAAGGAGTACCAGTCGTAGACTTTTTGCAAAGGGGCCACCACCTTGGAGAACTCCAAGACCATGAGTTTTCCGCCTGGCTTTAAGACACGGCACATCTCTTTCAAGGCCAGGTCCTTGTGCGTCATGTTGCGCAGCCCAAAGGCCACACTCACGCGATCAAAACTCTCACTGGCAAAGGGCAAGCCTTCGGCATCGCACACCACTGCAGGCAGCAGCAAGCCCTCATTGATCAAGCGGTCGCGACCGGTTTTCAACATCGACCAATTGATGTCGCTTTGGACCACCAGGCCACTTGAGCCGACTTTTTGGGCAAAAGCGCGGGTCAAGTCACCCGTGCCAGCGGCAATGTCGAGCACTCGCATGCCCAGCCCCAAATCGGCCACCAACACGGTGTAGGCCTTCCAAGCACGGTGCAACCCGAGAGACATCAAGTCGTTCATGACGTCATAATTGGAGGCCACCGAATCAAAAACCGTGCGCACCCGTGAGGATTTTTCAGCCTCATCGACGCTTTGAAAACCGAAATGTGTTTTACCCATGCCTTGATGTTAAAGGGGAATGCCGCCACTTGGGGCCCAATACCTACAAAAAACGCAAGTGACGTTGGAATTGCGCTGAAAGCGTGGATCCCCAGCAAGACAGCTCATTTCAGGCGCAACCCGCCCCTTGTGGGCTAATGAGAATGGCCGCAAGAACCTCCTGCTGGACTGGCCTTGGTGGTCATCGCTTGGTCGCGGTGAAGGCCTTGTGCCTTGAGCCGCTTTTCATAGTCACGCCACAAGCGTTCTTGCTCAGAGCCCAGGTGGTAGAGGTAGTCCCAGGTGAAGATGCCGCTGTCATGGCCATCACTGAAGGTGGGTTGCACGGCGTAGTTGCCCACGGGCTCCAGACCCATCATGCCCACGCCACGTTTGCCCGTTTGCAGCACCTCTTGCCCAGGCCCGTGTCCTTGCACCTCGGCCGAGGGACTGTAGATGCGCATGAGCTCAAAGGCAATCTCAAAGCACTCGCCCCCGGCAAATTTCACTTCTAACTTTTTGGAGCCTTGGTGCACCGTGAGGTCAAGCACCGTGGGGGCTTTTTTCGTTAATTTTTCAATCAAAATAGGTCCAATCATGAATCAAGGTGACGAAGGGCCAAGGCGGCCCCAACCCCCAGTGAATCCAGCGTTTTAGACAAGCACGCGCTCAATACCGCCGGCATTGGCCGCTTTTACGTACTCGGGCATCCAATCCTCACCCAAAATTATGCGGGCCATCTCCACCACAATGTAGTCGGCCTTCAAGAGCCCACTTTTCAAATCCCCCTCATAGCGCGTGAGTCCTTGCAAACAACTCGGGCAGCTCGTGAGAATGGTGACGTCTCCACTGTCTTGGCCACTCAGGGACCGAATGCGCGTCTCGTCAGAGAGTAGTTCCTCTTCTTTACGGAAACGCACCTGCGTTGAGATGTCGGGGCGGGTGACACCGAGCGTGCCCGACTCACCGCAGCAGCGCTCGGACTCAAGCACTTGCTCGCCCACCAAAGCTTTGACGGTCAACATGGGTGACTGCAATTTCAAAGGGCTGTGACACGGGTCATGGTAGAGGTAGGCTTTGTTGTTGGAGGCATCCAAAGTGATGCCCTTCTCTAGCAAATACTCATGGATATCGATGATGCGGCAGCCTGGAAATATTTTGTCAAACTGATAGCCTTGAAGCTGATCGTAACAAGTTCCACAACTCACCACCACCGTCTTGATGTCGAGATAGTTCAACGTGTTGGCCACTCGGTGAAATAGCACCCGGTTGTCGGTGATGATTTTCTCAGCCTTGTCAAACTGACCGCTGCCGCGCTGGGGGTAGCCACAACAGAGGTAACCTGGGGGCAATACCGTTTGAACACCCGCGTGCCAGAGCATCGCCTGGGTAGCCAGGCCCACTTGAGAAAACAGCCTCTCAGATCCACATCCCGGAAAGTAAAACACCGCCTCGGTTTCGGCCTGGGTGGTTTTGGGGTTCCTGATGATGGGGACGTAGTTTTGGTCTTCAATGTCCAAGAGCGCGCGCGCCGTTTTCTTGGGTAAATTGCCAGGCATTTTTTTATTCACAAAGTGAATAACCTGCTCTTTGATGCTCCCAAGACCAATGCTCGAGGGCGGCGCTTTGGTTTGGGCCAAGGCCCAACCCGAAAGCAGTCCATTGACAAAACGCTGGGCTTTCATGCCCACATCCACCATGGCCGCGCGGGCGAGTTTGATCGTCTCAGGGTTGGTCGCGTTGAGCATGAGCATGGCCGCGGCGTTACCGGGTCGAAAGCTCTTTTTGCCCATTTTTCTGAGCAAATTGCGCATATTCATCGACACATCGCCAAAGTCGATTTTCACAGGACAAGGGGACAAACACTTGTGGCACACAGTGCAGTGATCGGCCACGTCCTCAAATTCTTGCCAATGCTTGACCGAGACGCCTCGACGGGTTTGCTCCTCGTACAAAAAAGCCTCCACGAGCAAAGAGGTGGCCAAGATTTTGTTTCTCGGGCTGTAGAGCAAATTCGCGCGCGGCACGTGGGTGGCGCACACGGGCTTGCATTTGCCGCAGCGCAAGCAGTCTTTCACGCTGTCAGAGATGGCCCCAATGTCCGACTGCTGCATGATCAAGGATTCATGTCCCATCAAACCAAAACTCGGAGTGTAGGCATGGCCCAAGTCCCCGCGGCGGGTCAAGAGATCAGACTCATCGAACTTGACCAACTTGCCTTTGTTGAAATGGCCTTGGGGGTCAATGCGTTGCTTGTAGGCGGCAAAAGGCGCCAACTCCGCGTCGGTCAAAAACGACAACTTGGTGATGCCAATGCCGTGCTCGCCAGAGATCACGCCGTCCAACTTTCGGGCCAAAACCATGATTTTGGCCACCGCCTGGTGGGCGGTTTGCAGCATGTTGTAGTCGTCGCTGTTGACTGGAATATTGGTGTGCACATTGCCGTCTCCGGCGTGCATGTGCAGTGCCACCCAGACTCGGCCTTTCAAAACGCGCTGATGAATGGCAATGCATTCTTGGAGCACGGGCTTGAACACCTCACCTGTGAAGATGCGGTTAAGCGGCTCCTTGATCTGTGTCTTCCAACTCGCGCGCAAACTGTGGTCTTGCAGTTGAGGAAAAAGTGTTTCACTTTGATCCAACCACCCTTGCCACAAAGCACTCACCTCAGCAATCAAGCTGCGGGCTTGGCGCACACGCTCTTGGACCATGTCGCTTGAAGGCTGCTCGCCAGGATCCTTGCTCGTGTCCAGTGGCAAATGACCGTTGGCAAAAAATTGATCCAAGGCCCGGCACAGCGCAATCTTGTTGTTCAACGACATTTCAATGTTGATGAACTCAATGCCATCGGTGTACTCGGCCATTCGGGGCAGAGGGATCACCACGTCTTCATTGATTTTGAAAGCATTGGTGTGGCGCGAGATGGCCGCTGTTTTTTTGCGATCGAGCCAAAACTTCTTTCTCGCTTCATAACTCACCGCGGTAAAGCCTTCCCCACTTCGGGAGTTGGCCAGCCTCACCACCTCAGAACTCACCCTGGCCACCTGGTCGGGGTCATCGCCCGCGATATCGGCCAAGAGCACCATTTTTGGCAAACCGCCACGCTTACTCTTGGTCGCATAGCCCACGGCGCGCAAATAACGGTCGTCCAAATGCTCTAGTCCTGCAAGCAAGACGCCCGAGGCTTTTTGCTCGGCGAACATGTAGTCTTTGATCTCGACAATGCTTGGCACCGCGTCCTTGGCATTGCCAAAGAACTCCATGCACACCGTTCGCACATGGGCAGGCATTTTGTGCAGCACCCAAGTCGCACTCGTGATCAGCCCGTCACAGCCCTCTTTTTGCACGCCCGGCAAGCCACTTAAAAACTTGTCCGTGACATCTTTGCCCAAGCCCTCTTTGCGAAAAGCCGAGCCTGGGATATCAAGCCGCTCGCGCCGTATCAAGCTCACCCCATCGGCTTGGTAATAGGCCAAGTCAAAGCTGGCGGTTGGTGCGTCGTGGATTTTGCCCAAATTGTGCCCTATGCGCGTGACTTCGAGCCACTGCGCGTCTGGGGTCACCATTCTCCAACTGAGCAAATTGTCCAAGGCCGTGCCCCAAAGCACCGCCTTCTTACCACCAGCATTGACCGCAATATTGCCACCGATGCAAGACGCCTCGGCACTGGTAGGGTCAACCGCAAACACCCAACCCGCCGCTTCAGCGGCATTGGCCACACGCTGAGTCACCACCCCAGCTTCGGTAAAAATGGTGGGCGCCGAGATCTCCAAACCCGGCAGATTGCGGATTTGGATGGGGGTCATTTTTTCAAGCTTTTCGGTGTTGATCACCACGCTGCGCCAAGACAGTGGAATGGCGCCTCCGGTGTAACCCGTGCCGCCGCCCCTGGGAATGATGGTGAGCCCCAAGTCAATGCAGCCTTTGACCAGTCCGGCCATTTCTTGCTCGCTGTCAGGCGTCAAGACCAAAAAAGGATACTCAACTCGCCAATCGGTGGCGTCGGTCACGTGCGACACGCGCGAGAGCGGGTCAAACTTGATGTTGTCACTGGCGGTGTAGCGCTTGAGCTCCTTGAGGGTTTTTTTGCGCAGCAAGGATACGCTGTCAAATTGCATCTTAAAGCGAAGCACTGCTTCGTTGGCATGGTGGAGGAGTTCTTTCACCAAGGCATCTCGCTCGGCGTCTTCTTGAGGCGAACGCCTGGCCTCGATTTCATGGATGCGATGAAGAAGTGCGTCGATCAAGAGGGCTCGCCGCTTGGGGTTGTCGAGCAAATCGTCTTCCAAATAAGGGTTGCGCTGCACCACCCAGATGTCACCCAGCACCTCATAGAGCATGCGAGCCGAGCGGCCTGTGCGTCTTTCTTGGCGCAAACGCTCCAAGATGGACCAACAAGCAGGTCCGAGCAGTCGAGCGACAATTTCCCGATCAGAAAACGAGGTGTAGTTGTAGGGAATTTCTCGCAGTCGGGGGCTGTCTTCAGCCTGCGCCATCAAAAAGCGTTGCGCAATGGGAGCATTCATGGTGGTTGGCGTCTTTTTCTCTAATCAAAGTGGGTGCTATAGCAAACCCTAATAATAACTGAGGCTCTCGCTTGACAGAAAAACTTCAAGAAAAGACCTTGCTGGACTCATTTCAGAGAAAAACAGACCCATTTAACAAGAGGGGGACTGCGCCTAGCCTTTCTTTGACCCCCTGAGGGACCAAGACATGAGCCAATGGGTGAGCGCCAAAACCCCCATCAAGGCGGCATACCCCTCGACGGAGCCGTCTTTAAAGCCCCCCAACAAGAGGGCTGTTTGACACCCCGCCCCGACCAGGAACAAGACCACGCCCCCGCCCAAAACGCGCAAGGGGCGGGTTTTAAGGGTTTTGCGGCCTTTAAAAGCCCCCCAAAGGGCCGAGCCAAGGCTCAAAGCCAGCGCCAAAACGAGGCTGGGTAGAAAAAAATTGGCGATGTGGTTCAATAAACTTGTCCAAGACATGCTGGCAATTTTATAATCCCCGGATGGCAGTCTGGGCTTTGGGCCTCAATCACAACACCGCTCCTCTGGATTTGAGGGGTAAGTTTGCCTTCGCCCTCGAACACATGCCCCCGGTGCTCAGTGGCCTACAAAACATCATATCCGCCAATGGTGAAGCGGCGATTTTGTCGACTTGCAACCGCACCGAGATTTATTGTGCCTCCAATGAGCCTGCCTTGAAGCGCTCATTTGAATGGTTGGCCCAGTCGGGTGGGGTGTCTTTTGAGACCTTAAAAGCCCACAGCTACGTCTTAGAAGACCATGAAGCCGCCCGGCATGCGTTTCGGGTCGCCAGTGGCTTGGATTCCATGGTTCTGGGTGAGCCACAGATTTTGGGTCAAATGAAGGACGCGGTTCGCATGGCGGGCGAAGTGGGCTCCTTGGGCACGACCTTGCACCAGCTCTTTCAGCGAACCTTTTCGGTGGCCAAGGATGTGCGCAGCAACACCGAAATCGGTCACCTCTCGATCAGCATGGCCGCCGCCTCTGTGCGCTTGGCCATGCAAATCTTTGGCGACTTGGGGCCCCTCAAAGTCCTCTTTGTCGGTGCAGGAGAGATGATCGAGTTGTGTGCCACGCATTTTTCAGCCAAACAACCCGCGCAAATTTGCATTGCCAATCGCACTTTAGAAAAAGCGCAATTGCTGGCCTCGCAGTTCAACGCCCAGGCCATGCGCTTGGCCGATTTGCCACAACGCTTGCACGAGTTTGACATTGTGGTGAGTTGTACCGCCAGCTCCCTGCCCCTGATCGGTCTGGGCGCCGTGGAGCGGGCCCTCAAAACCCGCAAACGCCGCCCCATGTTCATGGTCGACATGGCCGTGCCGCGAGACATCGAGCCCGAGGTCAAGGGATTGAGTGATGTGTATTTGTACACCGTGGACGACTTGAGTGGTTCGGTGCAAATCGCACAGGCAAGCCGGCAAGCGGCAGTGGAACACGCTGAGCGCATCATTGACGAAGGCGTGCAAAGCTTTGCCAAGTGGCTGGGTGAGCGCAGCATCGTGCCCTTGATTCAACAGTTGAACACCCAAGCGCAAAACTGGCAGGACAGTGAGTTGGCCAAGGCCAAAAAACTCGTGGCCAAGGGCGAAAGCATTGATGCGGTTTTGCAGTCCTTGGCCAAGGGTCTGAGCCACAAAATGCTGCATGGCGCCATGGCGCAGCTGCACCACGCTGACCCCCAGTCGCGTGAAGCCTCCATCGAAGCGGTACAACATTTTTTTCTTCGCGAGAGCCATCACCGTTAGCGTCGCTCGCATTCGTGTTGGCGCTTGGGTGTTGAATCGACAACGCGCTTTGGGCCCCGTCTGTCAGCCTGCCTTGGCTCTTGACAAGGCCCAAGCCCCAGGGGTTTGCCAGTCCAGCGCCCCTGCGCAGTGCAGTCCACCCCAGCAGCCAGTGACACCCTGACCCGAGTGAGTCCATCAAAGACGCCATGCTTGGCCCAGACGCAGCCACTGCCGACAACCCCATTTCCCGAATCTTCGCCACCTATTTTTTACACTGAATTGCCCATGAAGCCTTTTATGCAAACCCAACTCGAGCGCTATGCGGTTCGTTTGGCCGAGCTTGATTTTTTACTCGCCCGAGAGGACATCCTCAAAGACATGCAGCAATTCATGGCGCTCTCGCGTGAGCACGCCGATGTCGCCGTCATTGCTTCTCGCTGGCAGCGTTACCAAAGCGCACAAGCGGAGTTGCGTCAAGCACAAGAGATGGTCGCTGAGACGCTCCTGCCCTCCCAAAGCGTGACAGCCGACTTGGAGATGCTGTCCATGGCCCAAGCTGAGGTGAGCAGCTTGGAGGCCGAGAGCGATCAACTCGATGCTGAGTTACAGCGATTGCTGCTGCCCAAAGACCCACAAGACGCCCGCAACGCCTATTTGGAAATTCGCGCGGGCACGGGCGGAGACGAGTCGGCGCTCTTTGCCGCTGACCTCCTGCGCATGTACCTGCGCCATGCCGAGAAAGTGGGCTGGAAGTGCGAGATCATGAGTGAATCGGAGAGCGAACTGGGTGGCTATAAAGAAGTGGTCGTTCGCATTGAGGGTGACAAAGTCTATGGTGCCTTGCGCTTTGAGTCTGGCGGACACCGCGTTCAGCGCGTGCCCACCACCGAGTCTCAGGGCAGAATTCACACCAGTGCCTGCACCGTGGCGGTGATGCCCGAGCCCGACCCCCACCAGAGCATTGAGATCAATGCACAAGACCTGCGCATCGACACCTACCGGGCCTCGGGCGCGGGTGGGCAACACATCAATAAAACCGATTCAGCCGTGCGCATCACCCATTTGCCCACCGGCATCGTGGCCGAATGCCAAGACGACCGCTCCCAGCACCGCAACAAGGCCAAAGCCATGCAGGTGCTATTGGCGCGAATTCAAGAAAAAGACCGCCTCGAGCGCTCCTTAAAGGAAGCGGCCACTCGCAAAGGGCTCATCGGCAGCGGCGACCGCTCGGATCGAATTCGCACCTACAACTTTCCCCAAGGCCGGCTGAGCGACCACCGCATCAATTTGACCCTTTATAAATTGTCCCAAATCATGGAAGGCGACTTGAAAGAGGTCTTGACCGCCTTGCAGCATGCGCGTGAGAGTGAGCTCATGCAAGACCTCGAAATTGGGGGCCTGGTGGTTTGACCCACCCAGATGCACCCCGACGCACCATGACTGAGCTCCCGGCCCTTGGCCCTGTCTGCCCACCGCCACGCCCGACTGTATCGGCCTGGATGGCGCTTGCGCGCCAAAGCGGATTGACCCCCTGGGAGTGCCAAAGCCTGATGCTCAAAGCTTTGGCGCAGCCCCAAGGCGCCAGAGCCTGGCTCTACACCCATGACCAAGACCTCCTCAGCCCAGAACAAGGCCAGGGGTTTTGGGAAGGCGTGCAGCGTTTGCGCGAGAACGTGCCCCTGGCCTACATCACCCAAGAAAGCGTTTTTTATGGTCTGACTTTGAGGGTTGACGACCGGGCACTGGATCCGAGATCAGACACCGAAACCTTGGTCGATTGGGCCTTGGAAATCTTGAGCCGAAAATCAGAAGTTAGCGCACACTCTCAACAAAATGCAATACTGACAAAGGACTTTAATGATAGGGTGATCCGTTCGGTGGACTTGGGTTGCGGCAGTGGCGCCATTGCCTTGGCCCTCAAGGCCCACGCCCCAAACACCGAAGTTTGGGCCGTGGACTGCAGTCCAGGCGCATTGGCTTTGACGGGGCACAATGCCCAGGCACTGCGGCTGCCCTTGGTGCTTCGTGAAGGCAACTGGCTTGAAGGCATGGGGTCCCTGCAATTTGACTTGATCGTCTCCAACCCGCCCTATATTTCACCAGGCGACCCGCATTTGGCAGCGCTGCGCCATGAGCCTTTGAACGCCTTGGTGAGTCAAGACGGGGGCCTGGCCGACATCCGACGCATTGTCAGTCAAGCGCTTGCACACCTCAAACCGGGTGGGTGGCTCTTGTTTGAGCATGGCCACGACCAGTTTGAGCGCGTGCAAGCGAGCTTGGCACAATGGGGCTACACCCAGATCCAAACCCGCCCTGACCTTGCGGGCATCCCCCGCTGCACTGGCGCGCAGTCTCCAAACATGGAATAATAACCATACACTTTCAGTGTGGCTTATCAACCAATTAGGGGGTTTCGTCCCCAAATTGCCATGACAAAGCCGCATGTTTTACTGTTTTTGGAGAGCCCAGGCCATGGATAACGTACAAACCCAAATTGATCAATTGGTCAAAAGCCACGACGTGGTGCTGTTCATGAAGGGGGACGCCAGTTTTCCGCAATGTGGTTTTTCGGGGCGGGCCATCCAAGTCCTCAAAGCCTCTGGCGTGGACGTCAAGCAACTCAAAACCATCAATGTTTTAGAAGAGCCCGAAATTCGTCATGGTATCAAAGAGTACAGCAACTGGCCTACCATCCCGCAGCTCTACGTCAAGGGCGAATTCATTGGTGGCTCCGACATCATGATGGAGATGTTCGAGTCGGGTGAGTTGACCCAGGTCTTGAAGGCCTAAGCCCAAGCCTGTTGAAGGCGTTTTCTGCTGTGAAACGCCGTCACGCTGGGCCTCAATTGGCTACCCTGCAAGCCCTTCAAGCCTTTCATACCCTTGAAGAGTCAGTAGGGACCCAACTGGCCCTTCATCGCATCCAAGGCTTTTAGTGCTGGATTTTGCCGCGTAAAAACCCCATCACTTCCAGGAGTGGCAACTCGGTGGCTTGACTGTCGCGCCGGTGCTGGTACTCGGCCAAGCCAGCCTTCACACTTCGGTCTGACACGACCAGGCGGTGTGGCACACCAATGAGCTCCCAGTCCGCAAACATGACCCCAGGGCGCTCGCCGCGGTCGTCAAGCATCACATCCCACCCCAACTCCAACGCTTGCTCGTATAGAGTGTGTGCATGTTGCTTCACCTCTTCACTGCGGTCCATTCCGATGGGACAAATCACCAAGACAAACGGGGCAATGGACTCGGGCCAAATCATGCCCTTGGCATCGTGGTTTTGCTCAATGGCGGCGGCCGGCAAGCGGGTGACGCCAATGCCATAGCAGCCCATCTCCATGGCTTGGGGTTTGCCATTGACGTCCAAAAAAGTGGCATTCATGGCTTTGGAGTATTTCGTGCCCAAGTAAAAAATATGCCCCACTTCAATGCCGCGCTCAATGCTCAAAGTGCCTTGACCACAAGGCGAGAGGTCACCACTCACCACGTTTCTCAAGTCATAGGTCTCTTGCGCCAAAGGTGCGTCCAAGTCCCGCCCCCAGTTCACACCCGAGAGGTGGAAACCCGCCTCGTTGGCGCCGCAAACCCAATCGGACATGAGGGCGACTTCGCGGTCGACCAAAAGATGGATGCCTGGCGGTCGGCCCACTGGGCCCAAAAAGCCAGGGACACATGAAAAGAGGACTTCAATCTCTTTGGCGTGGGCGAGTCGCAACTGGCCAAGGCTCAACTGCGGGACCTTGGCCAGTTTCACTTCATTCAACTCATGGTCTCCACGCAAAAGCACCAACCAAAATTGTTGGACTGCGGCGGCGCCATTCTCGCTGCTGGGCTCATAAACCCAGACCAAGGACTTGACCGTTTGCTGCAAAGAAACGCCCAGCAAGGTCGACACCTCTTCACATGTGGTTTGACTCGGGGTGGCTTCACGCTTGAGAGCCTGGGTGGCCTCTAGGCGGGCATGGCTCGGCGCCAAGGCTTGGGCTTTTTCCATATTGGCTGCATACTCGCTTTGCGCACAAAACACGATGGCGTCCTCGCCCGTTGTGGCAATCACCTGGAACTCCTCGCTCAAGTCGCCCCCAATGGCACCACTATCGGCGGCCACCGCACGGTACTTTAAGCCAAAGCGATCAAAAATGCGCCGATAGGCCGCGGCCATGCCTGCATAACTCTCGCGCGCTTTGTCAGGGCTCACATCAAAACTGTAGGCGTCCTTCATGATGAATTCACGCCCCCGCATGAGACCAAATCGTGGACGACGCTCGTCTCTAAATTTGGTTTGAATTTGATAAAAATTCTTGGGCAGCTGCTTGTAGCTCTTGATCTCTTGGCGGGCGATATCCGTGACCACCTCTTCCGAGGTGGGCTGGATGACAAAGTCACGACCATGCCGGTCGCGTATGCGCAGGAGTTCAGGGCCCATTTTCTCAAAACGTCCGGTTTCTTGCCAGAGTTCGGCCGGTTGCACGAGGGGCATGGTGAGCTCAATGGCACCGGCTTTGTCCATTTCTTGACGAATGATGGCCTCGACCTTGCGGATAACCCTCAAGCCCATGGGCATATAACTGTAAATACCTGCCCCGAGTTTTTTAATCATCCCCGCGCGAATCATCAACTGATGGGAGACGATTTCAGCATCTTGGGGGGCTTCTTTGAGAGTGGAGACGAGGAATTGAGAGGCTTTCATGTCGCTAGAAGGTCCAATTTAAATTACAAAAAACAGCAAGGTTCAATCCTTGAATAGAAAAAATTCGCACTCCCCCCCTTGATCAAATGGGGGGACTGTGGATAATCAACTCAATTGAAAAATTTGAGAATTGATTATGCTTGACAGAGACGGCTTTAGGCCCAATGTTGGCATCATCATAGTGAATCATCGAAATCAGGTTTTTTGGGGCAAGCGAATACGCAGTCACAGTTGGCAGTTTCCACAAGGCGGCATTGACAAGGGCGAAAGCCCTGAGCAAGCCATGTTTAGGGAACTGCACGAAGAAGTTGGGCTCATGCCTGACCATGTGCGTATTCTCGCCCGAACCCGAGATTGGTTACGCTATGAAGTGCCAGACCGCTATATTAGACGAGATGCTCGGGGCCATTACAAGGGACAAAAACAAATTTGGTTTTTGTTGCAATTGGTCGCGCAAGACTGGCATCTCAACTTAAGGGCGACCAACCATCCGGAATTTGACGCTTGGCGTTGGAATGATTTTTGGATTCCTTTGGAAGTGGTCGTGGAGTTCAAGCGTGGCGTGTACGAAGCCGCCCTCAGTGAGCTGCAGCGTTTTTTACCACCCATTGAAAACAACAACCAGTCTCACCGATCACGCCCTTCAAGGGAGTTTTCACAACGGGTGCGCCACTCGAGCCTGGATGAAAAGAGTGCCGAGGTGTCCATCGCGGCTGAAGGCGAGACGCCTCCCTTGCAAGCCGGCCTCTCAAGCTCCCACACCTTGGGGGTGAGAGTCCCTTACACCTTGAGTCATCACAACACCGAAGTGCCTCCAGACGGCTCCTTTGAGCACTGATGTGAGCCCCAATCCATGCTCAGTGCTCAGCGCATGAGCACCATGTTATCGCGGTGGACGATTTCGTCTTCGGCAGTGTAGCCCAAGATCGATTCAAAATCGCTCGAAGGCTTTTTACACAGCAGCCTGGCTTCAGCGCTCGCGTAATTGGACAGGCCTCGAGCGAGCTCTTGGCCCTCGGGGTCTTTGATCGCCACGACCTCACCTCTTGAAAAATCGCCTTGAACACCGACCAAACCAATGGGCAACAAGGAGCTGCCCCCCAGTTTGAGTTTGCTGGCTGCACCGGCATCAACCAGCAAAGCGCCTTTGAGTTGCAAATGGTCGGCCATCCATTGTTTTTTGGCCTGTAATTTGGGCGTACTCGCCCACAGCAAAGTGCCCAGACTTTCCCCGCGGGCGAGTCGAATCAAGGCATCGGGCTCACGCCCCCAAGCGATGACCGTGGAGGCTCCCGAACTGGCCGCCCGTTTGGCTGCCAACACCTTGGTGATCATGCCGCCTTTGCCCAGGCTCGAACCCGCACCGCCCGCCATGCTTTCAAGCAAGGGGTCGCCGGCCAAGGCACATCGAATGAATTTGGCCTCTGGGCTGGAGCGCGGATCGCTGTCATAAAGGCCAGCCTGATCGGTCAAAATAATGAGCGCATCGGCCTCCACCAAATTGGCCACCAAGGAGGCCAGGGTGTCGTTGTCACCGAACTTGATCTCGTCATTGACCACGGTGTCATTTTCATTGATCACCGGCAGCACGCCGTGTTTGAGCAAGGTGAGCAAGGTGGACTTGGCATTGAGGTAGCGCTCCCGATCGGCCAAGTCGGCATGGGTGAGGAGCACTTGCGCACTTCCGAGTCCATTTTCTTTGAGTTTGCTCTCGTAGATCTGGGCCAGGCCCATTTGACCAACCGCGGCAGCGGCTTGTAATTCATTGATGGCACTCGGACGTGTGCTCCAGCCCAAGCGCTTCATACCCTCGGCCACAGCACCACTGGAGACCATGATGATCTCAAGCGAGACTTGGCCTGAGCCGGGCAGGGGTTGTGTCAAGCTCGCCATTTGACGACACCACTCACCGATGGCGCGCTCGTCAAGACCTCGCCCCTCATTGGTGACCAAACTTGAGCCCACTTTCACCACCCAGCGTCGCGACTGTTCAATTGCACCGCGAGCACGTTCGCGGGTGATCTCATCTGGAGCCAATAGATTCACAGTTTCGAGTGCTGGCTTAGGGGTTTGCATAAGGGTCAAACATGGTTTGCGTTGGCAAATAGGCGTGAGCGTCCAATGCACCGGGCGTCATTGGCGAACCTGTCGGGTAGGGAGGGATTTTTTAGCGGGTATTTTTTTAGGCACTGGGTTTTGGGTTGGCGTTTTTTCCACGGACGCTTTTTTTTCTAGCGCTTTTTTTAAAGAAATTGCTTTACCGCTTGAGTTTTTTGCCTTTGAGCTTGGGACGGTCGACTTTTGGGCAGGGACTTTGGGGGTCACTGCTTTTTTGACCGTTGCTTTTTTGACCGCCGCCTTTTTGACGACCGCCTTTTTCACGGCCTCCTTGGGAACCTTTGGTTTTTGCGCTTTTTCAACGACAGGCTTGGGTGCAGGGGTCTTGAGCGAAGTTTTTGCTGGCGTCTTGGCAACAGCTTTCACGGCTGCTTTGGGGTTTTCTCTCAACACCCGTGTCTCTTGAACAGACTCCTTGCTTGGAGGCGTCAATTCATTGCCACTGAGCTCGAGCCCCGGTACAAACCGTGGATCCACATACTCGGGCTCTGCAAGGGCGACTTGAATGGACTTGATGTGTTCAAACACGGCCTTGACCAAATGGTCACAGCCGTCCTTGCTCAAGGCCGAGACTTGGAAGACCGGTCCATTGAATTTGAAGGCCTTCAAAAACGCGTTAACACGCGCTTGTCGCTCGTCTTTTGGCACCATGTCCATCTTGTTGAGCACCAACCACCTGGGCTTGGCAAACAATTTGGGGTCGTATTTTTTGAGCTCAGCCACGATGGCTTTGGCTTGCTTGGCCGGATTCACAGCATCATCAAAAGGCGCCATGTCCACCAAATGAAGGAGTAGCCTGGTGCGTTGCAGATGTCTTAGAAATTGATGGCCTAAACCTGCACCCTGTGAAGCACCTTCGATGAGACCGGGCACATCGGCCACCACAAAACTTTGACTCGGCCCCACGCGGACCACACCCAAATTGGGATGCAAAGTGGTAAAGGGGTAGTCGGCGATTTTGGGGCGCGCATTGGAAATCGCGGTGATCAAGGTTGACTTGCCGGCATTGGGCATGCCAAGAAGCCCAACATCTGCCAAGACCTTGAGTTCGAGCTTGACGAGTCGTTTTTCACCAAGCTCACCGGGTGTTTTTTGACGCGGAGCGCGGTTAATAGAGCTTTTAAATCGCATGTTGCCAAAGCCGCCATCCCCTCCCTTGGCCACCATGATGGGCTCACCAGGAGTCAAAAGTTCATGCAAAACCTCGCCCGTTTCGGCATCGGCAATGATGGTGCCCACGGGCATCTTGAGAACAATGTCGTCTCCTGCTGCACCAAACATGTCAGAGCCCATTCCATGCTGCCCTCGCTTGGCCTCATGGCGTCTGGCAAAACGGAAATCCACCAAAGTGTTGAGGCTCACATCGGCCATGGCGTAGACGTGACCGCCTCGACCACCGTCCCCGCCATTGGGGCCGCCAAACTCCTTGTACTTTTCATGACGAAATGACACGCAGCCATTTCCCCCATCGCCCGCGGCGATGTCGATGATGGCTTCGTCAACAAATTTCATAATGTTTAGTGGTTTTTTAGCTGCCGTGGGAATCTTGCAACCATGTGCATGGCAAACTTGAACCCCAGACTATTCAAATTCAGGAGCCAAGGATAGCATTTCAGCCCACTTGAAAAGGTTCGCTCCAAAACGATTTAGCCCCGACCAGCGGGGCTAAATCAAGGCCTTATAGGCCGTCGCCCCAGATCTGTTTCAAACAGGGGTGATGTCCACCATGTGTTTGTTCAAAGCACCACGGGTGCTGAAACTCACATGTCCGTCGACCAAGGCAAACAAGGTGTGGTCTTTGCCGATGCCCACATTGACGCCAGGATGGAATTTGGTTCCACGTTGACGAACAATGATTGCACCAGCTGTGATGTTCTCACCACCGAACTTTTTAACCCCTAGCATCTTTGGCTTGGAGTCACGTCCGTTGCGCGTCGAGCCGCCGCCTTTTTTCTGTGCCATTTCTAATGCTCCTTCTTCGACTTAAGCGTGGATCGAGGCAATGTGCAATTCAGTGAATTGCTGGCGATGGCCTTGGCGCTTTTGATAATGTTTACGACGACGCATTTTGAAGATGCGCACTTTGTCGTGCAAGCCATGGGCCACGACCGTGACCGTGACCGTTGCGCCGGACACCAAGGGCGTGCCAACCTTGAGATTGGCGCCGTCACCGACAGCCAACACCTGGTCAATCACAATCTCTTGGCCAACGTCCGCAGCAATCTGTTCTACTTTAATTTTTTCGCCAGCAGCAACACGATATTGTTTGCCGCCGGTTTTTATGACCGCGTACATAAGGACCTCTTGGAATACTGAGTAATCTTTGAACCCTGCAAAAGGATTTTTACAGAGCCCTCCATTGTAGCATCTGTGGCCTTTGGGGTCTAGTTGCATGTGTCATTCACAACCTTAGGAATTCCTTTACAGTCAACCCAAACCAAAAATTAATACTTTAGATTTATTTTAATCCGATTGACCCACAACTTCTTGGAAAAAATGTCCACTGTTCGGGGGGCTCAATGCGACACAAGCGCAGTCTTTATAATGACCACTACCCTTCAGGTGAATACTCTTGACTCTCGAAACCCCATCCAACGCTTACGCCACCTTGATCGCCCAAGATATGGACCATGTCGACGCCGTGATCGCCAAGCGTTTGAGTTCAGCCGTCCCTTTGGTGGGCGAAGTCGCCAAATACATCATCTCTGCGGGTGGCAAGCGAATTCGACCTGCATTGTTACTCTTGATTGCTGGCGCTTTGTCCTACGACCATGAGGACCGCTTTGAAATTGCCGCGGTGATTGAGTTCATCCACACGGCCACCTTGCTGCACGATGACGTGGTCGATGATTCCACCATGCGCCGAGGCCGGGCCACGGCCAATGTCTCATTTGGTAACCCTGCAAGTGTGTTGGTTGGGGACTTTTTGTACTCCAGGGCGTTTCAAATGATGGTGGACTGCGGCAATATGCAGGTGATGGCCGTTTTGGCCAATGCCACCAATGTCATTGCAGAAGGCGAAGTTCAGCAACTCATGAATTTGCACGATGCAAGCCTCACCCTAGAGGACTATTTACAAGTCATTCGCTCTAAAACTGCCAAGCTCTTTGAAGCGAGCGCCAGACTTCCAGCCATCATGGCGTCTTGCCCCGATGCACTGCAACAGTCCTGTGGCGATTACGGTGTCGCACTCGGTACCGCCTTTCAAGTGATCGACGATGCACTTGACTATGAAGGGGAGAGCACCCTCTTGGGTAAAAATTTAGGGGACGATTTGCGCGAAGGCAAAACCACCTTACCGCTCATTTTTGCCATGCAAAAAGCCGACGCGCGTGAACGCCAACTGATCAAAAATGCCATTGAGCAAGATGCAGAAGTTGAACTCGAACCCATACTTGAAGTCATCCAACGAAGTGGCGCTATGGAGGCCACCCGCGCCGTCGCCCATGAGCAAGCGCTCTTGGCCATAGCGGCCTTGAAACCTTTGCCCGATTCAGTTTATAAATCGGCCTTGCGCGAACTCGCCTCACAACTGCTCATTCGAACCAGTTGAAATGCCAAGATTGTGGTTTTAAAGCACCTTGACGGTCAAGTCGTGCCAATTGGGGGGATACGACTTCACCTTACCAAACTTTGGGTGGTGGCTGGCGGGCAAGGCGAATCGTGGGTCCATTTAAAACGCCACAACACAGGGCTGTTGTTTAACCCATTTAAGAAACTTATTTGCCCACACAAACCGGTCTTGACAGGGTTTAATGCTTTAACAAACTCAACACCAATTGACTGCTGACATTGGCTTGTGCCAACATCGCCGTTGCGGCTTGTTGAATAATTTGAGATTTCGCCAACTCAGTTGTGGTCTGTGCGTAATCGGTGCCTGCCAAGCTACTGACAGACGCCGTCAAGTTGTCACGAGTATTGCTCAAATAGCTGGTTTGGTAATCCATGGCGTTCAACACACCACCAACCGCCGATTGTTGATTGGAAACCCAGGTCATCGCAGCATTGATCACATTCAAAGCATTTTTTGCACCCGACTGAGTTGAAATGTCTTGTTTGGCCAAGGTCACGATTTCTGTGGATGCGCCGAAGGTACCATTTTTGAACCCCAATGCCGTGAAATTACCATTGCCTGCGCTGCCACTGCTCACAGTGAAAGCAGAAGGTGAGCTCAAAGTCACATTGGAAATAAAGGACATGGTGGTGTCAGGTGAAGCAATCGGAGCCGATGAACCCAACAAGTTTGACATCCCAAGCGTTGCTGCATCAACGGCGGCCCCTTGATAGCTGGCCCCAATGGATATCGTTCGACCGTCACTGGCCACCAATGAAACACCGCTGCCGTTGCTGCTGGCACTCACACCAGTTTGACCTGTTTTTTGATTGAAAAGAGTGACCACATTGCTGATGCTTGAGGTACTGGATAAATTGACCCCAATCGTTACGCCATTGAGGTATATGCTGTCAACATTGCCAGCCTGAAACCCTGTCCCCACCACAACATTGGGGTTTGCCACGGCTGTGACATGGGTCGAACTTGAAACCGCATTGATGGCGCTGGCCATGGCAATGGCACTTGAAGCTTTGGTGGCAGAAGTGGTCGTGGCTTGGGTTGATGTATCTGAAATTGCCAAAGGTGCACTCACCGCTAGCCCATTGATCACAACATCATTTGCACTCATCGTGAGGGGTGCGACTACAGAGCCTGCTCGCTTCATTGTGGAGTACATTGCAGATGAGGAAGAGTAGGTTCCTGCATTTAAACCAACATTGGACATGTTACCGCTTGATGAACTGCTTAAAACAATGGGGTTTGAATTGGTGCTTCTGAGTGTCAAACTTCCCGAGTAAGTTCCTGCAGCCGCTAAGCCCGTGTTGGCTGAACTTAAATTTGAGTCGAAGGCAATGGTAATATTTCTGCCGTCATTGGACTGCAAGTCAATCCCATGCGTTGAGTCCCCAGTATCAATGGCTGTCACTCCCGTTGCACCTTTGCTGGCATTGATGGCGGCCACAATTGATGTGCGGTTAGCCGACAGGGTGCTTGCCACAGATTGCGACACCGAAATGGCAAGCCCATTGATGGTCAATGTGCCAGAGGCCGCACCACTGCTGTTGCTCACAGAGGTGCCGGAAACCAAGTTCGTACCCACAGAGGCGGAAACACCACTTGTTGAACTGACGGAATTGATGGCGGTGGCTTTGGCGATGGCAGAACCCGAATTCGACGCAGATGAAAGCGTGTCGCTCGAGGCTTGTGAGCCGGGAACGGTCACCCCATTGATGAGCAAATCCCCCGAGACCAAAGGATTGACGGATGATCCAAAAGAACTCAAACCAATAGGGGCAATGACTCCCAAATTGGATGACAAGGCGTTGGGGAAGGTCTCTGTGAAAACATTGCCGGCATTTATGCCGACTTGGAAATTGGCTGTTCCCAAAGACCCATTGAGCAAATTGTTACTATTGAAATTGGAAGCATTGGCAATTGCGTCAATTTGTGCACGATATTGTGTGTAAAGCGTTTGATTGCTTGTGCGCGCAATTGATGAACTCGTACCAGAAGCCGATGACAGGGCCAAATTCTTCATGGTCATCAAAATATTATTGATATTTTGAAGATCGCTACCTGCTTGATTGTTCATACCCACGACTTGGTGAACATTGTTGAGCGCCGTTGCATAGCTCATGATTTGAGCATTCATACTGTTATAAATTGCAATGCCTGCAGCGTTGTCCGCCGCACTGTTGATTTGTTGACCGGTTGACAAACGCTGCATTGATGCAGAAATGGACTTGGTTGAAGAGACCATCGCAGTTTGAGCGGTCAAAGCATCCATATTGGTATAAATGCTGAGCAATTGTGACTCCTCGGTGTTGAAATCAACAGTAACGAGGCTAAAGTTCAGGGTATTTCTGTCGAAAACAGATTAAGCCTTATTTAAGCCTCAAGATTATTGGGAATTAAAAAAAATTGAGATTCATCTCAATTCAGTCGCGGTTCCATTAATGCTGATTATCACGACTTCAATGAACTCAAACCACAGTAATAGATGAAACGAGCAGTAACAAAATTCTCTCAAAGACAAGGGATCACACCAAAAGGACAGGCTTTTTAGCATTAAGGCTATCGAACCCATGGTCAATACAGTTTTGAGTTAGCAAATGAAAAAATAAAGTTCTTAACTAAAATTTACACTAATTTGTCATTAAGAAACCTCTGATTAGTAACATGCATTTTTACAAAAGTAAAGATTATTTTTCCAATGCAAGAATTTGACGTCTTTTATTATCACAGTCCGATCACATATACCTTAACAAAATTGATCATTGATCAAGAGAAAAAAGCGTTTTATTGCGAGATTGGAGGACGTGGCATCCATCACCCTGGCACAATCCAAATCGTAGACGATGGGGTTTGGGACATTGAAAAAACTGTCCAGTTCTTTAAGATGATTGCTGACATCTTTAACGTCGGACAAAAACCGCTTCATTTGCATCTGCCCCATACTGCCTTTTTAATGGGAAAAATAATAAAATTTACCGACCAAGTGAGTAGCTATTCATACCTTGAAGAAGGAGTATTTTCACGCACAAAAATAAATCACATTATTAATGATTCAGATGTAGATGCGGAGAAATTAGACGCCCTACTAGAACAAGAAAATTTGTATCATTTGCTTGGAATTTCAAAATCAATGATTTTAAACATCAATAAAATCGTTAACTACTACTACGATTTTGATCACCCAAAATATAATAAATCCTATTGCCTAACTCAAAATGCATTTGATGGTGTAAAAAACAAACATCACTTCATGATCGATCTGCCACAAGAACGAGAAATTCATTTCAAAAAAACCATTTTGGTGATCATGCCGCCAATTGTGCAAATTGTCCTCGCTTTCGAAGAGCATTGGCACTTGGCCATTCATAATCTATTGGATCTGATTGAAAACGAGACCAAGGGCGCTCAAAAGACAGGCTTTAAGGTTGTTTTAAAAACTCACCCCCAGGATGCCGATTTAAAGCGCACCAATCATGTGTTTTCTTTGATGTTCGAACGATTTGAAAAACACGGTCAATTTTTTGAACGTCTAGTTTTTCCAAAAAATTTAGATAAAAATCTGGAGCCAGCTCTTTTGGGGTTTGAAAAATACATGGTGATTGGAAGTTCTTCTGCACTTCATTACTTGAAGATACTAGTAAAGCCTGAATGTTTCAAACATATTGATTTAAAAGAGGTCATCAAAATCTGACTTGCATAAATGACAGTTACTATTCACGAACGCAAGTGTCTGAGTCAATAAAAACTGTCTTTGACTTCAAAACCAGGATGCTCACGCCATTCGTCTGAACTCCAAATAGAAAAAGAATTTGTGTTTCGCCAGCCTATTGAACACATGAGATAAACAAACACATGCGGATAATCAATTGATATGGAATCAACAACACCTTTCCACCACAAGGGTTGTCTAACCGTGATGTGAGCATTTTCACCGTTGGGCAAAAGTGCCGCTGCGGAATAACAAGCCACGTTAATGACCAATAATTTATCGGCATGATCAAACAAATCACGAATCACTTTGTTGACATCCAAGATATGTATATGCTCAAGCACATCGAAACAGATGACTGCATCAACCCTAGTTCTTTCATCCAAGCCCCTGGCAGGATCGTATTTTTTGACGGCTTCTAAATTGAAGTATTCTTTTGCACTTTGACCATCATCGTGAAAACCTTTTAAATTCCAATTTGACCCACCTGAACCGTAGTCAAGTATCGACTTCGTTTCAAAGAAAGAAATAATGGTTTTGAGTTGTATTCGATAATGTTGAAGCTCAAAATCGGAAAAAGCGTTTTCAATATAGTTACCATCCCTAGTCTCATACCCCTCATGAGCCATTTTTTTATAGAGCTCTATCAGAGCAAGGCCTTTTTCAGAAAAATTGATGGTCATTGAGCAAAACCCATTAAATGATTTATAGAAACACTATACATTAATTTATTCCGAAAACACCCCAAACTCCGACTACATCGTCCAATTTCACCAAAATTTGTTCTGTACAAAAAGCTTTTTTTACGGCAAACACTTCAAAGTGAATCTTCACCAAGGACAGCAAGCATCAAGAATCACTCCATGGAGGCCCCAGAAGATTTAATCAGCTTTAACCATTTATCTGTTTCTTGAGAAATGTATTTGGCCATCTCATCTTTACTCCCTCCTATCGCGTCCATGCCTTGTGATAACAAAAGTGCTTTTACCTCTTGTGATTGGAGTACTTGATTAAAACTTGTATTCAGTTTATCCAAGGTTCTTTTGTTTGTGCTAACGGGGGCCAAAATTCCAAACCAAACTGAAGTGTCGTAAGAGGATAAACCAGACTCTGACAATGTGGGAAGCTTGGGCACAATTGAACTTCTTTTTGCGGTGGTTACCGCCAATGCCTTTAAGCTGCCATTGCTCAGGTAGGGCAATGCAGTCGAGGCGGGAGAAAACATGATGGGAACCAGCCCTGAGAGAACGTCGGTGATGGCTTGCGAGCTTCCTTTATAAGGGACGTGACTCAATTTAATATTTGCAATTTGATTGAACAGCTCACCCGACAGGTGCGGTGACGTCCCGTTACCAGAGGAGGCGTAGTTCAATTCATTTGGTTTTTTTTGAGCCAAAGAAATTAACTCTTGAACACTCGATACTCCAATTGAAGGATGGACCACTAAAATATTGGGTAGACTCGTTAACAAAACAACAGGCGATAAATCTGTCGAAAAATTAAATGGCAAAGTTTTCCCCATACCTGCATTAATGGTATTGGCCACAGTACCTAATAACAAGGTATACCCATCGCCTTGAGCCCTGACCACGGCCTCTGTTGCAATATTGCTGCTAGCACCAGGCTTATTCTCCACCACGACGCTTTGACCTAAGATCTCTGTGGCTTTCTTTGAGGCAATCCTGGCAGCAACATCGGCCGAGCTTCCACTGGGAAAACCAACCACCAGTCGTATCGGTTTGATGGGATATTCATCCTCCATGGCAAACAAGGTTTGTCCCAGCAGTGAACAAGTCAAAAAAATCAATGCGCAGTTTAATTTAGTGCTTTTCATGAGAATATGCTTTCGCTTTAAAATGGTTGAACAATTGTTTTATTATGTCTTTAAAGAACTTGTAATGTCTAAATTAAAAATTGCTGAATGCAGGGTTTTCATTCAATCCGTGTGCGAAAAAGCCACTGAAATGCACGTCCCTGTGGCCATTGCCGTTGTCAATGCAGAAGGTCATTTGTTGGCCATGGAAAGAATGGACGATGCTGGCTTCATCACCCCAGACATAGCACACAGCAAAGCTTTTACCGTCGCCGCATTCAGGTCCATGAGCCCACGATTTCCGGATGGGTTGACCATTCAACAATGGTTCAAGGAACGCAACCCACAGATGCTCATCAATGCCTCCATTTTTACGGGTGGTAAAGTAGTGGTCTCCGGAGGTTGCGCCCCAATTTTCAAAGGAGATGAAATGGTTGGCGCATACGGTGTGAGCGGAGGAACATCTGACCAAGACGAAATCATGGCCATATATGCACGAGAAAAAACTGGATGGGCGCACAGACCCCAAAACGATAGCACTCCGCTGGAAGTCAAACAACATATCGAAGATCTCTACAAAAAAGCCGGGATCAGCAGTAACACGTTGTAAGTATTGGGTGTGAACGTATCAATCGTTTTGACCCAAAGGCAAAGGCAACAAGCAACAGGTGTTATCCTCGCGTTATGACAAAATCAATGAACCCTTTTTCAACATTGGTAGAAATCAGTTTCACGCGAACCTTTTGACCAATACGTATCAAAGGAAGTTCTCCAATTAGGCGACCTTCTGCAGGTGGCGAAAAAATCCTCACCCAAGATCCCTTGTCATTGACCCCAGTGATCAAGCCATCGAAGTATTGGCCTACCCTTGAGTACAGAAGCATGGCCGCATCGGATTTGCGCATTTGCCTCTCGGCTTTTTGCGCAGCATCCTCTTGGCGAGAGCAATGTTGGGCCAAATCTTCCAACTCACGCAATGAATAAGGCGATGGCTCATGATTCAAAATCGCTTTGATTTGTCTCAGTGTGATCAAATCTGGATAGCGCCTATTTGGTGCAGTTGAATGGGTGTAGTCCTTGACGGCCAGGCCAAAATGTCCGATCGCTTCTTGATCGTGTCGCTCCACCACGTATTCACCTCGCCCCATCAACTTCACAATGATCAAAGATAAATCGGGGAAACGAAGGGGGTCTTTTTTCCGCTGATCTGCTAAAAATAGTTGCAATGCCTTTGAATTGGGCTCACTGGGCAAAGTGGTGCCATAGTGATGCGCCAAATCGACAATCCGCATCCACTTCTCTGGAGACCTGACGACTCTCCTCAGTGAAGCACCTTGGTGCGCAGCAAGGAACCTGGAGGTGCAACCATTGGCAGCAATCATGAATTCTTCGATCAACTGCCTTGCGCGGTTATGTGGCTGCAAGACCAAACTGGTCAGTTCCTCCCCATCAAACTGTGCAATCGGTTGAAATGTTTCAAATTCCAAGGAACCTTGCAAGTGCCTCAGATGTTTTAACTTTTGAGCCAATGCGTCTTGTGCCTTCAATTGCTCTTCAATCCCTGGAACACTTTGAGCAACCAAGGGCAACTTTCCTTTACCCTCCAACCAATCGGACACAGCGTCGTACGCCAACTTGCAATGATTATGAACACAGGATTGGTAAATATCTGCGCCTTGCAATTGACCTTGCGCATCAAATGTCATTTCACAAACCAGTGCCATCCTGTCAACACCAGGGTTCAAAGAAGTGAAACCATGTGATAACTTTTCCGGTAACATGGAAAAAACTCGAGCAGATGTATACACCGTGGTGGTATTGGCTTGTGCTTGCTCATCAATGGCCGAGTTCTTTTTAACCAATGAGTCAACATCAGCAATTGCAACCAAAATGTGAACTTGCTGAGCGTTATCTGTAAAGCTCACCGTCAATTGATCCAGGTCCATGGAATCATTGTTGTCAATGCTGCACCACAGAAGGTGGCGTTGGTCTCGAACGTTGCCCTTGATATCTATTTTTGGCTCGCGTATCGACTCCACTTGCTGCATCGCCTGCTCAGATATTTCAGCCCTCAATCCACGATTTTTCACAGCATGAGCAGCGATTATGGCCAAGTTCAAGCGATGATTGTTTTTTTCGTGAGACATAATCACTCCATATTGAATCATTTGAATGTAACACTTTAAATTTTAGTCAATATCAAATAAGAAGGGACTCCCCACTTTACTGTAACGGCATCAATGTGCCAAGATTGGGTTGTTAAACATTCAATCTAAAACTTTTAAAGGGGGATCCCATGTTAAATGTTACTCGAGTTGGCGTTGATTTGGCAAAGAATTTGATCCAAGTTTGC
>CAILYC010000058.1 GCA_903838355.1 uncultured Burkholderiales bacterium | reverse complement strand
GCATGTCCACATTATATATGTCAATGCACATGAGTCAACACATTTTTACATGTCTACAATAATCAGATCAAAAATAGAGATACATCATTGATTCATAAAGAAAATTTAGGGAAAAGTGGCTGATAATTCGTGGAACTTCAGGCTAACCGACACCTTGGTGCCCACCCAGCTCTGGGGGGTTGCTTGGATTGAGCGGGTAAACCCGCGCCAAACGGTGAGCAGGAGTCTTTAAAATTTAACTCACAACCTGGGCCTGTCATTGGGACTGTGCCGACCGATTAACCTCACGGAGAGAACTCATGGAAAGACGCAATCTGATCAGAAACGCTGGCTTGGCCGGTATTTTGGCGGCTGGCTTGGCCCCGGCGGTGCACGCACAGGCCGCCGTGCGTTGGCGCTTGGCGTCGAGTTTCCCCAAGTCCTTGGACACTCTATATGGTGGCGCAGAAGTGTTTGCCCAGACCGTCAAAAATCTCTCGGGCGGCAAGTTCGAAATCACCGTGCACGGACCTGGCGAATTGATGCCAGCCTTTGGCGTGGTCGATGGGGTGCAGCAAGGCTCGGTCGAGGCTTGTCACACGGCGGCTTACTACTTCTTTGGCAAAGACGAGACCTTTGCGCTCGGGTGCGGCATCCCCTTTGGTTTGAACTCTCGCCAATCGACCGCCTGGATGCATGAGGGCAATGGCATGAAGCTGCTCAGAGAGTTCTATGCCAAATACAACATCATCAATTTCCCTGCCGGCAACACGGGTGCGCAAATGGCCGGTTGGTTTAGAAAAGAGATCAAGTCCTTGGCCGACATGAAGGGCTTGAAGATGCGCATTGGTGGCTTTGGTGGCAAGGTGATCGAGCGTCTTGGGGCTGTTCCCCAAAATATTCCCGGTGGCGACATTTATCCTGCGCTGGAAAAAGGCACCATCGATGCGGCCGAGTGGATCGGTCCTTACGATGATTTAAAACTCAATTTCAATAAATTGGCGCCCTATTACTACTATCCAGGTTGGTGGGAGGGTGGTCCTCAGTTGGATGTGTTCATCAACAACAAAGCCTTTGAGGCCTTGTCTCCTGAAAACCAAGCGATTGTGGCGGCCGCTGCCAGTGTCGCCCACACCTATGTTCAGGCCCGGTACGATGCCAAAAACCCTGCGGCATTGAAGCAATTGGTGGGCTCGGGCACCAAACTCAAGCCCTTCCCCAAGGACGTCATGGTCGCGGCTTTCAAAGAAGCCATGGCGTTTTACGATGAAATTTCCGCCAAAAATGAAAACTGGAAAAAGGTCTATACCGATTTCAGCAAATTCAGGGCCGATCAAAACATGTGGTTCAAAGTGGCTGAGAGTCCATTTGACAACTTCATGCAATCGCAAAAACTCTAACCAACCTAAGGTGATTGTCCCCCCGCGCTGGGCCTGTGGGTCCACGCGCTTGGGACGCGGCGCCTCTCGTTGTCTGCGCGAGGCACTTTATTTTTGATGTTCTTCAACGACGGGGCCCACTGGGACGTCGACGCTTTTATCGGCATTGTTGTCTGGGTTGCTCTCATCGGCGGGTAGTTCAATGACAACGCTATCGATGTCGACCTTTTGCTCTTTGTCCAAAAAGAAAGTGACACTTTGGGGCACAAAAATCACCACCACCACGAGTAGCAGCTGCATGATCACCCAGGGAATGGCGCCCAGGTATATGTCATTGGAGAGGATGGGCTTGGACAAGCGCCCCTCTTTGAACAAGGTATCGGCAATACCGCGCAGATAAAAGAGCGCAAAACCAAAGGGCGGGTGCATGAAACTCGTTTGCATGTTCACGCACAGCAACACGCCAAACCAGACCATGTCGATGCCGAGCTTGGTGGCCACGGGGGCGAGCATGGGCAAGATGATGAAGGCAATTTCAAAGAAATCCAAAAAGAAGGCCAAAAAGAAGATAAAAAGGTTCACCACCAACAAGAATCCAACCTGACCACCAGGCAGTCCGGTGAGCATGCTTTCGACCCATTTGGAGCCGTCCACGCCCTGAAACACCATGGAAAAGACCCGCGATCCAATCAAGATGTAGACCACCATGGCGGTGAGCCGCATGGTGCTGTTCATGGCCTGCCAGACCAATGACCAGCTTAGTCTGCCGTGGAGCGCGGCCAAGAGCAGCGCTCCCATGCAACCCATGGCGCCAGCCTCCGTGGGGGTCGCAATGGCGGTGTTGATCCCAGGCAAGCCCCCCATGGAGCCCAGCACTGCAAAAATCAGCAAGGCAGATGGGATGATGCCCTTGAGGCATTTGGACCACAAAGCCCAGCCCTTTAAGGTGAGTGCCTCTGTGGGAACACCCGGTACATGGGAGGGCTTCACCACGCCAACGGCAAAGGTGTAAAGGGCAAAAAAGCTCACCTGGAGAATCGCTGGCCCCCAGGCCCCTTTGTACATGTCGCCCACACTGCGCCCGAGTTGGTCGGCCATGACGATGAGCACCAAGGAGGGTGGAACCAGTTGGGTGATGGTGCCCGACGCGGCGAGTACCCCAGTGGCGTAACGCGTGTTGTAGCCGTAGCGCAGCATGACGGGCAGCGAGATCAAGGCCATGGCGATCACTTGACCAGCGACGGTCCCGGTGATGGCCCCCAAAATAAAGCCCACAATGATCACCGAGTAACCCAAGCCGCCTTTGACGGGGCCAAAGAGTTGCCCCATGGAGTCGAGCATGTCTTCGGCCAAGCCGCATTTCTCCAAAATGGAGCCCATGAAGGTGAAAAACGGTATGGCCAAGAGCAAATCGTTGGACAAAATGCCAAACACATTGAGGGGCAAATTGGCCATGAAGTTGGCTGGAAACCAGTTCATCTCTATGGCCACAAAACCGCACATGAGACCGAGCGCCGAGAGTGAAAACGCCACCGGAAAACCAATGAGCATCACAAAGACCAGGCTGGCAAACATGATGGGGGCAAAGTTTTGCATCTGCATCGGGGGCCTTCAGTTGGTATGGAGAGTGTTCATGATCGGGTCGCCTTGGGTCTGGTCTTGTCGCGTCTTATCGCATCTTCATTGCATCTTCATTGCAAGGGTGCTTCGTAGTGCGCCTCCAGCGTGATCAAGCCGCGCAAATGGGCTATGCGCTTGATCACCTCGCTCAAGCCTTGCAAGCACATGAGGCCAAAACCCAAGGGCAAGAGCAGCATGGCGGGCCAGCGCACGAGACCGCTTGCGTTGCTCGACATCTCGCCAGTGAGGTACATCTTGACAAAGAGAGGCCAGCTCAGCCACACCATCAAGAGCATCACGGGAAAAAGAAAAAAGACGATACCCAAGAGATCGAGCCACACTTGCGCGCGCTGGCTGATCTTGCCGTAAATCAAATCCACCCGCACATGCTCGTTGAGCTTCAAGACCCAGGGGGCGCCAAGCATCACGATGGCGGCAAACATGTACCACTGAATCTCAAGCCATGCATTGGAGCTCCAATCAAAGCCATAGCGCACAAAGGCGTTGCCCGCTGAGACGACGGCGGCCACCAAGACACAAAAACTCCCGGCCTGGGCCAAGGTGAAGCTCAAGTGGTCGATGATTTTCGAGAGTGTGAGCCAATGTTTCAAGGGGTAACTCCAGTTTTTGCCTGAGATTTCGGGACGGTTTCTTGACAGGGACTTGCACCGCCCAAACCTGCGCGGGCTCAAAGATAAGGATGGGGCAGATGTTTATTTGTCGTATTATCTCTCTTCGATTCGTCCTTTCATGCGTTCGTCCATCCGTTTATTCATACTTTCGTGCTCACGACCTCTCGGGCTGGGGTGGCCATGAACTGTTGAGCCAGGTTTGCGCCGATTCGTTGGAGGCTTTGGGGTCATTTTTGACCCAGGCCTCGCGCCTTGGTCAGAATCGCCCGTTTCAACCCAGTTTGTGGGCGTAAAACTTGCTCAACGCCTTTTTTATTCAATATCATCACGCCAATCTATCAATGTCTTGTCCCTATGGATGATTTTTTTCACAGTCTGGGCCTGGCCATTTCCTTGCTCTGGCACCATGACCCGACCCTGATTGAAGTTGTGCTGCGCTCCTTGGGGGTGAGTGCTTTGGCTTGCGTGCTCGCTTGCGTGTTGGGACTTGCCCTGGGGGCTGGTTTGGGGGTGCGACGGCCCAAAGGTGAGGCGCTTTGGGTGGCAATCCTCAACACCTTGTTGGCACTGCCCTCAGTGCTGGTGGGCTTGGTGGTTTATTTGCTCTTGTCGCGCCAAGGGCCCTTGGGGTTCTTGGGCTGGTTGTTCAGCTTGAAAGCCATGGTCTTGGCGCAAACCTTGTTGGTCTTGCCTGTGGTGGTGGCGCTCAGTCGCCAATGCATCAAGGCCGCCCATGATCGTCTTGGCGAGCAACTCCAGTCGATCGGCCTCACCCAGGGATGGCGTGCATTGGTGCTGGTCTGGGATGAGCGCCAAGTGCTCTTGACGGTGGTGCTCACCGCCTTTGGGCGGGCCATCTCTGAAGTCGGCGCCGTCATGGTGGTGGGTGGCAACATCGAGGGCTTTACCCGGGTGATGACGACCTCCATTGCACTGGAAACCAGCAAGGGGGATTTGCCCATGGCGCTGGCACTGGGCATGGTGTTGTTGGGGGTGGTGTTGCTGCTCAATGCCCTCATCGGTCTCTTGCATTGGCGCCAACAGCGAATGGACAGCCGTTTTGCTGGCCCCGCGCAGCCCCTGTCGTCTTTCGCCGCGAATGCGTGGCACGGGCCATGAGACAAGAATCGCCAAAGTCTCCAGTGATCCTGAGTTTGCAAGGGGTCAGTTGCGCGATCCAAGGTTTTTGGGTGCTGAAAGATTTGAACATCGAACTTCATGCCCAGGAGCGTTTGGCGCTGGTGGGAACCAACGGAAGCGGCAAAACGAGCCTGCTCAAACTCCTGCACGGCCTCATCAAGCCCCAAAGCGGCCACTTGCATTGGCAGACCCATTCGCCCGTTCGACAAGCCATGCTGTTTCAGCGACCCCAAATGATCAACAGCAGCGTGCGGCACCATGTCGCTTTGGCGCTCTGGGCCCAAGGCTTGAAATGGCCGGTGGCCTTAAAAAAGGTGCAAGGCGTCTTGCGTGAGGCAGGTCTTGCCGACTGCGCCCAGCAAAGCGCCAAAACGCTGTCGATTGGCCAGCAGCAACGCCTCTCACTGGCCCGGGCTTGGGCGTGTGAGCCTCAGCTCTTGCTCCTCGATGAGCCCACCGCCAGTTTGGATCCATCCTTCAAATCACAAGTGGAGACCATGATCGAGCATTGGGCTCAAATCAGGACAGGGGTTGAGGAGGCTGATCACACCCTGGTGCTGGCCAGCCACAATTTAGGGCAGGTCAAGCGCCTGGCCTCTCGGGTGATATTCTTGGAAGAGGGCGAAATCCATGCCGATTTACCCGTTTGGGAGTTTTTCAACTCACCGCTGGCCATAACGCACCCCAAAGCGCATGCGTTTTTAAGAGGAGAAGTGATTTGAAATACCGCAGCCTTCGTGATCGTGCAGCCCGCCTGGGGGTGCAACGTCTTGTCCAGGGCATGGGCATGGGCGTGTCGATGTCGATGTCGCTGTCGCTGTTAGAGGCGCTGATGGGGGTGCTGAAGGTGTTGCTGTGGGTGGCGATACCATGGGGGGTGGCGAGCGTGCAGGCCCAGACGCCCACTGTCACTGCCAAGCCCTTGGTGATGGCCTCGACCACCTCGACCGAGCAGTCGGGTCTTTTTGCGCACTTGCTCCCCGCATTCAAGGCCGCCACGGGTCTGGAGGTGAAGGTGATTGCGGTGGGCACCGGTCAAGCTTTGGACATTGGGCGGCGAGGGGATGCGGACGTGCTCTTTGTACACGACCCCCAAGGCGAGGAATTGTTCGTCTCCCAAGGCCACAGCCTCAAGCGCCAACTGGTGATGTACAACGATTTTGTCTTGATTGGCACCCAATCCGACCCTGAGCACGTGAGGGGTTTGGACGTGTACCAGGCATTCAAGGCCTTGAGCATGGGCGCCACGCCTTTTATCTCCAGAGGTGACAAGAGCGGCACCCATGTGGCCGAGTTGAGGCTATGGCAGGCTCTGGGGCTCACGCCTGAAGGCGCCTTTTACCGCGCTTGTGGTTGCGGTATGGGGCCCGCGCTCAACATGGCGGCAGCCTTGGGGGCCTATGTGCTGAGCGACCGGGGAACTTGGTTGAATTTTAAAAATCGGGGCGATTTGGACATTCTGGTGCAAGGTGACCGCTTGCTCTTGAACCAATATGGCGTCTTGGTGGTGAACCCCCTCAAGCACCCCGGGGTGAACGAGCGCGCGGCTCAGTTGTTTGCCAATTGGGTCACCTCCAAGGCCGGGCAAGCGCGAATTGCCAGCTACCAAATTGGCGGTCAATCGCTGTTTTTCCCCAACGCACACGCCAATGCATTGGCCGAACATTGAGTGGCAGGCATTAGGCTGGGTTTTTGGGGTTCAGGGGTTTTAAAAAAGAGGTTCAAGCCAGGCCTTCAAGCCTGTCCTTGAGGTCAAGACTGCCACATTGCAGTCGGGTTTTTTCTTTGACTTTGATCAAGCCTGGAGCAACTTTTTGAGACGATCAGGGTAAAACCTGTTTATCTTTTTTTACCAAGGCCTTTAAATCATTGGTAACATCTCAGATGATACCGATCAACACGGAGCGAACTATGCAATTGAACATGAACGTGAACCACAAGCCAGTCACCCTGGAGGTTCAACCCAACACCCTTTTGGTCCAAGTGCTCAGGGAGTCTTTGCACTTGACCGGCACCCACGTGGGCTGCGATACAGCCCAATGCGGGGCGTGCACCGTGATCGTCAATGGTCAAAGCGTCAAGTCCTGCAATATGCTGGCGCTCCAAGCGCAGGGCGCTGAGGTCACCACCATCGAAGGCCTGGCCCAAGCCGATGGCACCTTGCACCCCATGCAAGCGGCATTCAAAGAGTGCCACGGCCTTCAATGCGGTTTTTGCACGCCCGGCATGGTCATGAGCGCGGTGGATTTGTGCACCCGCAGTCCCAACGCCAGTGAGTCTGAAATACGCGAACAACTTGAAGGTAATTTGTGCCGTTGCACGGGCTATCAAAATATTGTCAAAGCCGTTCAGCTCGGCGCTTCACACATGTCTTGAGCGACTGGGGGTTCGCCGAGCACTTGCTGCGCGGCGGGGAATTCCCCTAATGTCGCCGATTGGCCAGATTGATTTTTCGGTCCTTGAGTTGCCGCCAGAGGCAATGATTTTTATACCCTCCAAAGAGTCTTCAACCAAAAGACCCAGAGTTCAAAAAACGCATTAGGAGACATGACATGGGTGCATTTGATTTTTCTAAACTCCCCCACATTGGTGAGTCGGTGCTTCGCAAGGAAGACTACCGCTTTTTAACGGGGGCGGGCAACTACACCGACGACATCGATTTGCCGCTCATGAGCCATGCGGTGTTCGTGCGCTCCCCCCACGCCCATGCAAGGGTGCTCAAGGTCGATATCTCCAAAGCGCTCAAGAGCCCGGGGGTTGTGAGTGTGCTCACGGGCGCCGATGTGGCCGAGGCGAAAATCAATGGATTGCCCTGTGGATGGCTCATCACCAGCACCGATGGTCAACCCATGAAGGAGCCACCCCACCCGATTTTGGCGCTCGACAAAGTGCGCTACGTGGGGGACCATGTGGCCATGGTGGTGGCAGAAACGCTTGAGCAAGCCAAAAACGCGGCCGAACTCGTCGAGGTTGAATACGATGTGCTGCCTGCCGTGGTGAGCATCCAAGATGTGAGCAGCGCCAAGCGCGAGAATCCAACACTGCACGAACAAGCCCCTGACAACAAGTGTTATCACTGGGCGATTGGTGACGAAGCGCAAGTGGATGTGGCCTTCAAGAGCGCTCACCATGTCACCAAAATTGATCTTACCAACAACCGCTTGGTGCCCAATGCCATGGAGCCGCGTGCGGCCATCGGTTCCTACAGTCGCGCCAACGACGAATACACCTTGTACGTCTCCAATCAAAACCCACACGTTGAGCGATTGTTGATGACGGCCTTTGTGATGGGTTTACCCGAACACAAAGTGAGGGTCATTGCCCCCGATGTGGGCGGAGGTTTTGGCTCCAAAATTTATCTGTATGCAGAAGATGTGTGCTTGACTTGGGCGAGCAAAAAGCTCAACCGCAACATCAAATGGACGGCCGATCGCTCCGAGGCTTTTTTGAGCGACGCCCATGGCCGCGATCACAGCTCACACGCCGAATTGGCCATGGACGCCAAGGGTCAATTTTTGGCGCTCAAGGTTCACACCCATGCCAATTTGGGCGCCTATTTGTCCACCTTTGCCACGGCGGTGCCCACGATTTTGTACGCCACGCTCTTGGCTGGCCAATACAAAACCCCACAAATCCATGTGCAAGTCGATGCTTGGTTTACCAACACCGCGCCGGTCGACGCCTACCGCGGTGCCGGTCGGCCTGAGGCGAGCTATTTGCTCGAGCGCATCATCTCCCGCGCCGCGCAAGAAATGGGCATGACCCAAGCGCAAATTAGAAAAATCAATTACATCGATCAGTTCCCTTACCAAACCCCCGTGGCCTTGCAGTACGACACGGGTGACTTTCATGCTTGCTTGAATCAAGCTGAAGTGCGGGCCGATGTGGCGGGCTTTAAGGCGCGCCAAGACGCCTCCAAGGCCAAGGGCTTGCTCAGGGGTCTGGGATACTCGAGTTACATCGAAGCGTGTGGCATTGCGCCGAGCAACATCGCTGGCGCCTTGGGCGCGCGCGCAGGTCTTTTTGAATGCGGCGAAGTGCGCGTCCACCCCACGGGGAGTGTCACGGTCTTCACCGGCTCGCACAGCCATGGTCAAGGCCATGAGACCACCTTTGCTCAGGTGGTGGCAGCACGCCTGGGCATCGCAGTCGAGCAAATCGATGTGGTGCACGGGGACACGGGACGAGTTCCCTTTGGAATGGGGACTTATGGCTCTCGCTCCATCTCGGTGGGCGGTGCGGCCATCATGAAAGCCCTGGATAAAATCGAGACCAAGGCCAAGAAAATTGCGGCCCATTTGATGGAAGCCTCCGACAGCGATGTGGAGTTTGTCAATGGCGAGTTCCGTGTCAAAGGCACCGACAAAATGGTCACTTTTGGCCAAGTGGCGCTCACCGCCTACGTGCCGCACAACTATCCCTTGGAGACTTTGGAGCCCGGTCTCAATGAAACCGCTTTTTATGATCCGACCAATTTCACCTTCCCTGCTGGGACCTACATTGCCGAAGTGGAGGTGGACCCACAAACGGGGGTCACCCGTTTGGACCGATTCACTGCGGTGGACGACTTTGGCACCCTCATCAACCCCATGATTGTGGAGGGCCAAGTGCATGGCGGCTTGGTGCAAGGCATTGGCCAAGCATTGCTCGAGAATTGCGCTTACGATGCTGAAACAGGGCAGTTGCTCACTGGCTCCTTCATGGACTACACCATGCCGCGCGCCGATGATTTTCCGCATTTTGAGATCTCCCACGTGTGCACACCTTGCACCCACAACCCATTGGGCACCAAGGGCTGCGGCGAGGCCGGTGCCATTGGCTCGCCCCCGGCGGTGATCAACGCCATTTTGGATGCCCTTCACCCCCTGGGTGTGAAAGACCTGGACATGCCCGCGACACCTCACCGTGTTTGGCAGGCCATTCAAGCCGTCAAGTCGGCAGTGAAGTGATAATTGGTATAACATTCAACAAATATTGATCAAGAGAGAGCCCGACCATGTACGCATTCAACTATCAACGCCCCAGTAGCCTCCAAGAGGCGTCGACACTGCTCCACGCTGGGGGCCAAGCCTTGGCGGGAGGACAAACCTTGCTCGCTTCCATGAAGTTGCGTTTGAGCAGTCCCGAGAGTTTGGTCGATTTGTCTCAAATTGCCGAGCTCAAAGAGATCAAACTCGACGGCCAGCATGTGGTGATTGGCGCCATGGTCAAGCACGCGCAGGTGGCGGGCAACGCCTTGGTCAAACAGCACATTCCCGCTTTGGCTGACTTGGCCGCTCACATTGGTGACAAACAAGTTCGCGCCATGGGGACCCTCGGTGGGTCTGTCGCCAACAACGACCCGAGTGCTTGCTATCCGAGCGCCGTTCTCGCCTTGGGCGCCAATATTCACACCACCCAACGCGTCATTGCGGCCCATGATTTCTTTTTGGGCATGTTCAGCACCGCACTGGAGGCGGGAGAACTCATCACCGCCATCTCGTTTCCCATTCCTCAAAAAGCGGTGTACTTGAAGTTTAAACAACAAGCCTCGCGTTTTGCGTTGGTGGGGATCTTCATGGCACAAATGGCCGATGGCGTTCGCGTGGCCATCACCGGGGCGAGTCAGCAAGGTGTGTTTCGCCACGCGGGCTTGGAAGTGGCGCTGAGCAAAAGCTTCACCGAGGCCGCCGCCGCCGCTGTCCACATTGAAGAAACCGACTTGAACCACGACATCCATGCCTCCGCTGCCTACCGTGCCCACATGATCAGCGTTCAAGCGCAGCGCGCCGTCAAGCACCTCTTGGGATGATGTCGGTTGAGGGTCTGATTGGAGCGCTTCGCACCCAGGGCTACGAAGCCGATCGAGCAACGGCCACTTCAGTCTTTTTATCCCTGACCCTTGAGCGTCCCTTGCTCCTGGAAGGCGAGCCCGGTGTGGGCAAGACTGAACTGGCCAAAGCCTTGGCCAAAGTGCTCGGGCGCAGCCTCTTGAGGCTACAGTGCTACGACGGCTTGGAACTCAGGGACGCGCTTTACGAGTGGAACTACGCCGCCCAGATGTTGCACCTGAGGGCAGCAGGCGCTCACGATCACCAGGACGCGCCTCTGAACGCCTTGGAGCAAGAGGTCTACCAGTCCAAATATCTCATTCGTCGCCCTTTGCTGCAAGCGCTCGAAGCGCCTGCACCGGGTGCGGTCTTGTTGATTGACGAGGTTGACCGCGCAGACGAGCCCTTTGAGGCTTTTCTCTTGGAATACTTGGGTGAGTACCAGGTGAGCATTCCAGAGCTAGGAACCATCAAAGCCCTGACCAAGCCGGTGACCATATTGACCAGCAACCGCACGCGCGACTTGAACGATGCGGTCAAGCGCCGCTGCTTGTTCCATTGGATGGATTATCCTGAGCGCGAGCGCGAGCTCAATATCTTGCACGCTCAGGTGCCTGAGGCCTCGCAGGCTTTGAGTGAGCAGGTCTCTCGTATTGTGAATAAACTGAGATCGGCGCCCTTTGCCGATGCCTTCTCCAGGTCACCTGGCATTGCCGAGAGTGTAGAGTGGGCACGCGCATTGGTGGCGCTCAATACCTTGGTGGTGGATCCCGAGGTGTTGAGCGACACAGCGGGCATTTTGTTCAAGCAACGCGAAGACGTGGCTCAACTCTTGCCCATGTCGCAAGCACTCTTGAGCTTGGACGACTGAGGCCACTGGCCCAGCGCGAGAAGGCAATGCAACTCGGTGACGCACGCACGGGCAAATGGCCCATCAATTTGCTGGGTTTTGCCCGAGCCCTCAGGCGCTCTGGTGTCCCCATGGACAGTGCAAAGATAGCCTTGTCAGTGCAAGCGGCCTTGGCCGTGGGACTGGACAACAAGCTCGACCTCCAAGCGGCCTTGTCTTGTGTGCTCATCAACCGATTGGAAGACCGCGCCGTCTTTCAAGAGCTCTTTGAGGCCTACTTCAAAGACCCCAAAGTGGCCAACCAGTTGCTCGCGCAAATGCTCCCCAGCACCGAAGGCCAAGCCCTGGCCAACAAGCGAAAGCCCAGGGTCAACGAAGCCTTGAATCCCAAAAAGACGCAAGGAGCACCCAAAACCGCCAAAAAGGATCAAGAGTTTGAGCTTGATGCGGCGATGACGGCGAGTGACTTGGTGCGTTTGAGGCAATCGGACTTTGGGGCCTTGGGGGCAGAGGAGTTCAAACTCGTGCAGCGCTTGGCTTTGCAAATTCCCATGGTGTTGCCAAGCTGCAGCACCCGTCGCCAGCATGCCAGTCCAACCGGGCGGGGTTTGAACTGGCCGAGCGCCTTTCGCCAATCCCTTCAAACCGAAGGCGAATTGTTGGTGTTGCCCAGGCGTGGCAAAAAGCGTGAGCCCTTGCCCTTGATGATCATTGTGGATATTTCCGGCTCTATGGAGCGCTATGCCCGATTGTTGTTGGCTTTTTTGCACCAAGCCACGGCGCAATACAGCAAACGCGAAGTCATGGTCTTTGGCACCGAGCTCACCCGATTGACACCGATTTTTGCACGGGAAGACCCCGACGACATGCTCCAAGGGGTCAATGAGACGGTCAAGGATTTTGCAGCAGGCACCTTGCTTGGGCGATCTTTGAACGCGCTCAAAGATCGCCACCCCCGTAGCTTGGTGGCCAGGCGCAGTGTGGTCCTTTTGATCACCGATGGCTTGGATACTGGGGAAGGCCATGAGTTGGAGGCCTCCTTGCAGTGGGTCAAGCGCCACTGCAAAACCCTGTGCTGGCTCAATCCTTTGCTTCGGTTTGAGGGCTATCAACCCTTGGCCAAAGGGGCGAGTTTGCTTGACCGCTATGCGCACGCCAAAATCGCGATCCACAATTTAACCCATTTGGAGCAACTGGCCAAGGCCTTGGCTCGTGTGGTGAGCTCCAAGCGAGAGTAAGATGGCGGTTTGGGGCCGCAGGCCTTGACGATTTTGTACCCACTCATGGAGAATTTTCCCAATGGACATGCAAGGCAATAGACAACTCGGTGTGACACAGCAACAAGCTTGGGAAGCACTCAACAACCCAGATGTGCTCAAAGCGTGCATCCCTGGTTGCGACAAAATTGAATCTGTCTCTCCCGAGCAGTTTACGATTGGTATGGCCATCAAGATTGGCCCCGTCTCGGCCAAATTCAGCGGCAAAATCACCCTCTCAGAGATGAATCCTCCGGCGAGCTACACCCTTAACTTTGAAGGCCAAGGCGGTGTGGCGGGTTTTGGCAAGGGTGTGGCCCATGTCCAACTCGTGCCCAACGGCGCGGGCTGTGAATTGAATTACCAGGTCAACGCCCAAGTGGGGGGCAAAATCGCGCAATTGGGTCAACGCTTGATCGATGGTGCAGCCAAGTCCTTGTCGGAGGAGTTTTTTAAGAAATTTGACATTCAAACGCAGCACATTTTGAGCGCATCGAATGCGGCGGCTGATCAAGCCAGTGGCATCGAGTCTCAGACAGCACAAACTGAGCCCAGTCAGAGCGAGAGCTCACTCTATTCTGTGAAGAACATCGCCATCGCAGCGGTGGTGTTGGTGGCCTTGTACTTTGCCCTGCGCTGAGGCTGGGGGAGCCTAAGCTTGCGTCACGGGTCAAAGCTTGGGATCCCTCGTGGGTGCTGCATCAACTGGGCAGATCAACTGAACGGGACTTCTTTTTTTCATCTTGCTTGACCTGGAACCCATTCATGCACGCTGACTTTAAGCCTGGCTTTATCGCGCTGCACAGCAATCGGCTGGAAGGATTGGCCCAGACCTTGTCGGCTTGGGTTGAGCGCTACCCGTTGGAGCCCTTGGAGGTCGAGCACGTGATCACGCTCTCGAGTGCGGTCGCCGAGTGGTACAAAATTTGGATGGCCCGAGAACACGGCGTGTTTGGGGTGAGTACCGTTGACATGCCTGGGCGAATGATCTGGGGCTTGTACCGTTCATTATTTGATGCAGAGTCGACCTTGATGAGTTCGGCGACTGACCAAAAGACGCTCGTGTGGCGTCTCATGAGGCTGCTGCCCCAGTCCCTTGAGAGGCCTGAGTTTGCCATTCTTAAAGACTATGTCCACCATGGCGGGGCCAAAGCCCATTATGAGTTGGCCAAGAAAATTGCCGATGTTTTTGACGCATACCAAATTTACCGCGCCGATTGGCTGAGGTCTTGGGAGGTGGGTGAGCGTGTACTTTTGTCGGCCCAAGGCAAACCCAAAGCGTTTGAGAGCGATCAAGTTTGGCAAGCCCTCTTGTGGGAGTGTGTGGTGCAAGAACTCGATGCCGCACAGCGCCAAAGTGTAAGAAGTGCCATGCACCAAGAGGCCATGAAGCTCTTGCAAGGTCTGGCAGTCGCGCCGGCGAAATGGCCCAGGCGGTTGATTGTGTTTGGCGTCACCGCTTTGCCACTTCAAGTGCTGGAGTTTCTGGGTCAAATGTCCAAATTCACCCAGGTCATTTTGTGTGTGCACTCACCTTGCCAGTACCACTGGGCCGATATCATGCAAGGGCGAGAATTTTTTTACGCCAATAAAAAACGATTTGACAATCGTGGCGGCATCGATTTGAGCACCACCCCAATGGATCAAATGCATTTGCATGCGAATGCTTTGCTCGCCCAGTGGGGCAGGCAGTCCAGAGACTTTGTTCGCCAACTCGATCAATTTGACGACGTACAAAAGACCCGAGAAGATTTTGACCAATTGCGCTTGGATTTGTTTGAGCATGAGACGTCCGACGATGTGAGCTTGCTCCACAGGATACAAAACCAAATTCGGGATTTGGAGCCTGCCAAGCCCCATGATGCGAGCGCTGAGACATCCCCCGCAACCCCCGTCAGCGATGGATCGGTGGTGTTTCATGTGGCCCACAATTTGACGCGTGAGTTGGAGGTCTTGCACGACCAGTTGTTGACCTTGATGGCCTCAACCGAACACCGCGCACAGATCAACCCCAAGGATATCGTGGTCATGTGCCCGAATGTGGGAGAGAGCAAGGCCGCCATCCAAGCCATTTTTGGTCAATACGCCAAACACGATGCGAGGTTCATTCCCTTTGATGTGGCGGATACACAAGCGCTGCAGACCCACCCCATGGTGCTCGAGTTGCAGTGGTTGCTGCACTTGGGGGACAGTCGCTGCACCTTGAGTGAGGTGATGGATTTTGCCGTCTCGCCGTTTGTGGCCGCGCGTTTTGAGTTGGAGCGCGTCGACGTGGAGCAACTCCACGAGTGGCTGCTTGACAGCGGTGTGCGTTGGGGCTTGAGCGAAGAACAACGAGATTCCTTGGGGTTTCAAGCCAACGGGTCTATCCATACGTTTGCCTTCGGCTTTAAAAGAATGCTCTTGGGCTTGGCAACCGGTGCGATGGAGGTTGAGCAACCCTTGCTCGAGATCCAGGATATTGAACCCATGACCAGCGTGAGTGGTTTGGAGGCTCAAGTGTTGGGCCGATTCGATGTCCTGCTTCAAGGCCTGCAAAACTGGTGGTCTTTGTCCCAAAAGCCTGCGAGCGCCACACAATGGATATCTCGCTATCAGCAGTTGATTGACCAATTTTTCAAACCCACCCAAAATGAGGAGTTTGTCGTTCTTCAGTCTCTTTCTCGCAGTCTGATCACTTGGGGTGAGGCGCTGTTGGCCGCCGAATTCGATGAAGTCTTAGACGCTTCTGTAGCCCAAGCGGCTTGGGGTGACCACATTCAAATCACGCCACCCAAGCAAAGGCTCTTGGCCTCAGGCGTCACGTTTTGCTCGATCAAGTCGCTCAGAACGCTGCCCTTCAAAGTCATTTGCATGATTGGCCTCAACGAGGGGGAATACCCAATCAAGCAAAAAGTACAAGATTTTGATTTGACCAAGGATCCAAGCCATCAGCGCGTGGGGGATCAATCGAGGGCAGAAGATGACCGGGCCATGATGCTTGAGACACTGCTGGCGGCACGTGAGGTGTTGTACATCAGTTGGAGTGGATTCAGTCCAAGAGACAATTCCAACAAGCCAGCCTCGGTGCTGGTGACCCAACTCAGGCAATACATTGAGGCGCAGTGGGGTGAGGGTATGCTGCAGCAAATGACCACCGAGCACCCGATGCAGCCCTTCAATCGCGCGTATTTTGAAGAGAACAGCCCACTGGTGACGCACAACGCTGAGTGGCGAGACATTCACCTCGAGCACCCCTTGCAAGCGCCTTCTTGGGAGGATGAGAAGACCTCAACGCACCACATATCAGAAACAGGCTCAAGTTCAGGCTCAAAAGCTGGTTCAAAAGCCAGTTCAATGGCTGGATCAATGGCAGGTTCAACAAGGGGAGATGCGGCTCGTGCCTGTGCGCAGCTATCAAGGCCATGGACCCAGTTGGAGACTCAGCGGCTTGTGGGATTTTATAAAAATCCTGTTAAAGACCACTTTGTGCATGAGTTGGGCGTGAACTTCAAAACCTTGGCTCTTGAAAGCGAAGACCACGATCATGAGGTTTTTCGGCTCAAGGGCTTGGAGTTGTTCGATGTCAAGGAACGCTTATTGAAGACTTTCGTAGAAAATCCAGACAAGCTCGCCCATATCCAAGACCACATGACACGAGAAATCCAAAGACTCAAGCGTTCGGGCCTTTGGATGGTGGGCGCCATGGGGGAGTTGTTTGAAGTTCAATTGCAAGAAGATTTGAGCATGGTGTTGCAACAATTCAAGGTCTTGAGGGCAGGCTTTGAACAAGACCATGGCCATGTCGATGACATCGAGCCGCTTACGTATTCGGTTGCGCTGCCCGAAGTTTTTCCAGGCTGCGTGCTCACGGGGCAGTTGAAGTGGACGGGTCAATTCAAGAATGGCTTGCGTCATCAGTTGCTCAAACTCCAGGCGAATGCCTTGAAGGGCAGCAAAGGCCGGCGCCGTGAGTTGATGCTGGGTTCTTGGATTGAGTTTTTGGTGCTCAAGACCTTGGGTTTGGACGTGCAGATGTGTTGCTTGTTTACAGATGAATGGTTTGAGATCAATACGACCTTAGAGGATCGTTCTGTTCATTCTCACCATGTTGACGATCCTGACGATCCTCAAGCTCAGATCTCTGCATTGAAAGCCAAGTCCTTGTTGGTTGAATTGGTCCAGCAGTTTATGCGCGGTCAAGCCGATGTGTTGCCCATGCCACTGAAAACGGCGTTGAGTTTTGTGGGTGAAAAAAATCCACAAAAAGCTCTGGACTTGTCCCGAGAGGTTTACGAAGGGGGGCATGACGCGAGATTTTTTGAGTCTCAAGAGATGTCGCTAGCCCGTGCTTACCCAGAGTTTGATGACTTGATCAAGGACCCCGATACCCTCATGTTATGGGCCAAAATATTGAAACCTTTTTGTCTTTGGGTTGAAGGTTTGACCTTTCATGATTATGAATTGAGTCAGGAAGAGAGGGGCTCATGAGCGATGAGTCGCAAATGCTCGAGCCAGTGCGTTTCCCGCTTTGGGGTAGTCGACTGATCGAAGCGAGTGCAGGAACGGGCAAGACGTACACCATTGCCGCGCTTTTCGTGAGGTTGATTTTGGGGCATGGTCAACAACAAGGTCAAGACAATGGCCCTGTTCGAGCTTTGGGGCCAAAAGAAATTTTGGTCATGACCTTCACCAAGGCCGCCACGCAGGAGTTGAGCACACGCATTCAGCAACGATTGACGCAAACGGCCCAAGTCTTTCGCGGTCAAATCAAGCTCGATCCCAGAGATCAATTCTTAAAAGAATTGCTCGACGATTACCCGACCCAAAGCGAGAAAGACAATGCGGCGTGGTTGCTAGGCGAAGCCGCACAATGTATGGACGAGTCTTGCATCTACACCATCGATGCTTGGTGTCAACGAGTTCTCAAGGAATATGCGGTCTACAGTGGCCAGCCCTTTGATGAGGAGTTGGTCAGCAACCAAGCCCCTTTGCGACAGCAAGCCATTGAGGATTTTTGGCGGCAGAGTGTGTATCCACTAAGCCCTGAGCATGCAAAACGTGTAAAAAATATCTGGCCTAAAGAGATAGAGGATCTTGAGCGATGGATCAATGACAATGCTTTCGATCTTGAAAACAGCATCGATGTTGATGGAAAAGAGGAGGGGGAGGGAGAAAGCACGCCAACGGTTTTCGATTTGAACGCCTATTGGACGACTATGTTGAGCGAGCGTGCGCTCAAACTCAAGGCCCTCAAACGAGATGCCAAGTCCTGTATGGAGAGCATTCGCCCGTGGCTTGAGTCTTTGTCAAATCAACCCGCTCAGCAATGGAATTTGAGAAGTCTTGTCAAGCATCATTTATTCAATTGGTTGGATGAGATTGAGGCTTGGTGCAAAGATGATAGTCGACTCGATATCGACCTCGATGCCCAACATTGGAAGCGGATTACATTTGACGCCATCAAGAAATCTTGGCTCGATCAGTCCACTGACTTCATGCATCCCAAGGAGCTCCATGATTTTGAGCGAATTGGAGGCGATGTTTTTTCGATGAAAACAATCAAAGAAGACTTCGAAGGCCATTGTTTGAAGGCCATCAAAAACAAAATCAAACTCATCAAGCAACAAAATTCAACGTTTGGTTTTACCGATTTACTCACGAGGCTTGATGCCAAGCTTCACCAAAGCAATGGTATTTTTTTGAAGGAATTGATTAAAAAACAGTATCCAGCCATTTTGATTGATGAATTTCAAGACACCTCGTCACTGCAGTACTCTATTTTCAATACCCTCTATGAGATCGATCAAAACGATCGCAACCATTTGATTTGTCTCATCGCCGACCCCAAGCAATCGATTTATGCCTTTCGCGGTGCAGACATCAATAGCTATATGCGTGCCAAAGCGTCAAGCAGTCCTCGGCATTACTACTTGGGTCAAAATTATCGTTCAACTGCCGCCTTGGTGCAGGTGGTCAATCGGTGGTTTTCTTTTGCCCAAGCCCGTGCGCCCTGGGGTGCATTTTTGTACAAAATGGGCGACCGAGATGACTTGCCGTTTCATCCCGTCCAAGCCAATGGTCTGGCCCCATGGATTGTCCAAACCAAAGAGAGGGGTGGCCTAGGCGAGGCACGCATGCCCAGTTTAAGCATGGTCTGTGATTTGACGCCAAGCAACGCCCAAACTGTCCAAAAGAAATTCGCGGCCCTATGTGCTGAAAAAATTGTCAGTTGGCTCAATGATGAGGGTATGTCCTACACCAGGGGATCAGAGGATGCGGGGGATCAAAAAACGCAAAGAATTGAACCCGCTGACATTGCCGTATTGGTTCGCACGACCAAAGAGTCGATTGCTGTTCGCCACGCGCTCAGTTTAAGGGGGGTGGCATCGGTCTTTTTGTCGGACAAGGATTCCGTGTTTAAAACCAATGAAGCCAGAGACTTGATGTTTTGGTTGGATGCCGTTGCCAATCCGAGGCTTGCTGATAAGGTGCGCGCCGGACTTGCTACGTCGACGATGGGGTTGGACTTTGAAGAGATCAAATCCATTGGTTGTGATGACGGTGTTTATGATTTTTATAGTGAAATGGTCAGTGACTTGCACCAAGTGTGGGTGCGCGTGGGCGTTTTGGCGATGCTCAGAAGCACCTTGTACCTTTTGTCCTTGCCGCAGCGGTGGTTGAAAAATCCCGAAGGCGAGAGGCGACTGACCAATTACCTGCACTTGTCGGAATTACTCCAGGCGGCCAGTTTGGTCCATGTGGGCTTGCAAAGTTTACAAAAATGGCTGGCCTTGGCCATAGAAGATCAGGGGCTTCAGACCGATGAACACATTCTCAGGCTTGAGAGTGATGCTGATTTGGTGAAAGTTATTACGATTCACAAAAGCAAGGGCCTAGAGTTTCCGTTGGTGTGTTTGCCCTTCCCGACTTTGTTCAACAACCAGGCGCGCAAAAAGGTGCGAGTCAATCCATTTGTAGAGCCGCCATTGAGTTCGCAAGTGACCATGGATGAAGAACTTCGAGAGTCCATGCGTTTGTTTTACGTGGCGCTCACGCGTGCTAAATATGCTCTGTGGCTTGGTTTTTCACTATTCAAGGATGGGAGAACAGGCAAAGACCTCACCCATCGAAGCGCGTTAGGATATCTGCTGGGTTCGACCGCGACGGATTTAAAGCCTGAAGAGTGGAAAACAAAAATCGACCTTTTCTTCAAAGAAGCCTCACTTACAGGCGATGAAGAAGTCGTATTTTTACCCCTCCCCGTTGAAGATCCAGACCCAGACCAAAGAAGCACGCGCGCTCAAGGACACGCTTGCGAGGGTGGATTCGACACCACGAACGACCCGTCTGTTTATCCAAATTCAATCGATGGTGGCGTTCAGGTTAACTCGCTGAGGGTTCATCGGTCCACAACGCCTTTGAGGCCAAACTCCCCTTACACGGCACAGTTTGAGCGGCATTTCAAAATTCAAAGTTTTTCTTCTCTCCTCAGAAACACGGTCCATGCGTCCATCGTCACGGACATTTTGGGTGGTGGCGTTGTCAACGACGATGAGTCAATGGACTGGGAGACGGGCAATGAGACCGCAGAGCTCAGTGCCAAGCGCTTGTTGCCACCTCACCCCAATGCTTCACTTAAGCCCAAAGCGCTGGAACGCGCTGGGGTGCCTTGGCGTGACATGCCAGGCGGGATGAAAGTGGGAACTTTCATCCACGACACGTTGCAGTGGATGATTCAAGAGGGGTTGGATGCTTTGGAATCCACAGCTTATCAAAAGAAATTGCGTCAAAAAATTGAGACGACGCTTCCCCTCGATCTCAGTCTCGCGCAGGCGCTCGATGCGCAAGGGATGGAGAGCGAGCCCGAGTGGGATTTAAAAACCAAACTGGTGGAAGATTTTGTGGCGTGGTTTGAGGCCATTGTGAGCTTGCCTTTGCAAACGCTCGGAGTGAATTTAAAGGATATTTCAAGGCATTTGTGTGAAATGGAATTTTGGCTTCCCGTTGAGACTTTTCATGCGTCACGCATTGAGCGAGTTTGCCGACAATTTATTTTCCCAAGTTTGGAGCGACAAACCCACTTGACTCAAAACTGGCAAGGTTTATTGATGGGTTTTGCCGATTTGATTTTTGAGCACGATGGGCGTTTTTGGCTCATCGACTACAAGTCCAATGACTTGGGTTTGGAGGAGGATGCTTATTCAGTCGAAAACATCCAGCGCCATGTGGTCAAGCACCGGTATGACTTACAAATGGCCATCTATTTGGTGGCGCTGCACCGCGTGCTCAAGTCTCGCCTGGGCTCTCGGTATGTCGTGTCTGAACATTTGGGTGGCGCCATCCTCTGGTACCTCAGGGGCATTGACTCCCCAAGCCAAGGAGTTTGTTCAATTCCAGCCTCTTCGGAGATGATCGAGGCCCTGGATGGCAGCATCCTTGGGTCCGAGAGGGTGCAAAAATTCTCCAATGAAAAGTCCAAGACCACTGCATTCACAACCCATGAGTAATCCAAGTCGTGATCAGCAGTCGTTTGATTTCTCGCCATTGGCTGGATTGGACCCTATGGACGAACTTGACAAAAAAGATGATCACACCAAGACCTTGAAACTGCTTCAAAAGGCATCGTCGAGTGGATGGATCCGTGAAATTGATTATTCGTTGGCAGCTTTTCTTTATGGATTGAATCCGGTGGCGTCGTCATCGACCTTGATCATCACCACAGCCTTGTTGTCTTATGCCGAATCATTGGGTCACACTTGCCTTTCGATAGATCAATTGTTGGATCAAGGTTTGGCTTTTTTTGGCTTGTCGTCGGCATTGAAAACTTATCCAGCGCTAAGCTCACGCTTACCCATCGATAAAACACTTTATCGCGATGAACTTTTAAAAAGTCCATTGGTTCGATTTGAATCATTGGGGGGGGTGGGGCGTGACAATGCTCCATCTCTTCCAATTGACCAGGGGCAACCTTTGGTGCTTTGCCAGCGGGGCGGTGAACTGCTACTTTATTTGCGCAGACATTGGCAAAGCGAGTCGTATATTGCAAAAACAGTGGTGGAGAAATGTCAGCAACTCTTGCCCGTTGATGAGCAAAAGACGGCTGAACTCTTGGAGATGCTCTTTCCCACTCCCAATTGTGATCCATTGGGGCTCGATGTCGATTGGCAAAAAATATCTTGTGCCTTGGCCTTGCGCTCGGCATTCACACTCATCACGGGTGGGCCTGGTACCGGTAAAACTTACACGGTTTCTCGCTTGATCGCTTTGATATTGGCTTTGAATGGGAGTGAGGCGCGTCAAAAGATCGCCTTGGTGGCCCCTACGGGCAAAGCCGCCTCGCGCTTGTACCGCTCTATTCAGAACTCCTTGCTCGACTTGGGGGCGAAATTAAAGGCCCAAGATGATATCGTTGAGAAATTTGAACGCATTGGGGTGGCCAAGACACTGCATTCCCTATTGGGCGCACGAAAGGGATCGAGGTCTTATCGGTTTCATGAAGGCAATCGACTGGACTTGGATTTGTTGTTCATTGACGAGTCCTCGATGATCAGTATTGAATTGATGTCGGCGCTTTTGAGGGCCTTGAGGCCTCAAACACAGTTGGTGCTCCTAGGGGACAAAAACCAATTGTCTTCAGTGGAGGCGGGCTCTGTATTTGGTGAGTTGTGTGAGGCTCAAGTCTCGGAGTCCTTCAAGGGGTCAGTTCAGCATGAACCGCCGTGTTCCTATGGCCAGGAGGTCAAAGATTACCTCGATCGGGTGAGCTCATCGGGAGCACCCTTGGCGTCCACTTTTTTATCAGGTGATAACCTGATTCGCGACCACATGGTCAAGTTACAGCGAAGTCACCGCTTTACCGGCCCCATTGCGCAACTCTCCAGCGCCGTGAATGATGGCGATGTAAAAGAGGCTCTGCGGGTGATCAGGGCTGATACAACGCTGGCCGTTTCTTTGTGTACCAGTGAAGATGTAGAGTCAATTTTGGCGATTGCATTGAAGGGCAGAAGATTGAATTTGTCAGCGGGTGAAGAAGTGGCAGCGCATTTTAAAAAATATTGGGATTTGATCGATATGGCCTATAAGAACGGGTTGTTTGAGACGGATCCCAGGCCATCTTTCACAAGAGCCGTTTCTGGCCGGATTCTTTCACCGCTCGACAACCGCGAGGCTTTTCATGATAAACAACTGGCCTGCATTAAAGGCATATTGAGCACTTTTGATCAATTCAGAATCCTGTGTGCCGTCAATGAAGGTCCTATGGGCGCGGTGGCGATCAATGTCGCCGTTGAAGTGGCACTCAAGTCACGCGGCTTGATTCACGATTCAACCCTTTGGTACACGGGCAAAGCCATCATGCTCACCCGAAATCAGCCCGAGCTCGAGCTCTCCAATGGTGACGTGGGGCTGGTGTTGCCGTCGATTGGCAGTGAGTCGACTGAGCATCGACTCAAGGCCTACTTTTTGGCCGCAGACGGTGTTCAAAGTGTTGCGCTCAATCGACTCGACGGCGTTCAAACGGCCTACGCCATGAGCATCCACAAATCACAGGGCTCAGAATTTGACCACGCTTTGTTGGTCTTGCCGCAGAACATGGACCAGTCTCTGAGCCGTGAGTTGCTGTACACGGGCATTACACGCAGTAAAACCTGTCTCACCATTGTTCAAGCGCAAGCTGGGTTGATCGACAAAGCCATTGCCAAAAAAACAGACCGTGAAAGTGCCCTCATCGCTAGAATTTCAGGGCTGTCCAAACTTGAGGGGGGGGGTTGAGGCCACTGAACTGAAATGCAAGTCGCTTCACTTTATTTGCTCAGGTTCAAGAGTCCCTCTGTTTCAATGAAAGTGATCACTTCTTGGAGACCAGAGAGGGTTTTTAAGTTCGTGAACACAAAGGGCTTGAGGCCTTTGTTGTGATTGCGCATGCGGTGAGCGTCTTCTCGCATGATGTCGAGGTTGGCGCCCACGTGGGGCGCCAAATCGGTTTTGTTGATCACGAGCAAGTCACTTTTGGTGATTCCTGGGCCACCTTTTCTGGGTATTTTCTCACCGGCCGCCACGTCAATGACATAAAGCGTCAAGTCACTGAGTTCTGGGCTGAAGGTGGCCGCCAAATTGTCGCCTCCACTTTCAATGAACACAATGTCGGCATTTGGAAATGTCACCAGCATGCGGTCGATGGCTTCTAAATTGATGGATGCATCTTCACGAATTGCAGTGTGTGGGCATCCTCCCGTTTCCACACCCAAAATTCTGTCTGCATCCAAGGCGCCGCTGATGGTGAGCAAGCGCTGATCTTCCTTGGTGTAAATATCGTTGGTGATGGCCACGAGATCAAAACGCTCGCGCATGTTTTTGCAAAGCATCTCCAGCAAGGTGGTTTTCCCTGAACCCACCGGTCCACCAATACCAACTCTGAGTGGGGGGAGAGGTTTGGTTCTATTTTTGATGTGATGGAGTTGATTCATGATCGGAAAAGTCGTGAGTATTGATCTTCATGTTGAGCGCTTAGGATGGCCAATCGGGGTGTGAAGACTTGCCGATCTTTTTCAAGCTGTTCAATGGCAAATTCAACCGCTTGAGGGATTTCACCCATTAACGCATTGAGCAATCGTTGACCCGAGAGTTGACCCAAGGGTATCGTTTTCATGGCCGTTTGCACCATGTTCTCTGCCCAACCAAATGCGTGGGAGGTCATTCCGAGCGTTAAATCGGTTTGGCTCAATGCCAGTGCCAATGCAAAGACCATCGGCCAAGTGGGTTGTGAGCATTCATTGAAAAAGACAACGCGGCGATCTGGGACGCCTTCATTGGCATTGAGCCAATTGAGCAAAGAGCGACCCATTTGAAGCGACTGTAGTCTGAACTCAGAACTCTCGCGAGTCATGGTGACCCAGGTGTTGAGTTCCGAGATTTTGTGTCTTGCGAGGTCTTGGTCAAAATTCTGCCAAGCCTTCACCGCTTGCGCAATCAGCGACCAGTCACCTCGTGCTTGGTTGAGATGCATTTGATCGAGCAGCCACTCGAGTGCAGAGGCTTCATCATGGACCAGGCCTTGCTCAACCGCCATTTCTAGGCCTTCAGAATAGGAAAAGCCCCCCACAGGAAGTGTGGGCGAGCCCAACCACATGAGCTTCATCAATGCAGTGGTACTCAAGGCGTGGGTTTTCATGGGGATTACAAAGAGTTCGTGCAAGCCGTTTTTATCCAGGACTGGGCACGTGATGCAAATGTTCGTGATTGTGTGGATCTTGACTGCCGTGATGATGGCCATGATGGGCATGACCTGTGTCGGCGTAAGCGCCGCTCTCTGGCTCGAACGGGGAGTCCACGTGTTTCACAATGAGCCCCATGTTCACCAGCATGGATTGCAGCACATGATCGGGTTCGATGTGGAGGTGCTGAGCCTGAACTTCGATGGGTATGTGGCGGTTGCCCAGGTGATAGGCGGCTCTTAAAAGATCGTGGGGTGCAGAGTGAATGGGGCAGGCTGATATGTGGAGAAGCGATTCATAGGCAGACTCAATGCGCAAAAAAGTGCCATCCTCGCTCACCAGTATGTCGCCCGCGCGAAGAACTTTTCCGCGTTCAATAAAAATGGCAACCTCTTGTCCATGTGAGTCCGTGGCATGCAGACGGCTCTTTTGGCGTTGCTCCCAAGCCAGGCTCACAAAGGGGGCCCCCTTGATCAAAACCTTGGCCAGACCTTGTCCCTTGGGGAGGTGTTTGTGAAATACTTTGACTGTCAAAATGGGGCGCTTCTTGATGAGATGGTTTCTCGGGGTACTCAGAACAAAAAGTAGCGTTGCGTCATGGGCAGGCTCACAGCGGGCTCACAGGTGAGCAAAATGCCATCGGCCCTTACCTCATAGGTTTGAGCGTTGATTTCCATTTTGGGCAAGTAATGATTGTGCACCATGTCGCGTTTGCCCACCTGTCGGGTGTTCTTGACCACGGCCAAGTTTTTTTGAAGTCCAAATTTGGAGGCGATACCCAGACCCATGGCCGCTTGTGAGACAAAGGTCAGTGAGCTCTTTGTCAAGGAACGGCCAAAAGCGCCAAACATCGGACGGTAATGCACGGGTTGGGGTGTAGGAATAGAGGCATTGGGGTCGCCCATGGCGGCCATGGCGATGGTGCCGCCTTTGATGATCGTTGAGGGCTTAACGCCAAAAAACGCTGGCTTCCAAATGACCAAGTCGGCCCATTTGCCCACCTCAATGCTGCCCACCTCATGGCTGATACCGTGGGTGATGGCGGGGTTCATGGCCAGCTTAGAGACATAGCGCTTGACGCGGGCGTTGTCGTGTCTGCTGCTGTCACCCGGCAATGGGCCTCGCTGCACCTTCATTTTGTGGGCGGTTTGCCAACAGCGCAAAATCACTTCGCCCACACGACCCATGGCTTGGCTGTCGGAGCTGAACATGCTGATCGCGCCCAAGTCATGAAGGATATCCTCTGCTGCAATGGTTTCTTTGCGGATGCGGCTTTCAGCAAAAGCCAAGTCCTCGGCAATGGCTGGGTCAAGGTGGTGGCAGACCATCAGCATATCGACATGTTCATCCAAGGTGTTGATGGTGTAAGGTCTTGTGGGGTTCGTTGACGAGGGCAAGACGTTGCTCTCGCCCACGACCTTCATGATGTCGGGTGCGTGTCCCCCACCTGCGCCCTCGGTGTGAAACGAGTGAATGGTGCGGCCTTTGAAGGCTGCAATGGTGTCCTCCACAAAACCTGACTCATTGAGCGTGTCGGTGTGAATGGCCACTTGGGTGTCGGTGAGCTCAGCAACATTCAAGCAATTGTCGATGGCCGCGGGTGTCGTGCCCCAATCTTCGTGAAGCTTTAGACCAATGGCGCCGGCATTGATTTGTTCGTGCAAAGCATCGGGCAAGGAGGCATTGCCCTTGCCCAGGAAGCCCAGATTCATGGGAAATGCTTCTGCGGCTTGAAGCATGCGCTCCAAATGCCAAGCCCCTGGGGTGCAGGTCGTGGCAAAGGTGCCTGTGGCAGGCCCTGTCCCCCCCCCAATCATGGTGGTCACCCCGCTGGCCAGTGCTTCTTCAATTTGTTGAGGCGAAATAAAGTGAATGTGGGTGTCAATGGCGCCAGCGGTGACCAGCATGCCTTCACAGCTGATGATTTCTGTGCCGGGTCCAATGATGATGTCCACGCCGGGTTGGGTGTCAGGGTTGCCTGCTTTGCCAATGGCCGCAATGCGCCCCTCCTTGAGGCCAATGTCCGCTTTCACGATACCCCAGTGGTCCACGATCAAGGCGTTGGTCATCACTGTGTCAACCGCGCCACCCGATTGAGCGCCGCAATTGGGATTGCCATCTCGAGTTCTTTGTGACTGAGCCATACCATCTCGAATGGTCTTTCCTCCACCGAACTTCACTTCTTCACCGTAACCGCCGGCCAAGAGTGTGTAATCTTTCTCGACTTCAATGATGAGCTCGGTGTCGGCCAAACGAACACGGTCTCCGACGGTGGGGCCGTACATTTCAGCATAGGCTCTTTTTTCGATGCGTGCCATTAAAGTGCTCCTTGTACCAGGCCTTGAAAGCCGAAGATATCGCGCTTGCCGCTAAAGTCCACCAACTCTACGGTTCTTTGTTGTCCAGGCTCAAACCGTACCGCTGTGCCTGAGGCGATATTGAGTCGCATCCCTCTGGCCGCGACCCGATCAAAGCCCAGTGCCGAATTGGTTTCGGCAAAATGGTAGTGTGAGCCCACTTGGATGGGACGATCAGACTCGTTTCGCACCACTAGCGTGATGAATCTGCGCTCAGGATTGAGGGCATGTTCGCCAGCATCAATGAAAAGTTCTCCAGGAATCATAAAGACCTCGTTTGAATGCGAAATTGATAGCGTTTAAATAATGTCAAACCGCCAGAGCCTGATCTGGCGCTAATCTTGAGCACTCATAGGATAGGTTGGTGAACGGTGACCAGTTTGGTGCCGTCAGGGAAAGTGGCTTCGACTTGAATGTCTGGAATCATCTCTGCAATGCCGTCCATCACATCGCTTCGCTTGAGAACACCTCTGGCCGAGCTCATGAGTTCGGCAACCGTGTTGCCATCTCTCGCCCCTTCCATAACAAAAGCACTGATCAAGGCAACCGCTTCAGGGTAGTTGAGCTTGACGCCTCGAGCCTTGCGTCTTTCTGCAAGCAACGCCGCCGTGAAAATCAATAATTTGTCTTTTTCTCTTGGGGTGAGTTCCATGGGATCAGTTTAATTTCCATAAAGATGTACAGAGTTTTGCGCAACATGCATGCCAACTTCAATGCGCATGTTATATCGTTTTTTCTATGTTGCTGCACCTTCGAATGAACTGGTCACGGGATTGAATGCACAAAAACAGTGAAGTTATTATTCTGCACGAGTTTGGTGCAAGTTTCGATCTTAATAAACACTGTTTTGGTGCGCCTGGCGGCGGTAAGAATACTTTTTGATCGAGTTTGAGGTTTCTTTGTTTGGCACGAGGATTGCCTAGGAAGATAGTCAGGTTAGACATTGGAAGCAATGGTTGGCCTACAGAAATCTTGTCCTCAACCACAATGGAGTAAATTAATGATTAATCGTCGTCGTCTCACGGCTTTAGCGGCTGCTGCTGCAGTCACTGCTGGAAGCTTGGCTTGGTCAACAGTGACCTTTGCCGCGGACACCATCAAAGTTGGTGTCTTGCATTCATTATCTGGAACCATGGCCATTTCTGAGTCCGTGTTGAAAGATACTATTTTGATGGCGATTGATGAGATCAATGCCAAAGGTGGCGTATTGGGCAAGCAGCTAGAGCCCGTGGTGGTCGATCCTGCATCGAATTGGCCGCTCTTTGCTGAGAAAACCAAGCAGTTGTTGACGCAAGATAAGGTGGCGGTTATTTTTGGTTGTTGGACTTCTGTAAGCCGCAAATCGGTGCTCCCAGTCGTTGAAGAGCTCAATGGTTTGTTGTTCTATCCTGTGCAGTACGAAGGTGAGGAGTTGTCCAAGAATGTGTTCTACACAGGTGCAGCCCCCAATCAACAAGCGATTCCTGCTGTTGACTACTTGATGAGCAAAGAAGGCGGCGGCGCCAAGCGATGGGTCTTGTTGGGTACTGACTACGTATACCCCAGAACGACCAACAAAATTTTGCGTGCCTATTTGCACACCAAAGGTGTAAAAGATTCAGACATTGACGAGAAATACACGCCATTTGGTCACTCTGACTATCAGACCATCGTGGCCGATATCAAGAAGTTCTCAACCGGTGGCAAAACTGCTGTGGTCTCTACCATTAACGGTGACTCCAATGTGCCTTTCTATAAAGAATTGGGAAATGCAGGCTTGAAAGCCAAGGACGTTCCAGTGGTTGCGTTCTCCGTGGGTGAAGAGGAGTTGCGTGGTGTTGATGCCAAACCATTGGTCGGACATTTGGCGGCATGGAATTATTTCATGAGCATCAAGAACCCAACCAATGATGAGTTCATCAAAAAGTGGTCTGACTACGCCAAAGCCAAAGGCATTGCTGGACACAAAGACCATCCTTTGACCAACGATCCAATGGAGGCGAGCTACATTGGGATCAATATGTGGAAACAAGCCGTTGAGAAAGCCAAGTCAACCGATGTGGACAAAGTGATTGCTGCGATGGCCGGTCAAACGTTCAAGGCGCCCAGTGGTATTACTTCCATGATGGATCCCAAAAATCACCACTTGCACAAGTCCGTGTTCATTGGTGAAGTCAAGGCCGATGGTCAGTTCAATGTGGTCTGGAAAACACCAGGCCCTGTGAAGGCCAAGCCATGGAGCCCATACATCGAAGGCAATGACAAGAAGCCTGATGAGCCAGCAAAGAAATAATTTTTTGGTTGAAACCTAAGTGAGTAAGGGCGCTTTGGGCGCCCTTACTTTTGACAAAGTGGTAAAGTTCTATCTGTGGCAAACAATGATCCCGTGAGTTCATTGGAATTTTTTTACAAGATGCACTGGCTTGAGATGAAACGTTTTATTACCCCTGTCTTTTTGATCTTGTGTTTGTGCTTGCCGATGTTTGCGCATGCGCTAACACCGCAGGAGGCGTATGCATTGTCCAGTGGTGAGACAGAAGATAGACTCAAGACGCTAGAGCAAATCATCGAACACGCTGACCCGAGAGCCATTGTTTTGATTCAAGCACTCTCAGACGACAGCGTCAAGATTGCAGAGCACCAAGTCTATGTGCTGCAAGGCACGAAGGTCATTGATCCAGTAACGGGCGAGACGCTCGTTTTACCGGCCAACGCCGAGGACGTTGTGAGCAACAACCGCATGCGGGGTGAACTCGATGGCGCGTTGGCCAGTCTGAGTTTATTCAGCCCCGATCAAACGCTTCGCATGAAGTCCATCAAGTCCATGCTCAAAGAGCCCGATACAGGCAAATTACCCTTGCTTGAAAAGGCCCTCAAAGTCGAGACAGTGGAAGCTCTGAAAGTGCAGTTGTCCTTTGCCAAGGCGGCCATCGAGATCAATAGTTCGGATGATGCGATCCGACTCGCTTCTATTAAAACATTGAGCGCCAGCAAAACACCTGAGACCCAACGCATTCTCAACGACCGCATGGGGCAAGAAAGCAATGCGCAGATCAAAGCAGAAATCAAAAACGCATTACAACAAATTCAATCCGCATTGGCCTGGGGCGAGCGCCTAGGGGTCATCTTTACGGGCCTGAGTTTAGGTTCGATTTTGCTCTTGGTAGCCCTGGGTCTGGCCATCACCTATGGATTGATGGGCGTGATCAACATGGCGCATGGTGAGCTCATGATGGTGGGTGCCTATGCGACATATGTGGTCCAAGTGTTTTTTCGAACGCACTACCCGCAGTGGTTTGATGCTTATTTGTTCGTGGCCATTCCCGTCTCATTTTTGACCTCTGCGGTGGTTGGCGCCATCATCGAGCGCGTGGTGCTCAAGTTCTTATATGGCCGGCCATTGGAGACTTTGCTGGCCACTTGGGGGATCAGTTTGATGCTCATGCAGTTGGTGCGGTCCATTTTTGGTGCACAAAACGTTGGTGTAGAAAATCCAGTTTGGATGAGTGGGGGCATTGAGGTCTTGGCCAACTTGATCCTGCCGTGGAACCGGATGCTGATCATTGTTTTTGCGGGATTGGTTCTTTTGGGGATGAGTTTACTCATTGGGCGCACTCGCTTGGGTCTATTTGTTCGTGGGGTCACGCAAAACCGCCCCATGGCTTCTTGCATGGGGGTTAACACTTCGCGCGTCGATACTTATGCATTTGCCTTGGGCTCGGGCATTGCTGGCTTGGCGGGTTGTGCCTTGAGTCAAATTGGCAATGTGGGACCCGACTTGGGTCAAAGCTACATCGTTGACTCTTTCATGGTCGTGGTCTTGGGCGGAGTGGGGCAACTCATGGGCAGCGTCTACGCGGCGATAGGCCTGGGTGTTATCAACAAGCTGCTCGAAGGTGTTGCGGGAGCCGTGCTTGCCAAAATTGCTGTGTTGGTCTTCATCATCATCTTTATCCAAAAAAGACCTCAAGGTCTCTTTGCGATGAAGGGACGTTCTGCAGATTAGATGCTCCACCCATCGAGTCCTTGCTCTGAATTCAGACTCTTATTTTTACAATTTCTGATTTGACACCATGACCCATCAACCCATCGTCTTTACCCAACCCAAGAGTTTGCTGACTCCTTGGGGATGGGGTGTATTTGCCGTCTTGGCGTTATTGGTTTGCATCGGTATACCCGTGCTCAACATCTGGGTCTCACCGAGTAGTTTTTTTCACGTGAGCGACTTTGCCATTGCCTTGGTTGGTAAGATCTCTTGCTACGCCATTTGTGCTTTGGCCATGGACTTGATTTGGGGCTTTAGTGGGATTTTGTCCTTGGGTCATGGTTTGTTTTTTGCGCTTGGTGGCTACGCCATGGGCATGTATTTGATGCGTCAAATTGGCCTAGACGGAAACTATAAATCTGATTTACCCGACTTCATGGTCTTTTTAGACTGGAAGTCCTTGCCTTGGCATTGGGCATTGAGTGACAGTTTTGTCGCCACCGTGCTGATCATTTTGATTGTTCCGGCGTTGATCGCTTGGGTGTTTGGGTATTTCGCCTTTCGCTCGCGCATCAAAGGGGTTTATTTCTCCATCATCACCCAAGCGATGACGTATGCGTGCATGTTGTTGTTCTTTAGAAATGAAACGGGCTTTGGTGGGAACAACGGTTTTACCGACTTTAAACGAATACTCGGTTATCCCATCGCTACGCAAGAGATGAGGATCATTTTGTTTGTTTTGTCGGGGGTTTTTTTGATGGGCTTTTATTTGTTGGCCAAGTGGATCATGGCGAGCAAAATGGGTCGCGTGTTGATGGCGATTCGCGACGCTGAGTCTCGGGTGATGTTTTCGGGTTACTCACCCTTGCCCTTCAAGCTGTCGATCTGGACGCTCTCGGCCATGATGTGTGCCGTGGCGGGTGCTTTGTACGTCCCTCAAGTGGGCATCATCAACCCCAGCGAGATGAGTCCTGCGCAATCGATTGAGATCGCCATCTGGACGGCCGTGGGTGGGCGAGGCACCTTGATCGGCCCCATCGTTGGCGCTTTCTTGGTGAACTTGGCCAAGAGTTGGCTCACGGTCACAGCGCCATCCATCTGGCTTTATTTTTTAGGCGCATTGTTCATTTTGGTGACCCTCTTTTTGCCGCTGGGTGTGGTGGGCTTTGTCCAAAAATACTTTAAAAAAGAAGGAGCTCGCTCATGACGCCCGATTTGATGGACCAGGGGTCTGAGCGCGTTAAGGCCCATCTGACCAAGGCCCGGGCGGCGGATACCGACTCGGGTGGACGTGTGGCGACTTACTCGCGCTTGAAGCGCCAGCAGGAGATTGATGTCACGCATGGTCGTATTTTGTATTTGGAAGGCGTCAATGTGAGTTTTGATGGATTCAAGGCCATCAACAACCTCAACTTGGACATTGCACCCGGTGAATTGCGCTGTGTGATTGGCCCCAATGGAGCGGGTAAGACCACCATGATGGACATCATCACAGGGAAAACCAAGCCCGATTCAGGCGAGGTTTTTCTGGGCAGCACCATCGATTTGCTCAGGCACAGTGAGCCCGAAATTGCTCAGTTGGGGGTGGGACGCAAGTTTCAAAAGCCCACGGTTTTTGAGCACCTCAATGTGTTCGAAAATTTGGAGTTGGCCCTCAAAACCCGAGACGGTAAGGGGGTGAGTTCATCTTTGTTTTTTAAGCTCGATTCGGCCTATTCGGATCGTTTGGCCGAGGTGCTCGAGACCATTCATCTGAGCAGCCACGTCTACCACGAAGCGGGCTACTTGAGTCATGGGCAAAAGCAGTGGCTTGAGATTGGCATGCTGCTCATGCAAGACCCCGTCTTGTTGCTTTTGGATGAGCCTGTGGCCGGCATGACCGATCAAGAAACGGCTCGCACGGCAGAGTTGTTCTTGTCCTTGAAGGGCCGACATTCCTTGATGGTGGTCGAGCATGATATGAGTTTCATCGCCGCCATTTCAGAGATCGTCACGGTGCTGAGTGAAGGCTCGGTTTTGGCGCAGGGCAGCTTGGCGCAAGTTCAAAACGATGAGCGGGTGATTGAAGTTTATTTGGGGCGATGAATGTTATTAAGTCTTCAGCAAGTCAATCAGTATTACGGTGGCTCACACATCTTGCGCTCTGTCTCCTTGGACGCCGACCGTGGTCGAGTCACGGTTCTTTTGGGCCGCAATGGGGTGGGTAAAACCACCTTGCTCAAGTCCTTGATGGGGGTGGTGCCCATTCGAAGCGGTGAGATACTCTTAGAGGGCAAACCCATACAGCACATGACGCCTTACCAGCGTGCCAGAGCGGGCATTGGCTATGTGCCCCAAGGGCGGGAGATTTTTGGTCGCTTGACGGTGCTTGAAAATTTGCAAATGGGCTTGGCAACGAAGTCCGCGAGCGCCAAAGTGCCCGACGAACTCTTTGAGCTATTCCCAGTTTTGGCGCAGATGCAGCACCGCCGTGGAGGGGATTTGTCGGGTGGGCAGCAGCAGCAATTGGCCATTGCCCGAGCGCTGGCGGCCAGCCCCAAGCTCTTGGTGTTGGACGAACCCACGGAGGGGATTCAGCCAAGCATTATCAAAGACATTGGGCGTGTCATCAAAATGTTGGCCCTTCGCGGGGACATGGCCATTCTCCTGTGCGAGCAATACTATGATTTTGCCCAAGAACTGGCCGATCGGTATTGTGTGATGGAGCGCGGTGAAGTCATTGGCCAAGGTCCCGGCAGCGAGATGGAGGCCAAGGGCATTCGTCAACTGGTGGCCATTTGAGTTCACCCGCTTAAAGGGGTGCTGCTGCTGCATGGCGTGTCTTGGCCGATCAGGGTCGCAACTTAAGGGCGAAGTCATGCTGGGCAACACGGCAAGCGATGAATTAAACTCTAGAGGTTTATTTCGCTGAGAACCTCAACCATGATCACACCCAACAAACCCAACTTTGGCCTTATCATCGTGGGAGATGAAATTCTCTCTGGTAAGCGAGCCGACAAACACATGCCCAAACTCATCGAGCTCTTGGCCAAAAGGGGTTTGAGTTTGTCGTATGCCCAATATGTTGGGGATGATCCGAGTCGCATCACCCACACCTTGAGAGAGGCCTTTCAAAGCGGAGACATTGTTTTTTCTTGTGGTGGAATTGGCGCCACGCCCGATGACCATACCCGTCAGTGTGCGGCCAAGGCGTTGGGCCTTGAGATGAGATTGCACCCCACGGCCGAGGGCTTTATCAGAAAGCGCATCCAAGACCAGGCTCTTGAGAGCGGCCTGCCCTATGAGCCCGATCACCCCAACCACATCCACCGCTTGAACATGGGCGTCTTTCCTGTGGGCGCTGACATCGTTCCCAATCCCTACAACAATATAGCCGGCTTTCAGTGCTCGACCCAAGACCTGGCGGTGTTGGCGCAGCATCCCTGGGCACGGGTCTACTTTGTGCCTGGCTTTCCGGTGATGGCATGGCCCATGATGGAATGGGTGCTCGACACTTATTGCGCGCCGTGGTTTGACATGAGTGCTTGGCTTGAAAAGTCAGTCATCGTCTTTGGCGCAATGGAGGCGGCCTTGACCCCCATCATGATTGACCTTGAAAAAGCGTTTGAAGGGGTGAAGGTCTTTAGCTTACCCAGCGTTGACCATCCCGAGTTTGGGCGCCACATTGAGTTGGGTGTCAAAGGTCGTCCTGAGTTGGCCAAACCCGCTTACGAGTCCATGCTCAAAAAGCTGCACGAATTTGGTGCGTCTATTGGCCCTGAATTGGTGCGATAAAACCCATTCGAATCTGCATCAACCATCCTTTTTGCACTATAATGGTGCATTCAAAGGTTTCGACTTTGCGGATTTCGGTTGAATACTTGATGGAGTGCCTCTTCATGAGGCTTATTGGCAATTACAATCAAATTGTTTTGTAGGATCGAGTCAAAACCTTGTGAGGCGAAGATGGCACAAAATCTGCTCGTCTGATCAGGACTGTTAAACAACCCCAACCGATATTTCAGGAGAATTTTGATGGCAAAGACCGTCGCTGACGTGATGAAGCAAGTAAAAGACGATGAAATCAAATTTGTTGATTTCCGCTTCACCGATACCCGTGGAAAAGAGCAGCACGTGACTGTGCCTGTTTCCGCTTTTGATGAGGGCAAGTTTACCGAAGGCCATGCTTTTGATGGCTCCTCCATTGCTGGATGGAAAGGGATTGAAGCGTCTGACATGTTGCTCATGCCCGACGCCAACACCGCCTTTGTCGACCCTTTTTTCCAAGAGGCCACCTTGGTTTTGTCATGTGATGTGCTCGAGCCTGGCGACGGTAAAGCCTATGACCGTGATCCACGCTCGATTGCCAAGCGCGCGGAGGCTTACTTGAAGTCCTCCGGCATGGGCGACACGGCGTATTTCGGTCCTGAGCCTGAGTTCTTCATTTTTGACGATGTGCGCTGGGGCAACGAGATGTCGGGTGCTTTCTTTCACATCGACGAGTACGAAGCACCTTGGAATTCTGGCAAAGTGATCGACGGCGGCAACAAAGGCCACCGTCCCTCAGTCAAGGGTGGATATTTCCCCGTTCCTCCCGTGGACAGCATGCAAGACATGAGAGCTGAAATGTCAGCATTGCTTGAAGAAATGGGCATTCCTGTTGAAGTGTTCCACCACGAAGTGGCGGGCGCCGGTCAAAATGAGATTGGCACCAAATTCTCCACCTTGGTTGAGAGAGCCGATTGGACCCAAAAACTCAAGTACGTGGTCTGGAATGTCGCACACGCCTATGGCAAAACAGCGACCTTCATGCCCAAGCCTCTCGTGGGCGACAATGGTTCAGGCATGCACGTTCACCAGTCTGTGTGGAAGGGCGGTAAAAACCTATTCGCCGGTTCTGGCTATGCAGGATTGAGCGACACAGCGCTTTACTACATTGGTGGCGTGATCAAACACGCGCGTGCTTTGAATGCCATCACCAACCCCACCACCAACAGCTACAAGCGTTTGGTCCCGGGCTTTGAGGCGCCAGTGAAATTGGCTTACTCCAGTCGCAACCGTTCTGCCTCGATTCGGATTCCTTTTGTGGCGAGCGAAAAAGGTCGTCGCATTGAGGCGCGTTTCCCAGATCCCATGGCCAACCCCTATTTGTGCTTTTCTGCACTCTTGATGGCGGGCTTGGACGGCATTGAGAACAAGATTCACCCCGGTGAAGCTGCGACCAAAGACCTCTACCATTTGTCGCCTGAAGAGGATGCATTGGTGCCCACCGTGTGCCACAGCTTGGACCAAGCTTTGGAGTATTTGGACAAGGACCGCGCGTTCTTGACCAAGGGTGGTGTGTTCACCGACAGCATGATCGACGCCTACATTGAGCTCAAAATGGGCGAGGTCACCCGTTTCCGTCAAGCCACCCACCCCATTGAGTATGAAATGTATTACTCACTGTAAGGTTTTAAAGGTTCCCCTGGGGACCTGAACGAAAAGGGGGCGGTAGCAAAGACCGTCCCTTTTTTTTTGAGTAATTTTTTGAGAATTGACTTTTAAGCGCGCATCACTTCGCAGTGCATTTCAGGGTGCTGGTGAACTGTAAGAGTGTTGTGTCCCCAGTCCTTGCTTTGAGAATCGCCTTCGTTTGAAAGAGTCCATCTGGCATGACCACCAAGTCCTCCCATCCCTCCCGCCCTCAGGCCATGAAGTCTCGAGCCAAGTCCACGCTGAACTTGGATGCCTTTCACCTATTGGCCACCTTGCTCTTGATGGTGGATGAGTCTGGCGTTGTCCTCTTTGCCAATGCGGCGGCGCAAGAAGTATTGGGCCTACCCAGGCGCTCCATCCAGGGTCAGCGCATGGAGAATTTGTTCTTGGAGCGAGAAAAGATCAAGCTCGCCTTGGAGAGCGCCTCCCAAGAGCATGCAGCGGTTTTAAGGTTTGATGCAAATTTAAAAAAGAGTGCCAGTGATTCCATGCCCGTTCATGTGGTGGCCTCACCCTCAGAAGTATTGGGACAAGTTATTTTTGAGCTTTTGCCCCTCGAGCAGCAAGCCAGGAAGGAGCGAGAGGACCGTATTTTGGATCAAGCGCAGGCCAATAAAGAGCTCATCCGCAACTTGGCCCATGAAATCAAAAACCCTCTTGGAGGCATTCGTGGTGCAGCCCAGTTGCTCCAAATGGAGATCGCATCCAAGGACTTGGTCGAGTTCACCCAGGTCATCATTCGCGAGGCTGACCGGCTGCAGACCTTGGTGGACCGACTGCTCGCCCCTCATCGACGCCCCCATGTGGTCTCGGACGTCAACATCCACGAAATATTTGAACGGGTGCGCTCCCTCATCTTGGCGGAATTTCCCCGTGGCCTCAAAGTCCAACGCGACTACGACACTTCCTTGCCCAACTTCCGTGGTGACTTGGAGCAAATCATCCAAGCCATCCTCAATATTGCGCACAATGCGGCTCAAGCACTCACAGAACGCATCGAACAAGGCGACGCTGTCATCATTTTGAAATCCAGGGTTGCTCGGCAAGTTTCTTTTAGCAATCAACGCCACCGATTGGCACTGGAATTGCATGTCATTGACAATGGTCCAGGAGTGCCAGCGTCGATCAAAGATCGATTGTTTTCTCCCCTGGTCTCTGGTCGTGATGGTGGGTCAGGTTTGGGTTTGAATTTGGCCCAATCGTTTATCCAACAGCACCACGGTTTGATTGAATGTGAAAGCCTAAAGGGCAAAACAGATTTCAAAATCTTGATCCCTTTGCAATAAAGAGAAATTTTTAAGTAAAGTTTGACCACGCACGCAAGGCATTGATTAAATAATGAAACCGATTTGGATCGTCGACGATGATCAATCCATCCGCTTTGTGCTGGAAAAGGCACTGTTGCGCGAAGGCTTGCCCACCCGCAGTTTCACCAATCCACGTGAAGTGACGCTGGCCTTGGAGGGGATTGTGCCCGAGGATGAACCGCAAGTGTTGGTGAGCGATATCCGCATGCCGGGCGGCTCTGGATTGGATTTGCTCGCCCAAATCAAGGCCAAAATTCCAAGCATGGCCGTCATCATCATGACCGCCTATTCGGACTTGGACAGTGCGGTCTCCTCGTTTCAGGGTGGAGCCTTTGAATACCTGCCCAAGCCCTTTGACGTGCCCAAGGCATTGGAGTTGATCCGCCGCGCTTTGCAAGAAAGTCAACGCGAGAGCGTGGGCACGTATGTGTCCCAAGTGGCCCCAGAGATGCTTGGACAAGCGCCAGCCATGCAAGACGTCTTTCGAGCCATTGGTCGCTTGTCACAAAGCAATGTGACGGTCATGATCACGGGTGAATCGGGTTCGGGCAAAGAGTTGGTGGCCAGAGCGCTGCACAAACACTCGGTTCGCCATCAGGGCACCTTTGTGGCCATCAACACTGCCGCCATCCCAAAGGATTTGCTCGAAAGCGAACTGTTCGGCCATGAGCGAGGCGCTTTCACGGGGGCGCAAACCATGCGTCGAGGTCGCTTTGAGCAGGCCGAAGGGGGCACTCTTTTTCTCGATGAAATTGGCGACATGCCGTTTGATCTGCAGACCCGATTGTTGCGCATTTTGAGCGATGGCAATTTCTACCGCGTAGGCGGTCACACCAGCATCAAAGCCAACGTTAGGGTCATTGCCGCAACCCACCAAGATTTGGAACAACGCGTCAAAGCGGGTTCGTTTCGCGAGGACTTGTATCACCGCTTGAATGTGATTCGATTGCGCTTGCCAGCCCTTCGTGAGCGACGCGAGGATGTGCCAGTACTTACCCGCCATTTTTTACAACAAAGCGCCGTACAACTCGGTGTCGAGCCCAAACGCATCACCGATTCGGCGGTCAATATCCTCACCGAATTCAATTTTCCAGGCAATGTCCGCCAGCTCGAGAATATCTGTCACTGGCTGAGCGTCATGGCGCCAGCGCAATTGATCGAGCCCAAAGACCTGCCGCCTGAAGTGTTGACTTATCTGTCTGCTTCTCAAGGTGCCAACCCCATCGCATTAAATCCAGTGAGCACAGGCTTTCAAATTTCAAGTGAACGCGCTTTGACGAGCGGCGATGCTCCTGGCGACAAGGCGCATGATTCGCTTGGACTCGGCGCAGACTTCCAGCGCCATGGACTCGACAATGTGTTTGGCGAAGTGGCCTTGTCGGCTCAGGCCTTGAGTGAAAGCTCAGCTCAAGATTTGGCGACTTTTGCCGCCTTGGGTGCTCGCACTGGCAGTGTCAGGCCCAACGCTGCGTCGCCGCTGCCAACACTGGCTGGTTTTGACGCCCCTTATACGGCAGGCGCCCTCAGCCAAGGCCCAGACTCACTGGCCTGGGAGAGACTCTTGGAGCACGAAGCCAATGCCTTGTTGGCGCTGGGCCTGGGGGACGTCTGGGAAGTGTTGAGCAAACGTTTCGAAGCCAAGCTCATCCAAACGGCGCTGAGCAACACTCGGGGTCGCCGCATTGAGGCCGCCCAAAAGCTTGGCATCGGTCGCAACACCATCACCCGAAAGATACAAGAACTCGGTCTTGAAGATTGAGGGTCAAGGCGCTAAGATGAGCAAGGCATAAGCCGCCAAGCAGTGTTGCATTTTTGCTTGGCTACTCAAAAAACTTGGGGCCCATTATTTCATGATAGACATTGAACAAATTGATCACATCGGCATTCGGGTCACCCAAAGAGACCGTTCCTTGGCGTTTTATGAGGTTTTGGGGTTTAAGCTTTTTTATGAACCTGATTTTGATCAGGTCGCCATTATTAAAAATGACGCCGGCGTCGAACTCAATTTAATTCTCAACGGCGAGGACTCACTCGAAGGTAAGAATATTTTGATGGATCTGCCCGTCAAGCACCCAGGCATCACGCATGTGGCGCTCAGGGTCAATGATATTGTCCAGGCCATGGAAACACTGCAAGAGCACGGTATTGCCATCACGCAAGGACCCGTGACATTTGGAGACGGTCAGGTGTCGGTATTTTTTCGGGATCCAGACCGCAACACCCTTGAACTCAGGGCCGACATGAGCTCTCTCAAGGCGCAAACAATTCCAGGCCTTGTTTTTTATGACCCCAAGGCTTGACAACGGACTGGGTCGCGAGGGCATTGCGACGCAACGATCAACTCAGCTGTTCATCACTTGGGATTTGGATCAATGTGTCTTCTATGCGCTCTGGACCTTTAGCCTTGTCAAATTCTTGGCGCTCATCATCTCAATGATTGTTTTGCACCTCCTCTTGAGCCTACCCGGAGAGATAGGGAGGGGAATCAGTCTTTTAAATCCACCCAAACGGGTGCGTGGTCACTGGGTCTTTCGTGCCCGCGCGGTTCGGTGTCAATTTCACAGGCTGTGAGTCGGTGTTGAAGACTGTGGCTGAGCAAAATGTGATCAATTCTCATGCCCTTGTTGCGCGGCCAACCCCCTTCACGGTAATCCCACCAGGAGAATTTCTTTCCTTCTGGATGCAAACTTCGGTAGGCATCAAAGAGACCCAAGTCCATGAGGCCTTGAAAGTGATCACGCTCTTGGCTTGTGCAATGAATGCTGTCCTTTAACCCCACGGGGTCCCAAACATCGAGATCATCCCAAGTGATGTTGAAGTCCCCCATCAGTGCGATGGGTTCAGGTTCTAGGAGAAGCGTCGCCAGCCACTCCTGCATGGAGGCGAGCCATTTCATCTTGTAGACAAATTTGTCACTCAGTGGGTCTTGACCATTGGGGAAATAGGCTCCGACTACCCTGAGGCCCAAGACCTTGGCACTGATCACCCGGGCCATGGGATCGTCCAAGGTGGGCATGTTTTTCACGACCGAGGAAAAAGGGTGGCGAGAGATCAGCGCCACCCCGTTGTAGGTCTTTTGCCCAAAAAAGGACAACTCAAATCCAGCTCGGGTGAAGGCCTGAAAGGGAAACATGTCGTCGCTGAGCTTGGTTTCTTGCAAAACCAAGACGTCCACTTTGGAGCCTTCAGGCGAGCTCTGAAGCCAAGCCAAGACTTGCTCCAAGCGAACATTCAATGAGTTCACATTCCAAGTGGCCAGTCTCATGGGTGGTTTTTACCGAGCAGGGGGTGATGGACAGCCATGCGACCCGTCTCAGATGTGCAAAGCGGCCAAGGCGCCCAAAATCAAGCCCAGTGCGCCCATGCCCATCATGCCTTTTTGCAGCCAAGTTTTACGCGTGAGCAGTGCAATGGCGGCCAAAGCGATCGAGATTTGAAGCGCCGTGGTGGCCTGCGCCCAACGGTGGTGCTCGTGCATTTCTTCGTCCGACTTTTCATCCCACTCTTTGCTCTTATTCTCTAGTGCCTCAGCATTTTTCTTGATGTCGCCTTTTTCTGTTTTGTAGCGTTTGATTTCTTCATCGTAAAAATCCTTTTTGGCAAGAGGAGCAATCTCCTTGGCCAGTTCACTCAAATTTTGCTTGGAACTCTTGGCCTGGTAGTAATTCCACTGGTTGGAGGCCTCGGTTTTTGAGATGGCCGCATTGTTCTTATAGAGGCCTGCATTGGCTTGGGTGGCGCCTCCCATGTATCCAAAAATTGCACCGACTGTGGCAATGATCGCCGTGAACATGGCGATTTGATTGGTCATCTTGTGGGAGTCATGGCCCTCGCCGTGACCGGCGTGCTCGAGTTCGTGGTCGTGGGGTCCGTGAACATGGAATTCATCATCTGACATGGGTTACTCCTTTGAGGATCGTTGGTAAGAAATAAAGTGGTAAACCAAGCCACTTTTGGCGGTGTGTGTTTCCTTGGACATTGTCACCCAGTTTGAGTCGATTTTGGGAGCCATGGCGTCGCCTTCGCAAGTTTGTTCGATCAAGGTGAGTTCGATGCGCTGGGCGTGTTCAATGGTCTGGGCATAGACCTCGGCGCCACCGATGATCCACAATTCCTGCTGGGTGTGCGCCTTGGCAAACGCGGCTTGCGCGGCGCTGAGGTCGACAAAGGGGCGAGCACCCTCATCGTGCCATTCGACTTGTCGGGTCAGCACCCAATTGTCGCGTCCTGGCAAGGGCCTGAACTGCGCAGGAATTGATTCCCAGGTCTTTCGCCCCATCAACACCACGTGTCCCAAGGTGAGCTTTTTGAAGTGTGCCAAGTCCTCGGGCAAATGCCACGGCATTTGCTTGTTGTGTCCTATGACGCCATTGATGGACGAGGCAAAAATCAAGTTCATGGGTTGATGGGCCTTTTGAAGGTCTAATTTGCGCAATCGTTGAGGGCTCAAGTCTGGGGATTCAAACCGCAACGGGCGCTTTGATTGCATCGTGACACTGGTAGTTGAGGACTTCAAAGTCTTCAAACTGGTAATCAAAAATACTCTCAGGTCGGCGTTTGATGTTGAGTGTTGGATAGGGGTAAGGCGTTCTCGAGAGCTGCAGTTGAACTTGATCAAAGTGATTGGTGTAGATGTGGCAGTCCCCCCCTGTCCAGATGAAGTCCCCCACTTCCAAGTCGCTTTGCTGTGCAATCATGTGGGTGAGCAACGCATAACTTGCAATGTTAAAGGGGACACCCAAAAAAATGTCGGCACTTCTTTGATAGAGCTGACAGCTCAAACGACCTTTGCCATGAGGGGTCGTGCTCGGGGCCACATAAAACTGAAAAAATGCATGACAGGGCATGAGTGCCATTTTGGATAAATCGGCCACATTCCAAGCACTCACGATCATGCGTCTCGAGTCTGGATTGCTTTTGAGCGTTTTCATGAGCTCAGCGATTTGGTCGATGTGTTGACCATCGGGGGTGGGCCAACTGCGCCACTGTACCCCATAAACGGGGCCCAAATCCCCGTCCTCTCTGGCCCATTCGTCCCAGATGGTGACGCCGCGCTCACGCAGCCACAAGTTGCTGCTCGACCCCGTCAAGAACCACAACAACTCTTGGATGATGGACCTCAAATGCACTTTTTTGGTGGTCACCAAGGGAAATCCTTGCCTCAGGTCAAACCGCATTTGCGACCCAAAGACACTGCGAGTGCCCGTTCCCGTGCGATCTTCTTTGTGCACCCCATGGGTGAACACATGGCGCATAAAGTCTTCGTATTGAGAAAGTGGAGGCTGGCTTGGGTTCATGGGAAAAGGCTTGAACGGTGAGGTTAAAAACGCTATTTTAGAAGTTCTTCAGATGTTTTCTGGTAAGGGTTGATCCATGTGGTTTTTGTCAGTATCGTTTTCTGATCTTTGGTGCAGTCAGGCATGGGGGCTCATGCGGATCACGCGCCCAGGGTTCAAGATGTTCTCGGGGTCGAGGCTATTTTTGAGGCGCCTCATCAGCGCCAAGGCCTGGGGGTCTTTGTAGTGTGGCAGGGTGTCGACTTTCAAAGAGCCGATGCCGTGCTCGGCTGAAATGGAGCCGCCCAGGGCAAACACATTGCGGTGGACCAAGTCGTTGATGGGGGACTCAAAGTCGCGCAAAAAATCGGCACTGTTGGTGTCCTCTGGGCCTTGGACGTTGTAGTGCAAATTGCCGTCTCCAAGGTGTCCAAAGTTGATGAGTCGACTCCCTGGGGCGAGTTCAGTGAGTTCGCGATCGGTTTGCTCCACAAAGGCGGGGATGCTGGCGGCGGACAAGGAGATGTCGTGCTTCACGTTCAAGCCTTCTTGCGCCTGAGCCAAGGTGATGCTTTCTCGGATATGCCACATTTGTGCGGCCTTGGACAAATTCTCGGCCACGGTGGCGTTTTGCACGCACCCTTGCTCCATGGCCAACTCCAAGAGGGCCAGCAGTTGCGTGTGCGCGTGCTCGTGCGACTCGTTGTCGCTCAGCTCCATGAGTGCGCACCAAGGATAGGCTTGAAAGGGGGCCTTGAGCGTGGGGAAATGTTTCCCAACCAAGCCCAAGGCGTATTGGTTCATCACCTCAAAGCCCGACAAACCGGCGCCCAATTTCTCGTGGGCGAGTCCCAAGAGCAGCACGCAATCTTCTAAGCTATTGAGGGCCGCCCAGGCGTTGAGGGTGGATTGGGGCCTGGGGAAGAGTTTAAGGCTGGCCGCGGTGATGATGCCCAGGGTTCCTTCGCTGCCAATGAAGAGGTTTTTGAGGTCATAGCCGGTGTTGTCTTTTCTAAGGCCTGAGAGGCCTTGCAAAATTTCACCATTGGCCAAGACCACCTCGAGCCCCAAACACAAATCGCGCGCGTTTCCGTACCTGAGAACTTGGGTGCCCCCCGCATTGGTTGAGAGGTTGCCCCCAATCGTGCAACTGCCTTCAGAGCCCAAACTCAAAGGAAAGAAGAGTCCTGCTGCGCTCGCCGCTTCTTGCAACTGGGCCAGTACGCAGCCGGCTTCGACATCAATGCTCAAGTTGTCCGCGTAGACGGCCCGCACGGCTTTCATGCGCTGCAGCGACAGCAGCACTTGTTGACCGCTCTCATCCGGTGTGGAGCCCACCACAAGGCCGGTATTGCCCCCTTGGGGCACAATGCTCACACCCCGGCGAGCGCAGGCCTTGACGACTTGCGAGACCTCCAAGGTGCTGGCCGGTCGCACCACACAGAGGGATCGCCCCGTGCTTCGTTTGCGCCAATCTTGCTCGTAGGCCATGAGGTCAAGCGGTGCAGTGAGGACGTGCTGAGGACCGAGCAGCGTTTTCAATTCTTCGATCAATGGCTGCGAATGCTGAAATTGCTTTGCTTTAGACGCATTTTCTTGCGAGAACGCGGGTTCGGTGCTGGGTGTTTTGTGAGGGGGTTCGGGGGCCAAGAGTGAGGCCTTGAAGCGTGCACGCACATGCCCCGCGCAAGCCATGAAGAGCAGCACGCTGAGTGCGGTCTCGAGACCGGCCAAACGGGCCGAGTCCCCGACATCGCTGTAAGCTCGGACAACACCTTCGATGAAATACAGCCAAATGACCAAACTGAGCCACCGGTAGGTGTACAGACGTCTTTTGAAGATGCCCGGAACAGCAAAAAGCAAAGGCAAGGCCTTGAGGGCGAGCCAACTGCCCCCCGGCTTGAGCGGCGCCCATGACCCTTCCCAGGCAACGCAAAGGACAATCAGGAGTAAGAGGCTCAGGAGGGCAGCGTTTTGGGTCAGCCTCACCTCTTGGGTGGGTTTTGTCGTGGTGCTGTTGGAGTTCATGGGCCTATTATCCGGTGTTTTATTGAATCCTTGGGGCCCAATGGCGTGTGGCTTTTTTCAGGCAAAAAGACCCCAGGTGCAAAGAGTGGCATCATAGCGGCCATGATTGCCAAGCGTTTTTACCTTCAAAATTCACTGGTCGTTTTTTGGCTCGATTGCCAAGAAGTGGCCTGGAGTCGACTATTACCGGTCTTGTTGGACCGTTTGCAACGCGAGCGTTTGGGGCAAACCGCGGGCTCTCTCACCTTCACCTCGACCATGGCCTTGGTGCCGATCTTGACGGTGATTTTGGCGGTTTTCACGGTTTTCCCCGTCTTCAACCAGTTCCAACAAGTGCTGCAGCATTGGTTGGTCCAGAGCTTGATTCCAGAGAGCATTTCCAGGCAAGTTTTAGGTTATTTGACCCAGTTTTCAAGCAAGGCCTCGCGGTTGGGCTTGGCCGGTTTTGCCGTCTTGGTGGTCTCAGCGCTCAGTTTGGTCTACACCATCGACAAAAGCTTGAACGCCATTTGGCACAACCACCAAAAAAGAGCCCTCACGCAAAGAATTTTGCTGTATTGGTCGGTCATGACCCTGGGCCCATTGGTGCTCGGCTTGGGGGTGGTGTCCTTGTTTTATGTGAGCGCACTGTCACGCACTTGGATTGGCAACGGCTTGGGAGTGCTCGAAGTGTTGATCAATGCCTTGGAGTTTTTCATGTGGGTCCTGGGCATGAGTGCCCTTTATCGGTACGTGCCCAATACCCAAGTGAAGTATTCGCATGCCTTGATGGGGGGGTTGTGGGTCACCTCGGCCACTGAAGTTGCACGCCACGCCTTGACTTGGTATTTGCAGAGCATTCCGGCGGTGTCCATGATTTATGGCGCTTTTGCCACGTTGCCGATATTTCTACTCTGGATGTATGTGACTTGGCTCATCATCTTGACCGGTGCGGTTTTTGTGGCCGCACTGCCCAGTTTGAGTGGGCCCGTGTTGCGGGTCAGCGACGTGCCAGGTTTTGGTTTTCAGTTGGCCTTGGAGTGCTTGGAGGCACTGGACAAGAGGCGTCACCTGCCAGACAAAGGGCTAGACCGGCTGAGCTTGGCCGAGTCGTTGCGGGTGGATCCCTTGGTGCTTGAAGAGGTGCTGGCGCACTTGATCGAGCTCGATTGGGTGGCAGCGTTGGACGAAGAGGCGAGCAGACGACCTCGTTTGGTGATTTTGATGGATCCACAAAGCACCTCCATTGAGCCCTTGCTCTCACGCTGGCTGCTCCCGCCGGAGGTTTTGAGTGCGCCGGTTTACCATGGCTGGGGTGGGGTGAGTGTGCAAGACGCGTTCACGCGGACCGGGTCTTGCCCTCTGAACTGAGACCTTTTTTTGACTCGGTTCGTACAAGAGGTCTAGGTGAATACACGAGGTTTCAAAGAATAAGGCCTTCGATACACTTGAACTCAAGTGTGCGGGTCAGGTTTTTGAAGCCCATTCACATTTTACTTTTCTTGCGCCTCGTCAAGAAGAATTCTCGCCATGGGGCCTTATGCTCTGAGCCTAGGGTCTATCAAAGAAGGAGCTCGGGCATGAAAGTCAGTGATATTTTAAAAATCAAGGGCAGCACCATTTTCGCTGTTGATGCTCAAGATGAACTGCTCAAGGCTTTGACCATGATGGAGCACAAGGACATTGGCTCCGTGGTGGTGATGGAGCACGACGAGTTGGTGGGGATGCTCACCTTTCGGGAAGTGATCGGGTGCGTGGTTAATCACCCGGGAGACTTTGCCCGCATGCATGTAAGAACGGTGATGGACGACTCGCCCCTCACGTGCACCCCAGAGACCGCCTTGGATGAGGTGCGCCGCATGATGCTCGAGCACCATGTTCGCTACATGCCGGTGATCAGTGAGGGTGCGCTCCTGGGGGTCATCAGTTTTTATGACGTGGCCAAGACTGTGGTGGACAGTCAAAATTTTGAAAACACCCTGCTCAAAGCCTATATCCGTGACTGGCCCGAGGAAAACGGCGTCACGGGGCTGGCGCGCAAAGGTCCAGGGGACCCCCCTTAAATAGCTGTCTGCAAGGGGCTCTTGAGACCTGTCTCATAGGATAATAGTGTCCATGAGCGCAAATACATTTGGACAACTCTTTGCCGTGACCAATTTTGGTGAGTCCCACGGTGTGGCCATTGGCTGTGTGATCGATGGCTGCCCGCCGGGTCTTGCCTTGAGCGAGGCTGACATTCAACCCGACTTGGATCGCCGCCGCCCAGGCACCAGTCGATTTGTCACCCAGCGACAAGAAACTGATCAGGTGCAAATCCTCTCGGGTGTCTATGAGGGTAAAACCACTGGCACCCCCATTGCCTTGTTGATTCCCAACACCGATCAGCGCAGCAAAGATTACAGCGGCATTGCACAGACCTTCAGGCCTGGGCATGCCGACTACACCTACACCCAAAAATATGGTTTTCGCGACCCCAGGGGCGGCGGGCGTTCTTCAGCTCGGCTCACCGCGCCCATGGTGGCGGCTGGTGCAGTGGCTAAAAAATGGCTCAACACGCACTTGGGGGTTGTGGTGCGGGCCTGCATGACCCAAATTGGCCCCCACCCCATTGCTTTTGAGGATTGGGGACACGTGGCACACAACCCGTTTTTTGCACCCTGTGCCGACGTCTCGGCTTTGGAGTCCTATATGGACCAGCTCAGAAAATCAGGCGACTCTTGTGGCGCCAAAATCCGCGTCTCAGCCCTGCACATGCCGGTGGGTTTGGGAGCGCCCTTGTTTGACAAACTCGATGCCGACATTGCTTGGGCGATGATGGGGCTCAATGCGGTCAAGGGGGTTGAAATTGGCTCGGGCTTTGAGAGTGTCTCGCAGTTGGGTTCCTATCATGGTGACGCGATGACGCCCGAGGGCTTTTTGAGCAACCACGCCGGTGGGGTGTTGGGCGGCATCAGCACGGGTCAGGACTTGGAGGTTCATTTGGCCATCAAGCCCACGAGTTCCATCTTGATTCCCAAGCCCTCCATTGATCAAAACTTGCAGCCCACGAGCGTGATCACCAAGGGTCGTCACGACCCGTGTGTGGGCATTCGCGCCGCCCCCATTGCCGAGGCGCTGTTGGCCTTGGTGCTCATGGAGCATGCCCTAAAACACCGGGCCCAGTGTGCGGATGTGAGCGTTCCCTTTGCACCCATTGCCAGCCAGGCTTAGGGTGGCCTTGCGCGTCGTGGGAGCGAATTTCACTCGCGCAAAGCACCCAATCTAAAACCATTGATCTAGAGCCGATAGCGAGTGAAATTTTTCTTCAGCAAGTCACCGTTGTTCGCCTTTGCTTGCCTGTCGGCGAGCTATTTTGCCCACATTGGATTTTTCAACCCCTATTTGTCCTTGTGGCTCAAGTCGCAAGGCGCGAGCCTTGTGGTCATTGGACTCATGGCCTCCATGCAGTCCTTTACCCGCATTTTTGCGCCCTATGGTTGGGGGTGGCTGAGTGACCACACCGGCGAGCGAGTCTGGTTGCTGCGCTTTTGCGCCGGTGTTGCTTTGCTTTGCAGTGCTTTTTTAAAAGGCGCTAGCATGACGCTCCTGGCGGGTCTCATGTTGATCATGTTCATCCATACGAGCGCCATGATGCCCATGACCGAAGCGGCCCTCTCGCACTGGGTGAGCCACGAAGGCCGCTTTGATGCCAAGCGCTATGGTCGGGTGCGTTTGTGTGGGTCGCTGGGTTTTTTGTTGACCGTGTGTTGGGCTGGTTTTTGGTTTGAGCACCATGGCTTGGACGACTTTGTCGGATGGACCGCGACCACCTTGCTTGCGGTGAATGTGGGTGCTTGGTTGATCCCCAACAGCAAAGAGAGTGTGCACGCCCATTCGACAAAAGAATCGATGTTTCAAATCTTGAAGAAAACCCACAACCGCTGGTTTTTCTTGACAATGTTTTTTCACATCCTTTCCCACATGTCCATTTACTTTTACCTCTCGCTTTATTTGGACCAATTGGGTTACGACAAAACCACGATTGGACTCTTTTGGGGTCTGGGGGTGGTGGTGGAGATCATCGTCTTTTACACCCAGAGTGCCTGGTTTCACCGCTTGGACGCGATGGGCTGGCTCAAGCTTTGCACACTCGGCATGGCCTTGCGCATGGCCCTCACCACCTGGGGGGCGGGTGTCTGGCCCGCCTTGTTGGTAGCGCAAATGCTCCACGGTCTGACCTTTGCCGTGCACCACACGGTGTGCATGACGTGGCTCAATGAACATTTCTCCACCCACTTGAGAGCGCGAGGACAGGCACTTTATTCCATCGTGGGCTATGGCCTCACCGGTGTTTTGGGTGGGGTGGGGGGCGCCATGTTGAGCCAATATGGGGGTCTTCAAAGCACCTTCATGGTGAGCATGGGTTTGGCATTGGTGGCCTATGGGTGTGTGCAGCGCCTTAAAAGCGCGCAAGACCCTCAGGCTTAAAGTGCCCGCCGCTTTGGCCAGGGCAGGCGTGCCTCAAAGCGTTGGCGTGATGGCAAAGGTTTGGATGCGGCCTTGGCTCCAGACAAGGCCCGTGCTTTCTGCAACAGCGCACCAATGCGACGCTTGGTCGTCCAGGGGCTCAGAAGCCATGGTGTTGATTTGGCCTTGGAAGTGCTCCTGGGCGTGGGTGGTGGGCGTGCCGTAATAAAGGCTGGGGGAGTGTTGGTCGCTCGAATACCGGAACCCCCAAATTTGTTGTCCATTGGAGCAAGCGGCCGAGAGCCTGAGGGGCTCCATCACCCCGTGCTCGCGCATAAGTTTGCCAACCAGCCCCAAGGCTTGGTTCATTGCTTTGGGGGGATCCTTTGCTAGGCCCAAGGTCAACGCCAAGAGAAACAAGGCTTCACTGTCGGTGGTGCCCAGGCGGTGTTGGTAGAGCTCTGGAGCGATGAGTGACTCCACCGCTTGGCGCATGTGGGCCCAGCCGCCGATTTGGCCGTTGTGCATGAAGGCCCACTCACCGTGGCTGAAAGGGTGGCAATTGTTGCGCGAAACACTGGTGCCGCTGGAAGCACGAACATGGGCAAAAAAGAGCCTAGACTCAATTTGATGGGCCAAGGAGTGCAAATTGCTGTCGTTCCAAGCGGGCAAAATATCTTTGAAAACACCTGGGGTATTTTTCTGGCCATACCAAGCCACACCAAAGCCGTCTGCATTGGTATGCCAATGGGACTCGCGCGCCGAGAGGCTTTGTTTGACCAAGGAGTTTTCTTGTTCAAACAAAACGTCCTTTAAGAAAATCTCAGGTCCGCCGTAGGCCATCCATCTGCACATTGTGTTTGCCTTGTCAACTGTTCAACCGCGATTTTGCCCGTGTGGAGGACACGGCTTGAGCACCCAGCCGAACCGATGGGTGGGGCTAGGCGTTGGACCCAAGTGTAACTGTCCTTGAGGCAGGCAAGAGGTCTTCTGAGTGGGCGTCAATTGGCACTGAACTTGCCGGGTTTGGGCTCCCAAGCCGAAACCCTAAAAGTCCATGCCCTTGCTCAGTTCAATCGCCAAGCCTAAAGGATGAAGTTGCCGAGTACTCGGTGGCTCGGTGGGTGGATTTCGAGTGCTTGGGTCTAAGGCCAGCGTTTGCCGCCCAACTCGTGTCTATTTAAAGACCGCCTTGGACTGGTCAATGGGTTTGAAGCCCCAGGTGATGCTGCGTTGGCGGTTGCGAACAGCAAAAATGCATTCGCTTTTGACACCAAAGCTGGAGATCTTTTCGCAGTAAAAAGCGCTGCCGTGGCTTTTCGCTTCGCACAAGAGTTTGAGATTTGCTGTGGGCTCGACCACGCACTCGTCCCCCACGGCCCAAGACAGGAGTGGAAAAAGAGTGAAAAGGAAGAGGCAAAAAGCGCGTTTCATGCTTTAAATGGTAAGTCAGACGGGCGCTTGAGTGCATGACACTTTTGAAAGATTTGTTCCAAAAAACGGGTTTTCCATGACAATTTGTTCATCAATGCAATCTTTAAATGAGAAAAGAAGGGACAGGATAGGACGCTTTTTAAAAATCGGTCTGCCTGACGCCTTGGCCTGCACCCCATGCGCCTAAAATCACGAAGTTGCCTGTTGTTTTCTTTTTTTCGCCTGTTGGCCCCCAAGCGACCTCAAGGGCCCCATCACCAAGGAGTTTTTTATGTCTCACCTCACCTTAAGCCAAGCCCAAACCATCATCGCTGCGGCCTTGGCCAATGCCCGCGCCCACCAATACAAGCCCATGGGCGTTGTGGTGTTGGACGCGTCGGGTCATTTGGTTGCATTTGCCCGCGAGGACGGCGCGAGCATGTTTCGCTTTGACGTGGCCCTGGGAAAGGCCTGGGGTGCAGTGGGCATGGGCAGCTCTAGCCGAGTGCTGAGCCAGCGCGCCAAGGACAATCCCAATTTCTTTTTGTCGCTTGCCTCCACCGCCCAAGGCAAATTCCTACCCCAAACGGGTGCTGTGCTCATCAAAAATGCAGCCGGGGAGATTTTGGGGTCTGCTGGGGCGAGTGGTGGCACTGGGGATGAAGACGAGGCCATTTGCATGGCAGGCATCGAAGCAGCGGGCTTGATGCCCGCTTGAGCCCCAAGGCGGTGAGGGCCATTGGGAGTACCCTGCTGGCACCACAGGCCTCACCTCAAGTTCAACGTCAAGAGAGTTTTATTATGGTTGATGTGGCCATTGTGGGTTTTGGCCCCACAGGCGCGGTGGCGGCCGGTTTGTTGGGCCTTGAGGGCCTCACGGTCTATGCCTGCGACGCTTCAAGCGAGGTCTACCCCAAGCCGCGCGCCATTGCCTTGGATCACGAGATCATGAGGATTTTTCAGCAGTTGGGCTTGGAGCGAGAGATCGAGCCCCACACCGAGCCCTTCACCGACTCGGAGTTTTACGGCGTGAATGGCCAGCTCATCAAGTGCATGTCTTCGCTCCCAGCGCCTTACCCGCTGACCTTTGTGCCTTCCCTTGTGTTTTCCCAGCCGCCGGTGGAGGCGATCATTCGCAAGCGTGTGCAACAGTTGGCCCCTGTCACTGTGGACCTGGGTCAAACTTGCGTGGGTGTGGTGCAAGGCGCACAGTCTGTCGTCTTGCACGTCCAAGACCCCCAGGGGCAGGTAAAGACCGTTGAGGCCAAGTACCTCATTGCTTGCGATGGAGCGTCAAGCACGGTGAGAAAAATGCAGGGGCTAGATCTTCTTGACCTCGGTTTTGAGCAATCGTGGCTGGTGGTCGATGTCCTTCTCAATGAGCGCGGATTGAAAAAAACGCCCCGGGTGAGTGTGCAGTACTGTGAGCCCCAACGTCCAAGCTCCTACATCATGGGTGCGAAAAACCATCGCCGCTGGGAGATTTCCATCAACGCGGGCGAAGACCCCGAACAGGTGGCCAGTGTTGAGGGTACTTGGGCGCTGCTCAAGCGCTGGATCACCCCTGACGATGCCCAACTCTGGCGGCAAGCGAGTTACCGCTTCCATGCCTTGGTGGCCAAGTCCTGGCGGCAGGGTCGTGTGTTTTTGGCGGGAGACGCTGCCCACCAGCAGCCTCCCTTCTTGGGTCAAGGCATGTGCCAAGGGCTCAGGGACGCACAAAACCTGTCTTGGAAGCTCGTCCAGGTCTTGAAGGGCTCGGCCCAAGCGTGTTTGCTCGACACCTATGGCCAAGAAAGGAAGGCCCACGTGACGGCCCTCACCGAGCGCATCAAGCACATTGGTGAATTGGTGGGCGAGCGCGACACCAGCCGCGCCATGGCAAGAGACGCCCAACTGTTGGCCCAATGCAATGGACTGGTGCAGCCCACGCCAAGGCAAAACGTCCAACCCGCTTTGAGCGAGGGCTGCTTGGGTCAAGCTGCGAGTTGGGTGCCGAATTTGGCTCAAGTCACGATTGGCACGGTCTTTCCACAAGCCTGGGTGCTGGATCCCCAAACCCAAGAGCGCGTTCGCATGGACACCGTGACCGGTTGCGGTTGGCGTCTTTTTCTGAGTGAAACTGCCGATGCGCAATGGGACAAAGTGGTGTTAAATGGGGCCCTGAATGTGCAAGTGTTCCGTTGGGATGCCAAAGGGCTCCAAGAGTGCGACGGCGTGGTGAAGGCTTGGTTTGTCAATCATGGCGTGCAAGCAGCGCTGGTGAGGCCAGACCACATCGTTTTTGGTGTTTATGGCGCAGCGTCTGAAGTCCATGGACTCAAGGGTAATCATGGCATCGAAGGCATTGAAGGCGATGGCCAGACACTGGAGCGGTTTTTCATCACACCGACCCACCGCCCCGAGGCTTAAGCGCCAGGGGCTGCGCCCTTGTTGACCGCAGTCCGAGCCTGGTGATGAAGTGGTGCACATTCAAGCGTTGATTTTTTTATAGTCTTGAGAGGTTTCAACATGAATGCTGCCCACCGTTTATTTGCTCGACTTGGGTTCTTGACCATCTGGATGGTGGGCTCGATTTTGGGGGGTGTGGCCTCTCAGGCCTTGGCCCAATCGAGTTGGCCCGACAAGCCGCTGCGTTTTGTGTTGTCTCAGCCCGCGGGCTCGGGGCCAGACACCATTGCCCGATATTTGGGCGAGAGGCTCACCAAGACCTGGGGTCAAAGTGTGGTGATCGACAACAAGCCCGGCGGTCAAAACGTGATTGGCGCCCAAGCGGTTGCCCGAGCAGCGCCCGATGGCTACACGTTTTACTTTACCACCACAGCGGCCTTGGTGTCCAATCAGTTTTTGTTCAAATCGTTGGGCTACGACCCGCAACGCGACTTCACCAGCGTGGCCTTTGTCGCCAACAGCCCGTTTGGCCTCTTTGTCAAAGCCGACTCCCCCCTTGTTTCATTGCAAGACCTCATTGCCAAGTCCAAAGCCAATCCCAGCGCCATCTCCATTGCCAATGAAGGCCCACGCACCTTTGGGGGCATCATTGCCAGGCTCCTCAATGCCAAGACCCAAGCGCAGTCGAATCTGGTGCCCTATTCGTCTGTGGGTGTTGCCGTGCAAGATGTGATGGGTGGGCACGCCGATGCAGCCTTGGTGGACTTGGCTTCGAGTGCGCAGTTGGTCAAGCAAGGACGCTTGCGGCTTTTGGCGGTGAGCTCGGCCAAGCGCGTGCCAAGCTTTGATCAAGTCCCAAGCTTCTCCGAGAGCTTGCCCGGTTTTGAGATGGTGGGCTGGTTTGCGCTGGTGGCGCCCACCGGCACGCCGGCGGGCATCATCGACAAGCTCAATGCCGAGATCAACGCTTTTTTACAGGCCCCAGAAACCGCCGAGCACATGCTTGCCATTGGCCCCATTGCCACCCCCTTGGGGTCGCCATCCAAACTCGATGCATTCCTAAAGACCGAGACCGAACACTGGGCGCAGGTGTCCAAAGAAATTGGCTTGCTGCCTGAGTAAAACTTTTAAAATTAACGGTTTAAGAGGGGGGGGCTCCACTCCGCCCCACCTCATGGCTTATGGCGAAAGCGTGAGCCTGATGTCTGATGGAACCCGACCATCCGTGTCTCTGGGCAGTTTGGAGAGCAATTGGGTCTGATCGATGGCCTTGATCACGGCTTCGTCCCAGTCGGCATTGCCACTGGACTTGGTGATTTTTTTATTGAGGATGGTGCCGTCCGGTGCACAAAAGACCTCAACCTCGGTCTTGGGCTGACCGGTGTACTCTTTGTGCAAACCCCAATTGCGTTTGATGAGTTCGACGATTTTTCCCGCGTAATTGGCGCTCACCGAATGACCTGAGCCCACGCCATTGGAGAGATTGCTGGCACTGGTGGGGCCCGCGTTCATCCCCGTGGTGTTGCCAAAGCGCTTTAAGTTTTCTTGGACTCGTCGATCTTGGGCTCGTGCCTCTTGGACGCGTTTTTTCTCGTTGTCTTTGAGCGTTTGTTTCTCCCTTTCCTTGGCCTTTTCTTTCTCTTTCTCTTTCTCTTTCTCTTTGGCTTGTTCTTTTTCAAGCTTGTCTTTGACTGCCTTTTTTTCCAAGGCCTTTTTGTCCTCTTCAAGCTGCTTTTGTTTTTTGAGTTTTTCAATACCAATGTCCGCTTGGGCGGGGAGTGGTGGCTTGACCTCTGGGACTGGCTTGGGTGTCTGAGGGGGGGCAGGAGGGGGCGTGGGCTCATGCACAGGCTCAGGCGCTTGAACAACAGGGGGCGCGGCTTGTTGGGTGAGGTTGGGGGTGTTGGACCACAACTCGGCCGTGGACGACTCGAGCTCGGCTTGTTGATGCCAAGAAACCCCCCAGGTCAAGGCCAAGAGGAGCATGAGGTGAGCAAGCAAGGCCAAGACAAAAGCGCGCACACTGACTTGGGGCTTGGGCGGCAAAAAAAGGTCTTGGTGCTCGAGGGTCGTGTTCATTGTAAAAAGCAAGGAGCGGGCTTGGATTACATCTTGTTGACTTGCACCGACAAGCCCACGCGTTTGACGCCTTGGCGCTGCAAACCGTCCAAGACCTTGATCACTTCTTCATAGGGCAGGGACTTGTCGCCAAAGATGATCACAGGGACCGCGTCACTGCCGGCTTGCAAGGCGAGTGTTTTGTTGGCCAACTCGCTGGCGTCAACATCTTCGCTGACTTCACCACCCTTGGTGGAGCTGCTGATGGCGATGTGGTGATCGGCCTTGAGTTCAATGCGAATGATGCCGTCGGGCGCGCTCGACGCTTTGCCGACACTGGGCACATCAATGGCGCTTGTGGTGATCAAAGGGGCGGTCACCATGAAGATGATCAAGAGCACCAGCATCACATCGATGAAGGGCACCATATTGATCTCGTTGATGGTGCGGCGTCGTGAGCGTGTGCGAGAAGGGCCAGAAGCCATGGGGCAAGCCTTTAGGGATGGAGAGAAGCGTGAACGATCATGGGTGTTGGGGTTTCCTGGGTCTCAGTGCGGTGAGGCATTGAGCGCGTTGGCGCTCGAGGCGGCACTGCCCACGTTGCGCTGTAAGATGTTGCTGAACTCTTCCATGAAGGTCTCGAGCTGGATCGATACCCGGTCAATGTCCCTGGCAAAACGGTTGTAGGCGAGCACCGCGGGGATTGCGGCAAAAAGCCCAATGGCGGTGGCCACCAAGGCCTCGGCAATGCCTGGAGCGACCTTGGCCAAGGTGACTTGTTGCATAGCGGCCAAGCCGGTGAAGGCGTGCATGATGCCCCAGACCGTGCCAAAAAGGCCGCCATATGGCGAGACTGAACCCACCGAGGCCAGAAACGACAAGGAAGACTCGATCGTGTCCATCTCGCGCTGCAAGCTCGCACGCATGGCGCGAGTGGCCCCGTCCATCAAAGTGCTGCTGTCGCCGATGCGCCGCTCGCGCAATTTTTGATACTCGCGCATGCCGCTGGCAAAAATGCGCTCCATGGGGCCGCAAGAGCGCGCATTTTGTGTGGCGGCGCTAAAGAGCTCGTTCAAACTTTTTCCGGACCAAAAGTCGCGCTCAAACGCTTCGTTGAGGGCATGGATGCGTCGCAGTGCAAAGTATTTCCTGAAAATAGCCGACCAACTCGTGACCGACACACACAGCAATATGGTCACGACGATTTGAACGACCAAGGAGGCGTTCAAGAGCAAGGTGACGATGGAGAAGTCTTGGTTCATTCGAATTTTTCCAAAATGGTCTGCGGTATTCGGCTCGGTTTGAGGGTGTCGGCGTTGACCCACCCAATGCGAATGTGCCCCTCGCACAGTTTGGGCCCTTGGCTCGGGTCCCCTAGGCTCAGCGTTGGCGTCATTTTATAGGCCTCTTGGGCGACCACCAAACTCGCCCGCCCTTTCTCAATCAATCGTGCCGTGACCCACAATTGGTCATCAAGTCGAGCAGGTCCTAGGTATTTGAGTTGCGTCTCGCTCACGATGAACATGCCTTGTGTTTGCCCTTTGAGCGCGTGCTGCTCAACCCCCAAAGCGCGCAGCCACTCGGTGCGGGCGCGCTCAAAAAACTTCAAATAATTGGCGTAAAAAACGATCCCTCCCGCATCGGTGTCTTCCCAGTAAACTCGAAGAGGCCAGCCAAAGTGGACGCTCAAACTCATGCGTTGTCCAAGACGTGTTGGATGCGCCTGACGGCCTCCTTGAGCTCGGGCAAGGCGCTGGCGATGGACCATCTCACAAAGTGCTCGGTCTCGTGGCGACCAAAGTCGCGTCCAGGAGCGAGCGCAACGTGGGCGCGTTTCATGAGCTCAAAGGTGAAGTCCCAGCTGTTGGTCACCCCGAGTTTGTCATAAAGACCACGGCAATCGCTCCAGATGTAAAACGCCCCATCGGGTGAGAGCGGTACCCCAAAACCCAAGGCCTCTAGGGCCGGCACCAAATAGTCGCGCCGTGCTTTGAAGGCGAGTCGGCGCTCTTCAAAGATCGCCAAGCTCTCGGGCTCGAAACAGGCAAGCGCCGCGTGCTGGGCAACGGTGCTGGGGCAAATGAAGAGGTTTTGTGCCAAGCGCTCGAGACTGGGGACCAGGGTCTTGGGGGCCACCATCCAGCCCAAACGCCAGCCCGTCATGCTGAAGTATTTGGAAAAACTGTTGATGCTGATCACGCGCTCATCGATCGCCAGGGCCGACTGGGACAGCTCTTCGTCAAAGGTGAGGCCCAGGTAAATTTCGTCCACCAAGGTGATGCCGCCCTGATGTTGAACCCGCTCATGGATGGCCTTCAAGGCCGAGAGCGCAATCGAGGTGCCCGTGGGGTTAGAGGGAGACGCGAGCAAGACGCCACGCGTGCCTGGCTTCCAGTTCTGGGCCACTTGCTCGGGGCTCAATTGGTAGCGGTCGTGGTGGGTGGTGGGCAGCAAGGTGGCGTGCCCATTGGCCGCGCTCACAAAATGGCGGTTGCACGGGTAACTCGGGTCTGGCATCAAGATCTCGTCGCCCGACTCGATCAAGGTGAGGCAAGCGAGCTGCAGCGCGCCGGAAGCGCCCGCGGTCACGATGATGCGCTCGGCGTCGATCCTGAGGCCAAAACGCTGTTGGTACCAATTCGAGATGGCGTGCCTCAAGGCGATGAGACCGGTGGCGGGGGTGTACTGGGTCTGACCGCTTTGAATGGCCACTTGGGCCGCGTCTTGCACCAAGGGTGCGGCGGTGAAGTCGGGCTCTCCAATGTTGAGCATCAGCATGGGCCAATCGTGGCCGGCGAGGTCCTGGGCCAAGAGGTGGGCGGCTTTGGCCACTTCCATCACATAAAACGGCTCAATGCGTTGGGCCCGCTCGGTGACTCTCATCTCAGGCCCGGGCTTGTGCGCCGATTTCGCTCGCTCTGAGCGTCAAGGCGACTTTGTTGAGAACGGCGTTGACGTATTTGTGACCATCGGTGCCACCAAACGACTTGGCCAGTTCAATGGCTTCGTTGAGCACGACACGCCAAGGCACATCCAAGCAGTGCTCGAGCTCGTAGACACCCAGCCACATCACCGCGCGCTCGATGGGCGAGAGGTCACTCAAGGGCCGATCGATGAGTGGGGTGATGAGCGCATCGAGCGCATCGCGCTCACGGGCACAGCCGTGCAAAATGGCGCGGTAGTGGGCCAGATCGGCTTTCTTAAAACCCACGAGATCCTGGGTAAAGAGGTCAATGTCAAAGGGATCGTTGTGAGAGACGATGAGTTGGTAGAGCGCTTGCAGGGCGAATTCACGTGAACGGGTGCGCGCGCTTTTGTGGGTTTTGGAGGGAGTGGAGTGAGTGGAG
>CAILYC010000057.1 GCA_903838355.1 uncultured Burkholderiales bacterium | reverse complement strand
TTGGCGGAGTGGACGGGACTCGAACCCGCGACCCCCGGCGTGACAGGCCGGTATTCTAACCAACTGAACTACCACTCCGCGTGGCTGCAAAAGTTGTTGCACAACCTCTGCAAAACTGGCGACCCTACGGGGATTCGAACCCCGGTACTCACCGTGAAAGGGTGATGTCCTAGGCCTCTAGACGATAGGGTCAAACCTTGAACAAACTTTTGACTTTTGGTGGAGGTAAGCGGGATCGAACCGCTGACCTCTTGCATGCCATGCAAGCGCTCTCCCAGCTGAGCTATACCCCCAAAAGGCATCAAGAGCGAGATTATAACCCGATTTTCATGCTTTAGACAAGCCCGCTAAAACATCTTCTTTTCTCAACAGTGACAGCACCGCATCAAGTGAGGGCGTTTGTGCCGTTCCAAGCAACAAGACTCGCACAGGCATGGCCAGTTGCGGCATTTTTAATCCCGTCTTCACCAGGACTTCCTTCAAGTCAAGGGCCATGTGCGCCACGTCCCACTCAGACTCCTTGCGGGCCGACAACGTTGTGGCCAAGAGGCCAATGGCCTCTTTCGCAGCCGGGTTCATGTGCTTGTCTAGCTCAAGACTGGGGACCTCCACGGGCTGGTAAAACCCCTTGGCCCATTGCGCCAAAACGACCAAGGTGTCACAGCGGTCTTTGAAGAGTTGACAAATGGCGGGAAGTCGCGCATCAGGCACCACCCCCAAATTGAACAGAAATGGGGTGACCGCCTTGGCAAGGGCCTCACCGCTCAACGTCTTCATGTGCTGCAAGTTCACCCACTTGAGCTTGGCCTCATCGAATTGAGCGGCGCTTCGGCCCAAGTGATCCAAGTCAAACCAGGACAAAAACTGCTCGGTACTGAAAATTTCATCATCCCCATGGCTCCATCCGAGCCTGGAGAGGTAGTTCAGCATGGCCTGGGGCAAGTAGCCTTCTGCCTCGTATTGCGTGACCGCCTTGGCGCCATTTCTTTTGCTGAGCTTTTCGCCTTGCTCATTTAGCACGGTGGGCAAGTGGGCATAGACCGGGGGCTCTACGCCAAGTGCTTTAAAAATATTGATCTGTCTGGGGGTATTGTTGACGTGATCGTCCCCTCGGATCACATGGGTGATCTTCATGTCGATATCGTCGACCACGACACAAAAATTGTAGGTGGGTGTGCCGTCAGGTCTCGCAATCACCAAATCATCGAGCTCGGCATTGGCAATCTCTATCCTGCCCTTGACCTTGTCATCCCAACTCACCACACCACCGATTGGATTTTTAAAACGCAAAACAGGTTTCACGCCCTCAGGCACTGCAGGCAATACTTTCCCAGGCTCAGGACGCCAAGTGCCATCGTACCTCGGTTTTTCTTTCGCTTTCATTTGCACTTCACGAAGCGCATCCAAGGCCTGAACACTCATGAAGCAAGGGTAAACGCAGTCTTTCTCAATCAACTGACCCAAGACCTCGCGGTAGCGGTCCATGCGTTGCATTTGGTAAAAGGGTCCTTCGTCGGGTTCGAGGCCAAGCCAGCGCATGCCTTGAAGAATCACATCCACCGCCTCTTGGCTCGAGCGCTCTACATCGGTGTCTTCAATGCGCAAAATGAATTGACCGCCTTTGGATTTTGCGTAGGCCCAGGGGTAGAGCGCCGAGCGGATATTGCCCAGGTGGATAAATCCAGTGGGAGACGGCGCAAAACGGGTACGAACAACAGTCATGTGATTTCCAAAAATTTAAGGCAAGGTGTCTAGGCCTCGAGACAAATCCGCCTTCAAGTCATCCAAATGCTCTAGACCCACGGCCAATCGAATCAGATGCTGGCGAATACCCGCTTGTTGGCGTTGCACTTCGGTGAGACGCCCGTGAGACGTGCTGGCTGGTTGGGTGATGATGGTTTTGACATCCCCCAAATTGGCGGTGACGGAGAGGACTTGGCATTGATCGATCACGTGAAAAGCATTTTTTCGCCCCTCATCCGGCGTGTCACCATGGACATCAAAGGACAAGACCGCGCCGCCCATGCCTTTTTGCTGACGCATGGCCAACGCGTGTTGCGGGTGACTGGGCAGCGCTGGGTAGTAGACCCTTGCCACTTTGGGGTGAGCTTGCAGCCAAGACGCCATGTCAAGCGCCTGCTCAGACTGCGCTTTCATCCTGATCCCCAAGGTCTCCATACCCTTCAAGACCACCCAGGCATTGAAGGCCGAGAGTGTCATGCCGGCACTTCGCATGACGGGAATGAAGCAGTCTTTGACCATGGCACTGGAGGCACAAATCGCGCCGGCCACGACACGGCCCTGGCCATCGAGGTACTTGGTGCCGGAGTGAATCACGATGTCTGCGCCATAGTCCACGGGACGCTGGAGCACCGGCGTGCAAAAACAGTTGTCGACCGCGAGCACGGCGCCGCCTTGGTGGGCGATGTCGGCCAAGACGCGAATGTCACACACCTCGGTGAGTGGATTGGTCGGGGTTTCAGCGAACAAGAGTTTGGTGTTGGGCCGCATGGCATCCCTCCACTCTTGGGGATCGGTTTGCGAGACAAAGGTCGAGAGCACACCAAATTTACCAAACTCCGATGCCAAGAGCTTGATGGTCGAGCCAAACACAGAGCGCGAGCAAATCACGTGGTCTCCGCTTTTCAGTAATCCCATGCAAAGCAGCAGCACCGCGGCCATGCCACTCGACGTGGCGATACAGGCCTGCGTGCCTTCGAGAGCGGCCAAGCGCATCTCCATGCTGGCCACGGTGGGATTGGTAAAGCGCGAATAAATGAAGCCGTCTTCAAGCCCAGAAAACCGCCTGGCTGCGGTTTCACTGTCGGGTTGGGTGAAACTTGATGTGAGGTAAAGCGACTCGGAGTTCTCACCATACTGGGATTTGTCCACCGCTTCACGCACAGCCAAGGTGTCAATGTGCAAACCTGGTGGCAAGGGTTTGTAGCTCATGGGTATCCTTTATTAACGGGCTGGGTTGGGAAGCGCCAACCTCGAGTTGTCTTCTTGGTTTTCATCGACTGTAGGCCTTAGGGCGTGGATTTTGAGAATGTCGTCCAAGGACACATCTCCCGTCACGTACACCCCATCAAAACACGATGCATCAAAACCAGCCAAGGGCGGTGACGTTTCGCTTTTGGCCGATAAAATCGCCGACTTCATGGCCGCCACTTCTTGATAGATGAGGGCATCGCACCCAATGATCTCTCTCACCTCTTCCACGGTTTTGTCAAAAGCCACCAACTCGGCGCCAGTGGGCATATCAATGCCATAGACGTTGGGAAATCTCACGGGCGGCGCCGCACTGGCGAGGTAAACTTTTTTAGCGCCCGCGTCTCTGGCCATCATGACAATTTCTCTAGACGTTGTACCACGCACAATGGAGTCGTCCACAAGGAGCACATTGCGACCTTTGAACTCGCTTTGAATCACATTGAGCTTTTGCCTCACCGAGCGCTTTCTCACCCCTTGACCCGGCATGATGAAGGTGCGTCCGACATAGCGGTTTTTCACAAAACCTTCCCGATAAGGTAGCCCCAAGAGGTGGGCGAGTTGTGTGGCACTGGGCCGACTCGACTCGGGGATGGGAATGACCACATCGATGTCCTGGGGGGGAACCGTGGAGATCACTCGCTTGGCCAAGGTTTCTCCCAAATTGAGCCGGGCTTGGTAGACCGAAATACCGTCCAAGGTGGAGTCAGGCCTGGCCAAATAAACATATTCAAAAATACAAGGACTCAATTGGGCTTTGGCTGCACATTGCTCTTGGTGAATATCGCCGCCACTCTCAATATAGATGGCCTCGCCGGGTTGCACATCCCGCACAAAATGGTGTCCCGAGCCCTCAAGGGCCACCGACTCGCTCGCAACCATCACAGCGCCGCTGGCGTCCACGCCAAAGCACAAAGGGCGAATACCGTAAGGATCGCGAAAAGCAAGCAAGCCGTGGCCAGCGATCATGGCCACCACCGCGTAGGAGCCTCGAACGCGTTGGTGCACGCGGCGCACCGCTTGAAATATATCCTGGGGACCCAGCGGCAAACCCCGAGTGGTTTTCTCCAGCTCATGCGCAAGCACATTGAGCAGCACCTCTGAGTCGCTCTCGGTGTTGATGTGGCGATGATCGGTCATGAATAACTCAGACTTCAATGCATGGGCATTGGTCAAATTACCGTTGTGCACCAAGACCAAGCCAAAGGGGGCGTTGACATAAAACGGTTGAGCCTCCTCTTCACTGAAGGCGTTGCCCGCGGTTGGGTAGCGCACTTGGCCCAGGCCCATGGGTCCCGGCAAGGCCCGCATATTGCGGGTTCGAAAAACATCCTTCACCATGCCCTTGGCCTTGTGCATGAAAAATTTCTTGTCCAATTGCGTGACGATGCCCGCCGCATCTTGACCACGGTGCTGGAGCAACAGCAACGCATCATAGATGAGTTGATTGACCGGCAATGAACTCACAACTCCAACGATTCCACACATATCAGTTCACGTACTTTCCATATTCAAGCGGCAGCATGGGCTTTAAAAAACCCAACAACCCAACCAAGACTTTTGCACCCAAGGATTCGCGCCAGACATCCAGCGTCTTGAGGGGCGTGAGGTTGACCACAATGGCCAGGCAAAGACAAACCATGGTGGTCTTGGCAATCGAAAACACCGCCCCGAAGAAACGATCGACCAAACCCAAACCAACCCATTCCATGAGACGATGCAAGAGTTTGGCAACACCCCCCAAAACCACCAAGGTGATCAACAAAACAATCACAAAACTCACCACATACTTCATGCTGGGACCAGCCCCTTGCATGGGCAGGTAGGGCGATAGCAGTGGCGCGTAGCGAGGGGCCAAGACAAAGCCCACCACCCACGCCACCAAGGCCATCAACTCTTGAACCAATCCACGCCAAAACCCATGAACCAAAGCCAACGCAAAAAATACCGCAAAAATCCAATCAAGGGCTGACATGTGGCTTCAGGGCAATTTGAAGATATTGGGCTGGAAGTTAAGTGCTTTGGCCTTGTTGGCTGATTTATTGGCCTCATCCTTGCTGGTAAAAGGCCCCAGCCGTACCCGAGTTCTCGTCACCCCTTTGTCAACAATGGGCAAGACAAAGGTGTGCAAGCCGGCTTTTTCCAGTTTTTCACGAACCTGCTTCACCTTGGCCTCATCGCTGAAAGCACCGACTTGAATCACGTAACGAGCGCTGGTCAAATCACTCGCCACTTTGCTCTCCTCTTTCTTTGGCACGGCAGGCTTGGCGATCTCGGTTTTGGCATTTGCGGGTAATCTGGCTGGAGATGGGGTGTCCGTTTTTGTATCCCCTTTGGCCTCTGTCTTGGTGACCACCTTGGCACTGTCAGCAGCCGAGGACAATTTCGGTGAAACGATCTCTTCCTTGGCTGAGAGTCCCTCCTTGGCCCCCAAGGTTGAATCCTTGGGGGCGGCGGAATGAATAGGAGCGGAGACAACTGAAGTTGGGGGAGCAAGCGTTGGCGGTTGCTTGGGGGCTGCGACCGCGCTTGAAGGGGGCAAGATGGCTTTACTGGCAGAAGCAGAAGCAGAAGCAGAAGCAGGAGCAAGAGCAGGAGCAAGAGCAGAAGGAGGCGTAGGGGCCTGTCCCGGGGGCTGACCCTTTTGTGGGTCATTGGACTCCATGGCGTCAGGTGCTGCCTGGTCTGGCGGCATGGCTGCGTTCATGGCTTTGCTCGTTCCAGGCTGATGAGACGACTGAGACCTCAAGTTCTGCGGTGCCATGCTCGGAGAGACTTTGGCTTTGTCAGGGATGTCGATGGCCATGTCCAAAGGCAATGGCCTGGGCTGAGAATCAAACACCATGGGAAACCCGATGACTGCCAAGATCACCAAGACTGCCGAACCCATCAAGCGGTGTTTGACGCGTTTTCTCAAAGATTCCATGCTTTGAGCGGCCGAATCCGAATGATCTTGGTCTTTTTGACCAGGGAAGCTGAATTTAAAGAAAGCCATACCCTTAAGCGTTCAAATGGGGTGCGTCTCGCCTAGGGATGCCCCTGGCCAAAATCGCGCCCACCGTATAAAAGGACCCAAACACGACGATTCTATCAGTGGGGCTGGACTGGGCCAAGGCGCCATCGAGTGCCAAACCAGGGTCGGTAAACAATTGTGCTTTTTGTTGGGAGGCCAGCGGTGTTTTGAGCCAAATCTGCTGCAAGCTTTGGGCACTGGCGGCTCGTGGGGTGGGCAAATCACAAAAATACCAATCGTCGACCAACACCCCAATGCGCTTCATGATGGCCTCAATGTCCTTGTCCGCCATGGCACCCAACACCGCATGGGTTCTTGGGAAAAATCCCATCGCATCCAAGTTTTCGGTGAGCGCTGCCACCGCATGGGGGTTGTGGGCCACATCCAAAATCAACTGAGGTTGACCGGGAAAAATCTGAAAACGCCCGGGCAACTCGACCATGGCCAAGCCGTTTCGAACCGCTTGCGCGGTAATTGGGATGACGCCACGCAAACTGGTCAATGCAGCAAGCGCGCCGCTCGCATTGAGCAGCTGATTGGCGCCTCGAAGGGCAGGATAGGCCAACCCGCTGTAGGCACTGCCTCTGCCGCGCCATGCCCATTGCTGCGCATCCCCCGAAAAATTAAAGTCTTTGCCCAATTGCCAGACATCGGCGCCGGTCTCTTTGGCGTGCTGGAGGACACTTTGGGGCGGCATGGGGTCACTGATCACCACCGGTCGATTCGCTCGCATGATGCCGGCTTTCTCCAAACCAATGCTCTCGCGATCCGGCCCCAGGTAGTCCATGTGGTCCAAGTCCACGCTCGTGATCACGGCGCAGTCCGCATCCACCACATTGACCGCATCCAGCCTCCCCCCCAGCCCCACCTCCAGCACGATCACATCCAAGTTCGACTGCGAAAAAACCCACAAAATGGCCAAGGTGCTGAATTCGAAATAGGTGAGCGTGGCGCTCCCGAGATGACGCTCAACTTCCTCAAAGGCTTGAGTAAGCAAGTCCTCACTCACCGAATTCTCTTGAATGCGGCAGCGTTCCTGAAAATTCACCAAATGGGGCGAGGTGTAAAGCCCCACTTTGTAGCCCGCTTGTGACAAGATGGCTTCGAGCAGTGCACAAGTCGACCCTTTGCCGTTGGTGCCAGCCACCGTGATCACCGGCACCGAAAACGACAACCCCAAATTTTGAGCCACTGACTTGACGCGCTCGAGCCCCATGTCAATGCTCACCGGGTGTAAATTTTCGATGTGGCTGAGCCAGTCTTGGAGGGTCATGGTGAAGGTGAAATAAGAGTCATTAAAGGGGATGATTGTGGAGGATTCCGATCTTGAGCAAAGACCGCTTGGCCCCAAGCGCTCTCAGTCATGAACAGCCCCCAGCACAACGGTGGCCTGGGTGGAGAGCACCCCCCCATTGCCGTGGGCCACTGCAAGCTCACAGCCTGGGACTTGACGCACGCCACACTCGCCGCGAATCTGTCTCACCGCCTCGATCAGCAGCAGCAGTCCATACATACCGGGGTGGCAGTACGACAAGCCCCCGCCATTGGTATTGACCGCCAACGAGCCCCCTGGCGCAATCGCGCCACTGGCCACAAAGGGCCCGCCTTCGCCTTTTTGACAAAAACCAAGGTCCTCCAAAAACAAAATTGTGTTGATGGTAAAAGCATCGTAGAGCATGGCCAAATCAAACGAGCCCGGTGTGACACCGGCCATCTTCATGGCCGCAAGGCCCGTGATCTTCGCCCCTGTGGTGGTGAGGTCCGGCATGTTCGAGATCGACAAATGCGAGAGCTCTTGGGCAAAACCCAAGACGTAGACCGGTGCTTTTTGAAGGTGACGGGCGCGATCACCTCGGGTGAGAATCAAAGCTCCGCCGCCATCGGTGACCAAGCAACAGTCGCGCAAGGTCAAGGGTGAGCTCACCATCCGCGACGCGAGCGCTTGCTCCAAGGTCAAGGGCTCTTTCTCCCAAGCCACCGGGTTCATGAGCGCCCATTGCCTCGCCGCCACGGCGACACTGGCCAAATGCGTTCGGGTGGTGCCAAATTCATGCATGTGCCTGGCGGCTGCCATGGCATAGGCGGAGATCGGCAAGACCGGCTGGTATGGGGTCTCATAAGGGTTGAATTCCCGCGGACTCGCGGCCGCGCGACTCACCGATCGCTGGGTGCTGCCATAGGCGATCAAAGCGACCTCGCACTGCCCACGCTCGAGCGCTGCACAGGCTTGTGCCATGTGGGTCATGAAGGATGATCCTCCCATTTGGGTGCCGTCGTGGGTACGGGGATGGACACCCAAATACTCGCACAGTGCAGTGGTGGCAAAGCGGATTTGACTCGTCGCACAAAAAACCGCATCCACGTCCTTGAGGCCCAAACCCGCATCGGACAAAGCGCGCAAGCTCGCTTGCGCCATCAAGTCCACAGGCGACGTGCCCGGTGCGCAATGACCCAAATCGGATTCAGCAGCCCCCACCACGGCCACACTGGCGCGCTCAAAAGGGCTCGTGCTTAAGCCGTGGGGATCAATCATGTGTTGCCCCTGTCGGGCCAGGATGCCCAGCTTGGAGGGGCACAAATACCGGCAAAGGATCTTCAGGGTGGGTCATGTCCATCTTGAGCTGCACTCTCAGGCCAATGCTCACGTCCTTGGCCGCCAAGCCGTCGACTCGACTCATCATGCGAAAGCCTTCGTCCACATCGATCAAGGAGACGTTGTAGGGCTCTCGGTCTTTGCCCATCACTTCGGTGCAGGAATACACCGTCCCAAGCCCTTTGGAGACCCTCCAATGCAAGTCGTCGCCAGTTTGGGGCGCACAAACACGGGGGTAAAACACCACCTGCCCCGCTTGGGTGACTTGGTAGGCGAGTTGGCCCTTGAGACAATGGTCCTTGAAGACACGCCAAGGAGAGGCTGAGGCTGAGGGTGATGTGTTGTCGGTCATCTTTTGCGGGTCGATGAGGCGTTGAGCGACTTCTTTGAGTCAAGAGGCCATCCAAATGGGTCAGCTCGAGCGCGGTGGATCTCGGTATTGATTGGTAGTGATTGGAAGTGCTCGGCAGTGCTCGGTAGTGCTCAAGTATAAGATGAGATCCTAGGGCGGGTTGTCAAAGGCAACGACCCCAATGGGAGCAGCACCAACCCATGACCAGCTTAGGTGGGGGGCACCTAGGGAGAGTAAGCATGGTCTCGCGCTCACACGCACTTTAGAATAGCCTTGGCGTCTTTAACGCTCTGAGGTTTAAGGCCTTGATCAAGAGGCTTGTTCCACCTCCCTAGCCCTAGCCTTGTCCCTATCCCTATCCCCCTGCTATTGCGGACCACTCCATCTCCCCCCCCCCGCTGCTGCCGCCCCAATACCCTCCCTCATCACACACCTAGCAAAGTCGCGCATGTCCAACACCGCCCCACACCTCGCGCTCCCCATGCAAGTCTTGGGCCTATACCCAAGCCACAATTTCACGCTCCATGACGCGCTCCAGAGTCGCGCCGAGCGGCTCAAGGACCAAACCTTTATCTGGTTTGACAAACAAGAAATGTCTTGGCAGCAATTTGCTCAACAAGTGGAGGACCTGGGCACTTGGCTCTTGTGCCAAGGCGTGACTCCCAAAGCGCGAGTGGGCATCATGGCCAGAAACCACCAAACCCATGTGGTGCTGCTTTTTGCATTGGCTCGAATTCAAGCCGTGATGGTGCCCATCAACCCTGAGTTTGGTGTGGAAGAAACCCGCTACGTCCTCGATCACGCCCAAATGCACTTGGTCTTGGTCGACGAGCACGCAAGCGCGAGCTTTTTGCAGGCCAGACAAGCCATGCAGTCCCCGATGAAGCCCATGTCTTGGTCGATTGAGAGTCAACCCAGTCCAGCAGCGGCTTTACCGACCTTGGCCAAGGCCCTCGTGGCCGATCTAAAGCACGAGGGAAGTGAAGCCTTCAAGCACGCACGCCATCAACTTCAAGCGCTGACGATGCAAACCCAGGGTGATGACACCTGCTTGATCATCTACACCTCGGGCACCACAGGTTTTCCCAAAGGTGTGATGCACAGCCAGCGCAGTTTTTTGCTCGGTGGCGAGGCCTTTGTCGAGCGCATGTATTTGCAAGCCAACGACCGCTTGATGATTGTGCTGCCTTTTTTTCACATGAATGCTTTGTTCTACTCCGTCGCAGGTGGTTTGGCTGCGGGGGGCTCGATTGCCATCATGCCGCGGTTTTCCGCCTCATCCTTTTGGCAGCAAGCGCACGCGAGTCAGTCCACCATCGTCAACTTGATCGATGCGGCTTGCCAAATCTTAAAAAAGCGTCCCCGACAAGAGTACGTGAACGAGCACCGTCTGCGGGCTGCTTACGGTGTGCGCCACACCGCCTGGGCCACCTTTCAAGAAGAGTTTCACATGCCGCATTTGGTGAGCGGCTACGGCATGACTGAAATCCCGGGTGTCACTTGCAGCCCCTTCACGGGCCTGCAAAAACCCGGAACCATGGGACCAGTGGGCAAGCACCCCGATCCCAGGCGTGAATGGGCCGCTTGCAAAGTGGTGGACGAAATGGGCCAAGAACTCGGACCCCATCAAGTGGGTGAACTCTGGGTCAAGACTCCCATCATCATGCAAGGCTATTTTCGAGATCCTGAACAAACGCAAAAACAATTCGTTCAAGGCTGGTTCAAAACTGGTGATTTGGTGAGCGTGGACGAAGACGGCTACTACACCTTTGTCTCCAGAAAAAATGACATCATCCGTCGACGCGGCGAGAACATCTCTGGCGCCGAACTTGATCGGGTGATTGCAAGCCACCCGAATGTGGCCGATGTGGCGGTAATTGCCGTGCCAGCAGAACTCGGTGAGGACGACATCATGGCCGTGGTCGTGGCCAAATCCAACGAGCTGTTGAGCGCCCAAGACGTGGCGCAGTGGTGCCGTGAGCGCTTGGCGTCCACCAAGGTTCCTCGCTACGTTGTCTTTGTGGCTTCCATCCCCTACACTCCGACCCACAAGGTGGCAAAATCGATGCTTAGAAACGACAAGTCCTTGCTAAGCCTTGCCAGCGACTTGGGCTCGTAGTCGCTTTTATTGCGACTGGCCATGACACCTTGAGGAGTTCCTATGGAAAAACCCGCCCGCATCATCGTCTACGGCATTGCCAATTGTCAGTCGGTTAAAAAAGCCAGAGATTGGCTGCAAGAGCATGCATTGGCGTATGCGTTTCATGACTTCAAAAAAGCGGGTGTGCCGCTGCCGCGTCTGAAGGCCTGGGTCAAGCATTTTGGTTGGGAGAGTGTCCTCAACCGCAAAGGCACCACTTGGCGGCTTTTGAGAGAGGAGGAAAAAACTCTCATCCTCAACGCCAGCTCGGCCATCGACGCCATGGCCCAGCAACCGTCCCTGATCAAGCGCCCGGTGATTGAATTTCCCCATGGGCAGCTCACCCTGGGCGTCAACCCCGAGGCCTGGTCAAACGTTATTGAGTGACGACCCACTGGGGTTTGGGCTGAATTCACCTCTTGGAAAAACTGTGTTGTGCTCGAACCCTAGTGAGCCCTGTATTGAAGACTGGTTTTTAAAGCTTGGGGTTGCGCTTTCACAAAGTTTTACCCATTCCCAACTTGATCTTCGCACGCATGACCCTAAAATCACTTCACCAGATTCGAGAAAATTGGAGTCCGCCTCATGACCTCTGCAAAAACGCTCTCAATAGCCCAATTCAAAGCGCACTTCAAAGCGCACTTTAAGCCACACGTCACCCGACTGGGCTTTGTTGTCTTGGCGCTCTCGGCTCTCTCGGCGCTCACGGTGCAAGCCCAAGACAGCGCCCGCGTCTTGTCTTCGACCCCGGTCGTGCAACAGTTCTCGGTGCCCAAGCGAGTTTGCAGTGAGGAGCAAGTCGTGGCCAATGGTGAGAAGTCAGGCGCTGGCGCTGCCATGGGTGCGATCGCTGGAGGCGCCCTTGGCAACTCGGTGGGACGTGGTGACGGTCGCGCGGCGGCCACCCTACTCGGAATTTTTGGAGGCGCCATTCTGGGCGACAAAATTGAAGGCAACCCCAACCCGCAGGTGCGCAATGTGGAGCGTTGCACTCAACAAATGGTTTATGAAAGTCGCATCACTGGCTACAGCGTGGTCTATGAATTTGCCGGTAAACAGTACTCCGCCATCATGCCCACCAACCCTGGCCCCGTGGTTCAACTTCAAATCACCCCCATTGCCCCACCACAGTCCTATTCGGCCAATCTTCCCATGGTCTATCCCGCCACACCCAGTCCCTACGGAAATGGCGCTCCACCTGCATCCCCCCCACCCCCAGGCTCCAACATGACGCCTCCTCCCAACTCGGCACCCCAAGCCTACCCGACCCCACCTGGCGCACTGAGCTCTCCCGTGCCGCTCAACCGCTGAAAGCAAACCCAACAAAGAGCCTGTGCCAAGGCGATTTGCACCAAAAAGCGGACCCAACGGGGCTGCGACGAACTCCACGGGCCTTTAGCGAACCCCCTGGGTCGATCTGACCCCAGATGGGTCCGCGATGGACTTCAAGCAGCCCAACCCACGAGCGACAACGCTCGATGCACAATCCGTTAAAATCTCTAGCTTCATGGGGCCAAGTAGACTCACACCGCAGGTGTGCGTTTGGGCTCCATTCGTGTCCTTATGTTTCATCCCACACCGCTCTCACATGACTAAAATTGCCGCCCCAAAAACCGCCTCCGATCCAGGCCCCAAACGCGTCGTCTTGGCCTATTCGGGAGGGCTTGATACCTCCATCATTTTGAAGTGGTTGCAAGACGCCTATCACTGTGAGGTGGTCACCTTCACCGCCGATATCGGTCAAGGTGAAGAGATTGAACCGGCCCGGGCCAAGGCCATCAAAATGGGGATTGATCCCAAAAACATCTTCATTGAAGATTTGCGCGAAGAGTTCGTGCGAGATTTTGTCTTTCCCATGTTCAGGGCCAACGCCTTGTACGAAGGTGAGTATTTGCTGGGCACCTCCATTGCCCGGCCCTTGATTGCCAAAAGACTGGTGGAAATTGCGCAAAAAACCCACGCCGACGCCATCAGCCACGGCGCCACGGGCAAGGGCAACGACCAGGTGCGTTTTGAGCTTGGAGCCTATGCCTTGATGCCCAACGTCAAAGTGATCGCCCCTTGGCGAGAGTGGGATTTGCTCTCGCGTGAAAAATTGCTGGCCTACGCCGACCGACACGGCATTCCAGTGGATTTCAAGAAAAGAAAAGGCGGCGCGCCTTACTCCATGGACGCCAATTTGTTGCACATCAGCTACGAAGGTGGAATTTTGGAGGACCCCAATTTCGCCCCCGAAGAGAGCATGTGGCGCCTCACCCGCAGTCCCGAGAAAGCCCCGAACAGACCCCAAATCCTCGAACTTGAATTTGCCCGCGGCGATGTCGTGGCCATTGATGGTGTGAAGATGAGTCCAGCCACGGTGCTCACCCACCTCAACAGCGTTGGCGGCAAGCACGGCATTGGTCGCTTGGACAAGGTCGAGAACCGCTACGTGGGCATGAAAAGCCGTGGCTGCTATGAAACCCCGGGGGGCACGATTTTGCTCAGCGCCCACCGTGCCATCGAGTCCATCACCTTGGACCGCGAAGTCTTGGCCCTCAAAGAGGACTTGATGCCACGCTACGCCCGGCTCGTTTACAACGGCTACTGGTTCAGCCCCGAGCGCGAACTCCTCCAAGGCTTGATCAATGCCTCGCAAGCCACCGCCAACGGGCTCGTGCGCTTGAAGCTCTACAAAGGCACCATCATGTGTGTGGGCCGTGAGAGCCATACCGACAGCTTGTTTGACACCCGCATCTCCACCTTTGATGACGACGGCGGCGCCTACAATCAAGCCGATGCTGGGGGATTCATCAAGCTCAATGCCCTGCGCATGCGCATTGCTGGCAACTTGAAAGCGGCCCGCTCGAGTGCAGCGAAAAAATCCACCCGAGTCACCGCAAAGCCGGCTTTGAAAAACACTGTAAATACCAAGCCCAAGCCCAAATCAAAAGCCTGAGCCTGACTTCCATCTTGATGCCCCTTAGGTCATTGAGCCGTCCACCTTCCTGAACTCCAAGAACTGAACCGCCATGAGCACCCCCCCCTCTTTCACCAACGTGAACTTGAACCCCAAGGCCAATGTGTATTTTGATGGCCGCTGCATCTCGCACTCTTTCACCGCCTCTGACGGCAGTCAAAAAAGTGCTGGCGTGGTGCTGCCCTCAAGCCTCACCTTCAACACCGCGGCGCCTGAGATCATGGAGTGCGTGGCGGGTTCTTGCAATTACCGCCTCAAGGGTGAAGAGCAGTGGTCATCGGCCACGCAGGGGGTGAGTTTTCACATTCCTGAAAACTCAAGCTTTGACATCGAGGTCAAGGATGCCTTTCACTACATCTGTCATTACGCTTGAACGACTGAGCGCTAGAAGCTCTCGGCGCTCAGGGCATTCACACTCGCGCCGCCCATGAGTATGCTCTGAGCAAGGCCTGGGGCCAGCGTCAACATATGTTCGGCATAAAAATGCGCCGTGTCCACCTTGGCTTGGTGGAAAACAGGGTCTCGCCCCGCTTTGATTTCACCTTGGGCTGCCAACAGTGACTTGGCCATCTGCCAGCCCGCCATCACTTGAGCCGTGAGCAGCAAATAGGGCACCGCTGCCGCATAGACTGCACGCGGTTCGGTCTGAAATCGACTTACCACGAACTCGAGCGCCTCTTCAAAGGCCGCCCGCGCCTGGGTGAGCCGATGGTGCAAAGAGCGCGCCTGCACGCAATCAAGACCCGCCAACAAGTCGAGCGTGCCCCCCATTTGCACCAAAAGTTGTTGGGCCACTTGACCACGGTCTTTGAAGGTTTTTCGACCGATCAAGTCATTGGCTTGGATGGCGGTGGTGCCTTCATAGATGGTCAATATTTTGGCGTCCCGGTAATACTGGGCCACGCCCGTTTCTTCGATGAAACCCATGCCCCCGTGCACTTGCACGGCCAGCGAGCTCACCCATTGGCTCATCTCGGTGCTGTAGCCTTTGACCAAGGGCACGAGGAACTCATAAATGCTTTGCTGCTGTTGGCGCACCTGCGTCTGAGGGTGGTGATGGGCCAAGTCATAAGCACTGGACGCGGCAAAGCTCAAGGCCCGGGCCGCTTGGACATGGGCGCGCATGGTCATGAGCATGCGTTTCACATCGGGGTGCTCAATGATGGCCACAGGCCCTGTCGTTGACTGGTCAACAGCTCTGGACTGAATGCGCTCGAGCGCATAGTTGCGCGCGGCCTGGTAGGCCCGCTCCGCAAGCGCCACGCCTTGAACGCCAACCCCGAAACGCGCCGCATTCATCATGATGAACATGTACTCGAGTCCGCGGTTCAACTCGCCCACCAGCATCCCATGGGCGCCCCCATTTTCACCAAACTTCATCACCGCGGTGGGACTGGCTTTGATGCCGAGCTTGTGCTCGAGTTGCACGCAGTGCACATCGTTCCTCTCACCCACAAGGCCCTGGTGGGTGAGCTTGAACTTGGGCACCAAAAACAAACTGATGCCCTTGACCCCAGGGGGAGCGTCCTTGACACGGGCAAGCACCATGTGAACGATGTTCTCGCTCATGTCATGCTCACCGTAAGTGATGTAGATCTTGGTGCCAAAGAGCAAGTAGTGGCCGTTTGCCGACTCTTGCGCACGGGTTTGGATGAGAGAGAGGTCCGAGCCTGCCTGGGGTTCGGTCAAATTCATGGTGCCGCTCCACTTGCCACTCACCAAGTGGGGCAAAAAGCGCGCTTGCAACTCAGGCGAACCGGCAACTCGCAGGGCCTCAATGGCACCATCGGTGAGCAGTGGGCACAGCGCAAAGCTCATGTTGGCCGAATTGAGCATCTCGGCACAAGCCGCCGAGATGCTTTTTGCAAAACCCTGGCCACCAAACTCTTGGGGGTGCTCTAGACCTTGCCAGCCCGCTTCGATGAATTGGGTGTAAGCCGCCTTAAAGCCTGGACTGGTGTGCACCACCCCAGTTGCAGGCTCGAGTGTCGCGGGCGTTTGGTCGCCGGTCCAGTTCAGCCCTGCGGTGACCTCTTGGTTAAAGCGTGCAAATTCCTCCAACACCGCTTGGGCCGTATCGAGACTGCTTTCTTGCAAGTTGGGGAGAGCGCACAGTGTCTCGAGCTGTGCGATGTGCCTCAAGTTGAACATCATGTCCTTGACAGGTGCCACATAATTCATGGGTTTGTCTCCTCATTGTTCTAGCACTTCACACCAATACTTTTTCTCACCCAGACCGCTCAAAGCTTGGCGACCAACTCCGGGACAGCGCTGAACAAGTCCGCTTCAAGCGAAAAGTCCGCCACACTAAAAATGGGCGCCTCGGCGTCTTTGTTGATGGCCACAATCACTTTGCTGTCCTTCATTCCAGCCAAATGCTGAATAGCACCACTGATGCCCACCGCGACATAAAGATCAGGGGCGACGATTTTGCCAGTCTGCCCGACTTGCCAGTCGTTGGGGGCATAACCAGCATCAACCGCTGCGCGACTCGCACCCAAAGCGGCGCCCAATTTGTCGGCCAAGGGGATGAGCACGTCGTTGAACTTTTCGGCACTGCCCATGGCCCGACCGCCTGAGACAATGATCTTGGCGCCCGCCAATTCGGGCCGATCGCTCTTGGCCACTTCTTGCCTGATAAAACGGCTCAGACCTTGATCGGCCACGGCCTGCACGGCCTTGATGGGGCAAGGACCGGCGCCCTCGGGTGTGGCATCAAAGCCCGTGGTGCGCACCGTGATCACTTTGATCGGGTCGCTTGCGAGCACGGTGGAGACCGCATTGCCCGCGTAAATAGAGCGCTCAAAGGTATTGGGGTCAACCACATGGGAGATGTCCGAGAGTTGCGCCACATCGAGCAACGCCGCCAAGCGAGGCGCCACGTTCTTGCCCTGGGCGCTTGAAGCAAACAAGACATGGGTGTACTCTCGCGCCAAGGCGAGCACTTGCTCGGCCACGTTCTCGGCCAAACCGTGGGCCAGGCTTTCGCCTTGGGCCAGCAGAACTTGGTTCAAACCTTGTATTTGAGCGGCCTCTTGGGCCACGGCCTCGCAGCCTTGCCCCATCACGAGCACATCGACCGTGTTGGCACAAAGCCTGGCCGCGCTCACGGTGTTCAAGGTCGCTAGTTTGAGGGTGTGGTTGTCGTGCTCTGCAATCACCAATGCGTTCATTGCGGTCTCTTTTTCTGTTGGATTTGTGTGGGGTGGGCTTGGGGTCTGGGGCTCAAGTCTGGGCTGGATCGTGGGGTTTTTTAGATCACCTTGGCCACGGTTTTGAGCTGAACAATGAGCTCATCGACACTGGCCACTTTAATGCCCGACTTGCGACTCGAAGGCTCACTCACCTTCAAGGTTTGCAGGCGTGGCGTCACGTCCACGCCGAGGTCTTCGGGGCGGGTCACGTCAAGCGTCTTTTTCTTGGCCTTGACAATGTTGGGCAAGGTGATGAAACGTGGCTCATTGAGCCTCAAGTCGGTGGTGACGATGGCGGGCAACTGCAAGGACAAGACCTCGGAGCCCCCATCGATTTCACGGCTGACTTCGAGTCTACCGTCCACGAGTTCAATCTTGGAGGCAAAAGTGGCCTGCGGCATGTGGGCCAAAGCGGCGAGCATTTGTCCGGTCTGGTTGCAGTCATCATCGATGGCTTGCTTGCCCAAAATGACCAAGTCGGGCTTTTCTTTGAGCACGATGGCGAGGAGCAGTTTGGCCACAGCCAGGGGCTGGAGCTCAAGCGCTGTTTCCACCAAAATCGCGCGGTCGGCACCGATGGCCAACGCCGTTCTAAGGGTCTCGGTGCATTGGGTCACACCGCACGAGACGGCAATGATTTCAGTGGCCACGCCATTCTCTTTGAGACGGACCGCCTCCTCGACGGCAATTTCATCAAACGGGTTCATGCTCATTTTGACGTTGGCGGTGTCCACGCCCGTATGATCCGACTTCACCCGAACTTTGACGTTGTAATCCACCACGCGCTTGATCGCGACCAAAACCTTCATGGGCCTGACTCCTTGTTAAATTCTCATCGACTGCTGAGCCTTGTGCGCGCACAGCCCGATTGCAGCAAAATGCTTATTTTAGGGCATTCAGTCAAAGCTTCGCTCCCACGCGCACCCAATCGGGGGGCATCGTGCTCCAGGCCCCCAGACCCCAGACTCCAAGTTTTGCACTAGACTTGAAGTTTGGGGGCCAAAGAGGGGTCCATTTCGATGCCCACCCCCTTCATCCCTTGCATTTTTCGTGGATTTCCTTTTTTTGTGGATCCCATTTTTCATTTCTTCATCCTCCATCCATGCTCGCCCCTCAAGCGCTTCAGTCCATCGCCCTCACCTTGCAACTCGCCACGGTGAGCACCTTGGTGCTGCTCGCCGTGGCCACGCCGCTGTCATGGTGGTTGAGCCAAACGCCAAGCGCCTGGAAGTCACCCATCGAGTCCTTGGTGGCCTTGCCCTTGGTGCTGCCACCCACGGTACTCGGGTTTTACCTCCTGATCGCCCTTGGCCCCTCCGGGCCCATCGGCACGGTCACCCAGTTACTCGGCTGGGGCAGTTTGGCCTTCACCTTTGAGGGCCTGGTGCTCGGCTCGGTGGTTTACTCATTGCCGTTTGCAGTGCAACCTCTCCTCCAAGCCTTTGAGCGCTTGGGGCATCGCCCCCTAGAGGTCGCCGCCACTCTGGGAGCCAGCCCTTGGGACGCGTTTTGGAGTATCGCTTGGCCGCTCGCACGCGGGGGTTGGGTCACAGCGGTGATCTTGAGTTTTGCCCACACACTGGGTGAATTTGGCATGGTCTTGATGATCGGGGGCAACATTCCTGGGCGCACGAACGTGATTTCCACTCAAATTTACGGTCACGTCCAAGCCCTTGAGTTCAAAGAGGCCCACACATTGGCTTTGGGGCTTTTGGTGTTTTCTTTTGGAACTCTCTTGATGCTCAACCGCTTTCGACGCACAAGCTTTGGGGCCATGCCATGATCGACCCAGACACCTTGGCCCTCGAGGTCAGCTTGCAACGCGTGGATTTTGCGTTGAATGTAGCGCTCACCCTGCCTGCCAAGGGGATCTCCGTGCTCTTTGGACCCTCGGGGTCGGGCAAAACCAGTCTTTTGCGCTGTGTGGCGGGTCTTGAGCCTCAAAGCCGTGGGCGCATTGCCTGGGGTGCGAGCGTCTTGAGTGACAGTCGCCAAGGCATTCATTCGCCGAGTTGGCAGCGACCCTTTGCTTATGTTTTTCAAGAAGCATCGCTTTTTGAACACCTGGATGTGATGGGCAATTTGAGCTTTGGCTTAAAACCAGAGCGGCTTCACAACAAGCGCTGCATGGTCCCCCAAAGCGCACCGCTCCTCTCACCCGAGCTCGCACTCGAGCAAGCCATCGAGATCTTGGGACTCGAAGCCTTGCTGGGTCGACAGCCCCAACAACTCTCCGGCGGCGAGCGCCAGCGAGTGGCCATGGCTCGGGCTTTGGTCACACAACCCAGCCTCTTGATGCTTGACGAACCCCTCGCGTCATTGGACCGTGCACGCCAGCAAGAAGTGTTGCCGTGGCTAGAAAAACTGCGCGACACCTTGCACCTTCCCATGCTTTATGTCACCCATTCCGAGACCGAGATGACCCGCTTGGCCAGCACTTTGGTGCTGATGGACCAAGGCCGCGTCAAGGCCTGCGGTCCTGTCCAAGAAATTTTCACCAACGCCGAGTGGCTCACCGACTTGGGTGAGGAGCCCAGTTCATTGATCCATGCGCAAGTCAAGGAGCGCGATGAGCCCTGGGGCTTGGCTCAAGCAAAGTTCAAAGGCGGGGAATTTTGGTGTCGCGATCCTGGACTGGCTGTGGGCTCGTGCGTGAGACTGAGGATACTGGCGCGCGATGTGAGCATCGCTTGCAGGGAGCCCGTGGGCAGTAGCATTCAAAACATTGTGCCAGCCCGCATCCACTCCATCCAAGCCGATCGCCACTTCTCCCAAAGCCTGGTTCGCTTGGACATGGAGGGCACCTTGCTGTGGGCCAAGGTGACCTCGCGCTCGGTTGCCAAACTCGGGCTCGAAGTGGGTCAACCCGTTTGGGCACAGGTCAAATCGGTCGCCTTGATTGAGTAAAAAAAAGAGACTTTCAAGCCTGGCCCCATGGGCCAAATCAAATCAAATCAAATCCCAACCCACAGCAAGACACAGCCCCAAATGGGCGGTGTCTTCACTCAATCCGGGGACTGGGGGCGAGATTGTCCCCAGGGTTGCTTCCAGGGTTGATCCAAGGACTCTTGCCATGTGGGATGGACTGCTCACCGTGCCAAGTCCATTCACGCTGCGGCACGGGCACGCGCCAACCCAGCGTCTTGATCTGCGCAAAAATGGCGCAATTGACCTCAGAGAGCACTTTTTGTTGTCCTTGTTCGGGGTCTTGGATCCAAAACAACAATTTAAAACGCAGCCCATCGGCATCAAAGGCCTCGAGAAGTGCAATGGGGGCGGGCTCATGGAGCACGCGTTCGCAGGTAAGCGCAGCCTCTTGGAGCATGGACTGTACAGCGGGCACATCGACCTCGTAGCCAAGGACGATGGTCGTGGTGAGCGATACATGGGGGTCGTTCAAGGAGAAATTTTCAACGCGCTGGGTGAGCAGCAACTCATTGGGCACAATGGATTCACGCCCACCGTATGAACGAATCAGGGTAAAGCGGGTTTTGATGTCGGTGATCTTGCCCTCGAAGTCGTCAATTTTGACGTAGTCTCCTATTCGAATAGAGCGCTCGAGCAAAATCACAAAACCGCTCACGTAATTGGCTGCAAGTTTTTGCAAACCCAGCCCAAGCCCCACCCCGAAGGCGCCCCCCAAGACCGAGAGCGCGGTCAAATCCAGCCCCAAAGCGGACATGGAAAACAACAGGCCAAGCACCAGCAAAGCCCCACGCAACACATTGGAGACGACCTTTCTGAGGGACAAATCCTCCAAGGCGGGCTCAATGAGTTGGCGCTCAAGCACCGCGGACAACCACAACGAAAAAATCAAGACCGCCACACACGAGACCAGGCCTTCGACCAAGGTTCTCAAATCGAGATGGGTCTTGCCAAAAGACAAATGAATCGATTCAAGTTGCAGCAAAAACTCGGGCATCCAACCCGACACCCAAAGCAAACTGAAGATCAGCACCACATAACTCAAGACGCGCTCGAGCGCACGCAGGGCCGCATTTTGAGGAAAAACAAAGTGCAGAACCTTCTTGCCCAAAGACAGCAAAAGCCAACAGGTGATCAAAGGTTGCGCCAAGCCCACGGTAAGGCTGGGCGTGTGGTTGTGCCGCAAAAAAACCAACAGTGCCGTCACCAAGAGCCAAAGTAGCAAGGGGTAGGCCACGCCATTGAGCACTGAAGTATGGGTATCGCCAGCAGCCTCCATCTTGCTCTTAAAAACCTCTCTCAAACGCTCACGCCCCCAACGCGCCAAGAAAAAAGACACGCCCCCCAGGACCAAGAGCCAAAGCCCTTGCAGCGCCACATCAGGCCAAGCCAATTCTTTGAGCCAAGCGTCCAACCAGGTCATAGATCGGCCAATCCCCGCAAGTGCGCTTCAACGCTCGCGGCCAGGGCGTGCAAATCGTAGCCCCCCTCCAGGCAAGAGACAATGCGTCCCTTGGCATGCTGGGCAGCCAAGGCGGTGATCTCGCGCGTGATCCAAGCGTAGTCCGACACATTGAGCATGAGTTGGGCCAAATCGTCATCTTGATGGGCATCAAAGCCCGCACTCACAAACACCATCTCCGGCTCAAAGGCCTCGAGCCTTGGGAGCCAAACGTTGCGCACCATCTCGCGCACCGCATCTCCCTTGGTGTAGGCCTTCAAAGGGACATTGAGCATGTTGTGCGCCACAGGATCGGGGTGAATGCCTGGGTAAAACGGGTGCTGATAAAACCCCACCATCAAGACCTCTGGCAGACTCGACAAAATGTCTTCGCTGCCATTGCCGTGGTGGACATCAAAATCAATCAAGGCCACGCGCTTCAAACCGCGGCGCTCAATGGCGTGCTTGATGGCAATGGCCACGTTGTTAAAGATGCAAAAACCCATGCCGCGCTTGTGTGTGGCATGGTGGCCAGGTGGGCGGATGGCACAAAACGCGTTGGCTAGCTTTCCATCGATCACCGCGTCGGTGGCCGCAAGGGCTGCGCCCACCGCCCGCAAGGCCGCTTGCAAGCTGCCGCGGTTCATCCGAGTATCCGCATCGAGCTCAATATAGTCTCGGTCTTCTTGATCGTCTTGGAGTTGCGTGTCCCACTGGAAAATTTTTTCGATGTAGGATGCGTCATGGGCAAGCGTGAGGTCGGCCACGGTGGCCAGACCAAACTCGGGCCGAGTGAGGACTTGATCAAGCCCGCAGGAGATCAAACGGTCTTCAATGGCGCGCAAGCGTTGTGGGCACTCGGGGTGGCCCGGGCCCATGTCATGAAGAAGGCAGTCGCTGTGGGAGTAAAAGCCTGTGGTGTGCATAAAGATGAAGCTTAACATGGCTTCGGGGCCGTGGCCAAGCCCGCAAGTTCACCATCCTAGAGGAGAGAGTCAACGGTGTTTTGGATCCAGCACAACAAATCCATGGAGCTCAATCGCTCCAAGGTGGGCCTGCCATGGCCCAAGCCCTCACGCGCCCACTGGCCTGGGCACAGTGGGGTGCGATTGATGTTGCGGGCTTTTATAGAGGCTTGCAAAGAGACTGTTAGACGGGCTTGGGCACTGGCTTGGGGGCTGATCCTTGTGCTGTGCCTGGGCGGCACGGCCCTGGCGGCTGAGAGCCCCAACACCAGCCCCCCAAATCATCCCCGTCATCAACGCCTCAGCGCTTCAAGCCGTGGCGCAAAACACCCCGCTCGCCTGAACTTGAGTGGACCCAAGTTCCAGAGAAATGCCGCCTTTGACGCACTGGTTGAGCGCCTGAGTCGCTCGAGCGCATTGCCCAAGGCGTGGGTCTTGCAAGAGCTCGCGCAGGCCCACCACTTGGAGTCGGTTCGCCAGTGGGTCTTGCCCGCCCCTCGGGGGGTGCGCAAGAATTGGCAAGCCTACCGCGAACGATTTTTAACGGACCAGCGCATCCAATGGGGCAAGGCTTTTAGCGAGGAACATGCCAAAGACTTAAAAAAAGCCGAGGACCTCTACGGTGTGCCGGGCTCCATTGTCGTGGCCATTTTGGGGGTGGAGACCCTCTACGGGCGGCACATGGGCCAGTACCCGGC